>DUSC01000181.1 GCA_012842935.1 Hyphomicrobiales bacterium | reverse complement strand
GTTCTCGTGGCCCGTGAGGTTGCCGACGCGGGCCTGCGCGTGCTGCTGTTGGACCTCACCGCCAACGGTGCCGCATCGCGCCCGATGCTCGAAAGCGGCTCTTATCCCGGCATCACCAACCTGCTCGCCGCGGAAGCCCAGTTCACCGATGTGATCCATGGCGATCTCTATTCCGACTGCCACGTCATTCCCGTGGGCACGGCCGATGCGGCGCGCGCCATGCGCGCCATCGACCGCCTGCCGATCATCATGAATTCATTGACGACCGCCTACGACGTCGTCGTCGTCGAGTGCGGACCGGCCGACGCCGACGGCATTCGCCGCCTCGTCGCCGGGGCGACCGAGGTCATGGTCAGCGTGATCGAGCCGAGCGACGAGGCGGTCGTGCAGGCTGTCGCCGACATAGAAGCCAAGGGTTTCGGCAAGCCGACTCTGGTCACGCCGGCCGGGCACGTTCCGCCCTCTTCGCCGATGCCTGGCCGCTCGGCTGCCTGACGATCCTGCCGGACGCCGGCGCCCGGCTCAGTCCTCGGCGGTTGCGGCCCGCGGATCGGTGGCCCCCCGACTGCGCATGCTCTTCACCAGCGCCCACAGCCGTCGGTTGCCCTTCACCCATGCCTTGGCGCGGGAGGCTGCTCGCAACGCCAGCGCCAGCAGGCGACCCTTCGCCGTAAGCGGGACCAGCACGTCGAACTGGCGGACCTCGATATCGCACCACAGCCGCTTGTAGGGTTCGTCGCCGACGCTGAAGTCGTAGACCGAAAAGCCGTCGCGACAGGCGCGCTGGATGTTCTCGAAGAACAGGAAGTCGCCGGGGCTGGCCTGTGCCATGTCATCCTCGCGGATTGCGCCGAATTCGCAGATCAGGCGGTCGCCGCAACGGCTGGAGCCGGTGACGGCGCGCAGTCGCCCGCCGACCTCGAGGGCATCGAGCACGAAGTCCGGGCGCTCGGCGGCGATCGCGTCGACGAACAGGCGGCGAAAGAAGGCTTTCACGCTCGGCTCCGCGAAGACGTCGGTGATCCCCATCTTGGCGAAACGCTCGCGCTTCATGTCGAAGAATTCCGACAGCAGCCGGTCGCAGTCGTCCGGCGTCGCCGCCGTGATGAGGCGGAAGCCGCCCGCCGCCTCGAACTTGCGAGTCTGCGAGCGGTGCTTCTTGCGTTTCCTCTTGCCGCTGGAGCGGCCGAGCAGCGCCTCGAAGCCGCCACCGAGGTCGACGGCGAGCGCGAGATTGGGGCTCGGTGCGTGAGGCAGGGCGAGCAGCGGGTTCCTCCTGCCGTCGATCGCGTCGGCGAGGCGTTCGAGCGCGAGGAGATCGATGTCGGGGCGCGCCTTCGCGACCGCTGCGACGATCGTGCCGATCGCGGCCGGCGGGATGTCGGCTGAGGTCGAAAGGAGCGGGAAATTGCCGTTGGCGTGCCGGCCGCCCGGGAAGCGCGCGACACGGAACGGACCGGAGCGCACGACCTCCAGCGCAAGCGCGAACTGGAGCCGGCCGCCCGAGGAGAATGTCGCAACGAAGAAATCCGCCGCGGCTTCCGCCGCCCAGGCGGAAATCCAGGCCGCGCTTTGCGAGGGCGAAGAGACTGCCGTCGTGAAGCCCGTGCACGCCGCGACGGCCGCCGCGCGATCAGTGAGAACGCTCGCGGCAAATCCGCTTCCGGCCTTGGCCCCGGCCGGTTCGTCAGCGCTCGCCAGCAACGACGCGTCCACGTCAACCATCCTTAAATCCTTCGGCCGATAAGATCGTCACGGGTCGGTCCGGCATCGCCACGCGCGGCAGGGACACTAGCCGCAAAAGGTGAAGGAATGTTCGACAGGGGGGAGGTGCTCCGCAAGCTGGCCCTGAACGCGGTCCGGCTGACCGGGATAGCCCCGCTCGCCGAACCCTGGACCGGCGGGGTCGGCGCCATCCTCATGCTCCACCGCGTCACGGCGACGCCGGCCAAGCCGCGCGGCGTCAACCGCCACCTGACGATCTCGCCGTTCTTCCTCGACGCGGTCATCGCCGACATGAAGCGTCGCGGCTACTCGTTCGTCTCCATGGACGAGGTTGTCGAGCGGCTGAAGAAGGGCGGCGCGCCGCCACGTTTCGCCGCGATCACGGCGGACGACGCCTATCGCGACAACCTCACCGAGGCACTGCCGGTGCTGGAAAGCCATGACGCGCCGATCACCATCTACGTCGCCCCCGGGCTGATCAACGGCGAGGTGGACCTCTGGTGGGAACTGGTCGAGGACATCGTCGACGCTCGTGACCGGTTCTATCTTTCCACGCCCGAAGGACGAGTCGCCGTCGACTGCTCCAGCCCGTCGCGTAAGTTTGCCGCGCTCGTGCGCCTCCACGATTTCCTCACCCGTGACGTGCGTGAGCAGGACCAGCGCGGAATCGTCCGTGACCTCGCGCGGTCCGTCGGCGTCGATCACGCCGCGCCGCGGCGCGAAACCCTGATGACGTGGGAGGAGGTGCGCGCGGCAGCCCGCCATCCACTGGTCACCATCGGCGCCCATTCGGTCCATCACTACAATCTTCGACGCCTGTCGGACGCCGACGCCAGGCGCGAGATCGCCGACGCCGCCGCCATGCTTGCGATCGAGCTCGGCGAGATACCGAAGCACATGGCGTATCCTTACGGTTATTCCTGGGCCGTCGGTGAACGCGAGGTGCGCATGGCCGAAGAGGCGGGTTTCGTCTCGGCGGTCACGACTCGCCACGGCCTGCTCCAGCCCGCCCATGCGGGCAACCTGCATGCCCTGCCGCGGCTCTCGGTGAACGGGCGCTACCAGCGCGTCGCCCACATCCGGACGATGCTGACCGGCCTGACGACGCCGCTCGCCAACCGCGGCAGGATCGTCGTCACGGTCTGATCCAGGATTGATGCGGTTCCCGAGCGCCAGGACCGCCGTCAGCGGCGCGGCGCGCCGCCGTCGATCGCCTTCGGACCGGCCATCCACTTGACGATCAGCATGGCCGGCAGGACCCACAACAGCCCGCTGAACAGGAAGAACAGCAGGTGTACGATCGCGCTCGATTCGGCGAGCCGCGCCACCGCGATGGCCGTAGCGGCGAGTGCGTAGAGGATCACCAGGAGCACCAGAAGGACGGTGCCGATCAGTTTCTTGAGGCGAAGCGGCATGATTTTCCCGTCCTAGAAACTTCGGCGCGGCGGCGCAAGCGGCCTTCTTCCCGGCCGGCGCGACCCTCTGCCGCGAGGACCGGTCTTGCCGCCGCGGCCAGGATGGTCCACTTCTCCCGTCCGGTCGCCGCCGCCCGGTGCGGGTGGCTCTTGTCTGCTCAACGGCTCCGCGATGACCCAGTTGGCCATGGAAACCCGACTTCTCTCCGAGCGCGAGCGCCAGCAGCGCAGCCGCGCCCTTGTGCGCGGCTGGCTCTACGTCGTGCTCCTCGTGCTGTTTTCCCTGGTACTCGTCGGCGGCGCCACGCGGCTCACCGACTCCGGTCTCTCGATCACCGAGTGGAAGCCGATCCACGGGGTTGTCCCGCCGCTAAACGAGGCGGAATGGCAGGAAGAGTTCGCCAAATACCGGCAGATCCCGCAGTACGAACAGTTGAACAAGGGCATGAGCCTCGACGAGTTCAAGCGCATCTTCTGGTGGGAGTGGGTCCACCGCGCGCTCGCACGCGGTATCGGCGTCGTTTTCGCCGTGCCCTTCCTCGTCCTGCTTGTGCTCGGCCGCATCGAGCGGGCGATGGCGCCGCGCTTCGTCGGCCTGTTCCTGCTCGGCGGGCTGCAGGGGGCGGTCGGCTGGTGGATGGTGGCTTCGGGCCTCGTCGATCGGGTCTCCGTTAGCCAGTACCGGCTCGCCGTCCATCTGACGCTCGCCTGCATCATCTTCGCCGCCATCATGATCGTCGCCCGCGGGTTGGCGCCGCATTCCGCGCCTCCGGCCGATCGGAACACGCGGCGCTTCGCGGGCTGGCTGGTGATTGCCGTCCTTGTCCAGATCTTCCTGGGTGGGCTGGTGGCAGGGCTCGATGCCGGATTCAGCTACAACACCTGGCCGCTGATGGACGGCGCGCTGGTCCCCGGCGACCTTCTCATCCTCGATCCGGCCTGGTCGAATTTCTTCGAGAACCCGAAGACCGTCCAGTTCGTGCACAGGATCGGCGGTTACGCGGTTTTCCTGGCGGCGCTGTGGCACATGATCGCCGTTCGCCGCCGCCTGCCCGGCACGACGCACGCGCGCCGCGCGCTGGTGCTGTTCATCCTCGTGCTGATCCAGGCGGCCATCGGCGTCGGTACGCTGCTCACCCAGGTCGATCTCCGCTGGGCGCTGCTGCACCAGGGCTTCGCGCTGGTCGTGCTGGGCTTCGCGGCAGCCCACTGGCGCGGCACCAAGGGTGCCTATCCGCTGCCGACGGAAGTCGTGACCGCTCGCTGACGGCCCTCGTCGGCATCTTTAGCGCGTCGCCG
>DUSC01000180.1 GCA_012842935.1 Hyphomicrobiales bacterium | reverse complement strand
GTCCCGGCCCAGGCCGGACCGGTCGCGGTATCCGCCGCGGCCGTGCCGGCGCGGGCCGCGGCCGCTGCTGCGCCGACGCGTTTCGCCGAGGCGGCGCCGGTTCCGGACGATCCCGGCGTCGACCCGGACCAGGCTGCGCCGGCGGAAAGGCGCTTCAAGCTGTTCTGATTGCGCGCGACGCCCGTTCCGGTTAAGTCCTTTCACCCCCCAAGGCCTGACCATGATCGACCGCTTCCTCGCCTTCCTGAAGGATCTGCCCGGTGGAGCCGTCGTCGCCAATGACGACCGGGACAATCCCCGGGTCGCGGTCGCCGCGCTGATGATCCACCTGATGGATGCCGACGGGCTCAGACTGGACGCGGAGGCCGAACGCCTTCGCGCGGCCCTCACGGGCCTGTTCGGCGTGACCGACGGCGAACTCGAGTCGCTGGTCGAGGCGGGCGAGAAGGCGGATGCTGAGGCCGTCGATCTCTACGCGTTCACCTCGGTCGTCAAGCGCCATCTCGACAGGGAGGCGCGGGCCGAACTCGTCGGCATCCTGTGGGACGTCGTCTATGCGGACGGCGAGCGTCACGAACTCGAGGACAACCTGGTCTGGCGGATCGCCGAGCATATCGGCGTCGACAGCCGGGAGAGGGTCGAGCTCCGCCGCCGTCCCGCGCGCGCGGCCGGGGCTTCCGGAGACTGAGCCATCATGCCGCGGCGGCCGGGACCGAAGATCCTTGTGATCCTCCATCAGGAAATGTCGAGCCCCGGTCGGGTGGGGCATCTCCTTCTCGAGAGGGGCTTCGACCTCGACATCCGCCGGCCGCCGCTCGGCGACCCCCTGCCGGACACGCTCGATGCGCATGCCGGGGCCGTCGTCTTCGGCGGGCCGATGAGCGCCAACGACAGGGAGGACTACATCCGCCGCGAAACGGACTGGCTCGCCGTTCCGCTGCGCGAGAACCGCCCCTTCCTCGGCATCTGCCTCGGCGCGCAGATGCTGGTGAACCACCTCGGCGGTCAGGTGGCCGGCCGCAGCGACGGGCTCGTCGAGATCGGCTGGTATCCGATCAGGGCGACGGAGCAGGGTGCGGCGCTGATGCAATGGCCGGAGATGGTCTACCAGTTCCACCGCGAGGGCTTTTCGCTGCCCTCGGGCGCGACGTTGCTGGCCACGGCCGAGACCTACCCCAACCAGGCGTTCCGCTACGGCGACAATGCCTGGGGCATCCAGTTCCACGCCGAACTCACGGCGCTGATGATGCATCGCTGGGTGGTGCGCGGCGCCCACCGGTTCGAGCTCCCCGGCGCCCAGCCGGGCCGCGACCATCTCGGCGGCCGCATGATCTGGGACATGCACCTGAAACGCTGGCTGGACGAGTTTCTCGAGATCGTCTTCGGCCGGCCGGCGCCGGCGCGGCTCATACCCGCCCGTCGAGGTGCCGCGCCTTCCGCAGTGCGGGGAACATGACGGCCCAGAGGCCGGCCACCGCGATGGCGCCGACGCCGCCGACGACGACCGCCGGGACTGTGCCGATCAGCGCCGCCATGGTGCCGGCGCGGAATTCCCCGACTTCGTTGGAGGCGCCGACGAAGACCATGTTGACGGCATTGACGCGGCCGCGCACCCGGTCGGGCGTCCACAGCTGGATCAGCGTCTCGCGGACATAGACGCTGACCATGTCGGCGGCGCCGACAAAGGCCAGCGCGACGATCGACACCCACGGAATGGTGGAGACGCCGAAGATCGCGGTGAACGCGCCGAAGAGGCCGACGAAGACGAACAGCAGGATCCCGGCGTGGTCGCGGATCGGATGGCCGGCGAGCCACAGCGCGACGGCGACGGCGCCGATGCCCGGCGCGGCGCGCAGCAGACCGAGACCCCACGGACCCAGCTCGAGGATGTCGCGCGCATAGACGGGCAGGAGCGCGACCGCGCCGCTGAGCAGGACGGCGAAGAGGTCCAGCGAGACGGCGCCGAGCACGATCTTCTCGCTCCAGATGTAGCGGAAGCCGGCGAACAGTGTCTTGAGCGTCGGCTTCTCGGCCTGGGTGCGCTGGCGCGGAGCGGCGATGAGGAAAGACAGCGCGGCGGTCGCCGCCATCAGCAGCGTCGCCGTGGCATAGGCGACCTCGGCGGAGAGGCCGTAGAGCAGGCCGCCAGCGACGGGCCCGACGATGGTGGCCGTCTGCCAGGCGGACGAGTTCCAGGCAACGGCGTTGGCGAAATCCCCGGGCGGCACCAGATTGGCGACGAGCGAAGCCGAGGCCGGCGCGAAGAAGGCGCGGGCGACGCCAAAAAGGGCGAGTACGGCGAAGACGGCGGAGACGCCTTCGAGACCGCGCAGGATGAGCAGGAGCAGCGCCAGCGCGCAGAGCGCCTCGACTGCCGCCGCGAGGCCCATGATCAGCCGGCGGCCGAAGCGGTCGGCGGCGGTGCCGGTAACCAGCACGAGCAGCAGGGAGGGCGCGAACTGGATGATGCCGACCAGGCCCAGGTCGAAGGGATCGCGGGTCAGGTCGTAGATCTGCCATCCGACCGCAACCGAGACGATCTGCGTGGCGAAGGTGGCGAGGAACCTGGCCCACCAGTAGGTCAGGAACGCACGGTGGCGGAAGGCGGCGAAGCGCCGGTCGCGTTCGGCGGACGTCATGCTGCGGATCGCTTCCCGGGCGGCAGCGCCCGTCGGCGCGGGGAAGAGGGAACCGGCGGATGCACGCTCAGAGCGGCTTCACGAGATTGGGAACCTTGGTGCCATTCGGACCATACCAGGCCGCTGCGGCGCGGCATGCTTCCGCCTCGCCTCCCGCCGCGGCAATCTTGGGCAGGAGCGTTGCGCTGTAGGCTCCCGCGTCGTCGAGGATGTCGTCGATCTCGAGCCCCGCACGCATGGCGATGATGGACATGACGGGGACATCGATCGTCACCGCGCGGCAGACGGAGACGAGCGCGATCACCTCGCCGAACTGCTCGACGGCGATCTGCCGAAGGTCCTTCTTCTCCTCCGCCGC
>DUSC01000179.1 GCA_012842935.1 Hyphomicrobiales bacterium | reverse complement strand
CTCAGAAAGGCCGCCGAGCGCACCGTCGACGGCCTCTGGAACGCCATCGGCCGCATCATCGACCTCTTCACCCCGGCAGAATGCCGAAACTACTTCGCTGCCGCAGGTTACGATGCAACGTGATGGGATTCGGCTCTAGATGCGCCGGCTGATGAAGGGCGAACCGCGCAAGGCGAAGCGCCAGGGGCGTTCCGCAGCCTTGCTGATGCCGATGCGCGCGCCCGCGGCCACGTCATTGCCGGCTTCCTGGCGCGCGCGAAGGAAGAATGGCGGACGGTCGAGCGGCATGCCGTCCAGCGAACGGTCGATGCCGAGTGCCTGGCCGACGCGGCCGGGGCCCGAGCAGAGGCGGCGCAGGTCGGCGACGCCGCGGCGCGCCTGCATGAGGTCCTGTCCCATCGTCGGCATGAGGGCTCGGATGAGCACGGCGCTGCCTGGCAGGCATACCGCGTTGAAACACCAGTGGATGCCGTAGGAGCGGTAGACATAGGCGGTGCCCGGCGGGCCGAACATGGCGTCGTTGCGCGCGGTCCGTCCCGGGTAGCTGTGCGACGCCGGATCGTCGCGCTCGTACGCCTCGGTCTCGACGATGATGCCGCCCGCCCCGCCGACCAGGAGTTCTGCACCCACCAGGTCCCGCGCGACCTCGACGGCCGTGCGTTCGAAGAAGCCTCGTTCGATCACGGCCTCCGGCCTCCGATCGGTCCGGCCGGGCACCAGCGGCCCGCGGCCCCATCACGGACGGAACCCCGCCCCTTTCTCCCGGCTTCGCCGGGCAATGCGACGAAAGCAAATCCGCCGTCCGTCAGGATACCGCCCCTCTCGCCTCTCGCGCGCCGCTGGTTCCGTCTGCCTCGATCATGCGCGGCGAGGATCGCTCCGCGCCGATCGCTCGTCCTCTATCGGAGATCGTCGCAATGGTCGAGACGCTTGGCCCGACCATCCGGCGGCCGCTTGCGACAGGCGCGGCGCGAGGCCGATCAGGAACGATCCGCCGCCGTCGCGCGCGCGTCCCTCGCCGCCTTCTCGCGCTGCTCGCGCTTGCGCCGCAGGACCTCGTCCGTGCCGACGAGCTCCTTGCTCCGCCCGGCGATCGTGGTCGAGGTCACGGCCACCGGGTCGCTGGCCGGGAAGCTGTCTTCGAGGCCCTCGCGAAGCTGTTCTTCGAGCAGTTTCGGGTCTTCCGCACGTCCTTCGGTGCGACGTCCGTTGTCGTCCATCGGGTTTCTCCTTTGCGGTCCTGCGCGGCATGGCGGCCAGCCGGCGTGGCTACGCAGAATTCCCGGGAAGCCGACTGGTTCCATGCGAACCGCCGATCCGGGGCGGAAACGAAGAAGCCACCGTCGGCGCCGGACCGCCGAGCCGGCGTCATCGTTCGCGCGGGTACTGTCGGAGCCGATCGTGCAGGAGGACTCCGGCACGGAACAGCGACCGGGCCGGGTCGCCGATCCTGCCCGGTATTGATGATGCCGGGGTCGCCCGCCTCGGCCTCTGCCGTCGCGAAAGGGCGGTCATGCCCGAGACCCGCGGCCAGGGATGGTGCTGTGGACGCTGCGCTGCGGCGGCGAGGGTTGCGCGGCGAGGCCGGCTTGCCGCGCCGAACCGTGAACGTCAGCGCGATCGACCTGTCCGACCGGCGACGGTTCCGCTTCCGGATTCGAGCGGCACCGCGGCCTTGCGGAAGTCGCGCCACGGATCGGACGACAGGTTGGCCAGCCTGGTCACGGCATTCGCCACGGTGAAATAGGCCGGGCCGACCGCTGGCGACAGCTCGTCCCAGTCGAGCGGCATGGCGACCGGCGCCCCCGCGCGGGCTCGGGTGGAATAGGGCGCCACCGCCGTTGCGCCGCGCTGGTTGCGCAGATGGTCGACAAGGATCCTGCCGCGCCGCTTGGCCTTGGCAATCGTGGCGACGAAGCGGTCGGGCGAATCGGCCGCCATCGCTTCCGCCAGCCCCCGGGTGAAGGCCTTGACCTCGCTCCACCCGGCGGCGGGCTTGAGCGGAGCGACGACATGGAGCCCCTTGCCGCCCGTCGTCTTGACAAAGCTCTCCAGGGAGCTCTCGGCAAGCCTCGCCCTGACCTCGCGCGCGGCGTTGATGACATCCGTCCATTCGACGCCTTCGCCCGGATCGATGTCGATGACGATCTGGTCGGGATGTTCGAGGTCGTCGAGCGTGGCCTGCCAAGGGTGGATTTCGAGCACCGCCGCCTGAACGAGTCCGATCAGCCCGTCGAGCCCGTCGATGGCGAGGATGGGTTCCTCCGAACGGTCGTTCGGGTCGTCGAGCGTCAGGATCGCCTTGTGGTGTCCCTTCCAGGCGTGTTTCTGGAAGAAGCACGGCCCCTCCGCCCCGTTCGGGCAGCGTAGCAGCGCCAGCGGACGCGAGACGACGAACGGCGCCATGAAACGCCAGACCTGGGCGTAGTAGTCGGCAAGGCCCTCCTTGGTCACGCTGGCATCCCGCCAGTAGACGCGGTCCGGATGGCTGAGGTTCACGCGCGCGGTCGGCGCGCTTTCCGTCGCGGTCGCCTTCAGCGCATCCTCGCGAACGATCTCCGCGGCCGGTTTGTCCTCGCGAAGGCCGCGAAAGGAGGCATGGCGCAACAGCCGGTCGGCGGTCCAGCTTCGGAACTCGACCTCGGCTACCAGCTGCGGTTCCACGAAGCGGACGCCGCGCAGGGCCTCGGCGTCGAGCGGTTCGGCAAACGGGCTGTCCGCCCGGCGCAACGGCTCGAGCCGGCGGCAGAGTTCCTCGGCCATCCTGCGGCTGAAGCCGGTCCCGACCCGTCCGGCGTGCACCAGCCCGCCCTTGCCGTGGTAGCCGAGCACGAGTGATCCGATCGCCTTGTCGGATGTGGCCGAGGGGACATAGCCGGCGATGACGAATTCCTGGCGGTCCGAGCACTTCGACTTGATCCACTCCTTGCTTCGCCCGGAACGGTATTTGCCGGTGCGAACCTTGGAGACGACGCCCTCGAGGCTCATCCGGCAGGCATGGCGCAGGATGATCTCGCCCTCCCCGGCGAAATGCTCGCTGTAGGCGAGGACGGGGTCGGCGCTTTCGAGAAGGGTTTTCAGCGCGGCCTTCCGGTCGACAAGCGGGCAGCCGCGCAGGTCGTATCCGTCGAGATAAAGGAGGTCGAAGGCATAGAAACGGAAGCGGTCGCTCCGTCCCTCCGAGATATCGCCCTGCAGCGCGGAGAAATCGGAGGCGCCGCCGGCCGTTTCGACCACGATCTCCCCGTCGACGATTGCGGTCGTGAGGGGGAGAGCGGCGAGCGCCACCGGGACCGCGGCGCCGAACCTGCCGGTCCAGTCCAGTCCGCTGCGCGTCAGCAGACGGATCTTGCCGCCGGAGATGTGCGCCTGCAGGCGGTAGCCGTCGAACTTGATCTCGTGAACCCAGCGCGATCCTGTCGGCGGCGAGGCGCGGAGTGTCGCCAGCGCCGGCGGCACGAAGCCGGGGTCCTCCGCCCTGCGCGCGCCGTCGAACGCCGACGGATCGATGGGCGGATCATCCTCCGGAAGCGGATCGATGCGACCGGTCTTCGACGACCGGCCCGGCCCCTCGTCGTCGATGTCGGCGATGAGCCGACCACTGATCACGGATTCAGGCCTCTGTTCCAGGATGTCGGGATCTGCCTCGCCGCGGGCGAAGCCGTCGTTGCCCTTGATCAGGAGCCAGTTGTCCCGCCTCTCGCCGCGACGGCTCGCCATCCTCACCAGATGCCAGCGCCCGCGCAGCTTCTCGCCGTGGAGATCGAAGTCGAGACGTCCCGTCCTGTAGCCGCGCCGGGCGTCGCCGATCGGCGTCCACGTGCCACGGTCCCAGACGATGACCCTGCCGCCGCCATACTCGCCTCTGGGAATCGTCCCCTCGAATGCGCCATATTCGAGGGGGTGATCTTCGACATGGACGGCAAGGCGCCTTTCGCCGGCGACAAGGCTCGGTCCGCGGGTCACGGCCCAGCTCTTCAGCACGCCGTCCATCTCCAGGCGGAAGTCGTAGTGAAGATGCCGGGCATCATGCTTCTGCACGACGAAGGACCATGCTTCGCCACGCGCCTCGGACTTCCCGGACGGTCCGGCCGTACGGGTGACGTCGCGCCTTCGCCGGTCAGTGTCGAGCGCCATGGCGTCAACCCGTCTCGCGTGTCGCCGGCGCACGGTCCGCGACAGCCCTTCGGCGCGCCATCCCCGTCCGCGACGCCCGGCCGTCCGGTACCTCGGCGCAGCACCCCAGCGCGTCCAGGATGTCGGTGACCCGCCGTTTCGGCGCGCGCGCCGGCGCCTTGATCGCGCGCCCCTGCGCCTTGGCCCTGACCAGCCCTGCGAGGGCCGCGTCGTGGCGGTCGTCATGGACGGACGGATCGAAGGTCCCCCCCTTTGTCTCGATGACGTGACAGGCCAGGTCGATCATCTCGCCCTTGATCGTAAGGCGCTGGATCGGTTCGGAGAACTCGTCCGCCGGCCTATCTCATAGTCGAAATTCAACGTGTTGGCGATGAGTCCGGGTCGCGCGGCGCGGACGAACAACGTGAGCGCACGGCGGCCGCCCTGTCGTCGGGCGTGCGGCTGGCCGGATCCCGGCGATCCGGCCTGCGCCTATGCCGACCCGGACACCGGTCCGGTGCGGGCCGACACGTCGTCCTGCACCGCGGTCCGGCTCGGCGGCGGCTGACGCGTTCCGGTCCTGAAAGGCCCGCAGCCGCCCTGCCGCAGGCGATGCGGTCACCCTCTTCCTTCGATCGGGTGTTCTTCCGCTTTTCATTCATTCCGAAATCGGTATGTAATGATGCGATCATCGCCCCGGCCATGGCCGGCGGAGCGGCGAGGGAGGAAGTGACGTGCGACTGAGAGTGATCGACTTCGGCTTCGTGCCGGCCCTTCGCAGCCAGGCGGTCTACCACGGGCTTGCAAAGACCATCGGCCCCGACAGCGACCCGGTGCTTTCGCTCGTCAGCCCGGAGACGCCCTATGTCTGCGTCGGCATCCATCAGGAGATTGCCCGGGAGGTCGACGAGGACTACTGCCGCGAACACGGCCTGCCGATCTATCGCCGCCACGTCGGCGGCGGCGCGGTCTATCTCGACCGCAACCAGCTCTTCACGCATTTCGTCTACCCGCGGGCCAAGGCGCCGGAGTTCGCCATCAACCTCTATCCGCTGTTCATCGAGCCGGTGGTGCGCACCTACCGGGAGTTCGGCATCAATGCCGCCTACCGGCCGATCAACGATATCCAGGTCGACGGGCGCAAGATCGGCGGAACCGGGGCGGCGAGCATCGGCGAGGCGACGGTGATGGTCGGAAGCTTCATGTTCGACTTCGACACGCAGACCATGGTCCGCTGCCTCAAGGTGCCGAGCGAAAAATTCCGCGACAAGCTGCGGCAGACCCTCGACGACTACATGACGACGATGGCGAAGCTCCTGCCCGAGCCCCCGGCGCGTGACGTTCTGAAGGCGCGCTTCCTGTCGCATTGCGCCGACGTGCTCGGCGTCGAACCCGTCGCGAGCACCCCGACCGACGCCGAATGGGCGGCCATCGAGATGGCCGAGCGCGAACTGGCTGACCCGGACTGGACCTACGCGCAAGGGCGCAAGCTCGTCGAGATGGGGGTCAAGATCTCGGCCGGAACGCATCTCACGGAAAGCGCCTACAAGGCGCCCGGCGGGCTCATGCGTGTGCATCTTCTCGCCCGCGACGGCCGGATCGCCGACCTCATGATTTCCGGCGACTTCACCTGCCTGCCGCCCGACGGCGTCGACCGGCTCGCCAGTGCCCTGGTCGGGACCGAGCTTTCGCCAGAGGCGATCGCCGCCGCGGCGTCGAAGAAGGCGGAAGAATTGCGGATCGAGATGCCTGGCGTCACGGCGAAGGACATGGCCGCCGCGATCATGGCGGCCGTTGAAACCGGCGACTGACCGCAGACCGCCGGTGAAGACGGTTCTCGTCGTCCAGCATACCGAGGCGGAGTATCTCGGCCTGATCGAGGACCATCTCGAGGGCCGCAACATCCGCTTCACCTATGCGCGGCCGTTCGCTCACGGCGGCACCGTCCCCGCCGGGATCAGCGGTCACGACGGGCTCGTCCTGCTCGGCGCAGGGCCATACGGCCTGGTCAGCGGGCATCTCCTGCCCAGCGCCATGCCGGAGCTGCGGCTGACGAAGGTCTTCCTCGACGCCGGACTGCCGGTGATCGGGATCGAACTGGGCGCACTGATGCTGTGCGCCGCGGCCGGCGGGGGCGCGGACGAGGCGCCGCTGCGGCTGGAGATCGCCGAGGCGCGGCGCGTCTCGGAGGGCGCGCTGGCCGGCCACCTTCCCGCGCGCTTCCCGCTCGCCTGCTACCTGCGCGACCGCCCGGTGCTGCCGGCCGGCGCCGAGGTGTTCGCCGTCGACGGCAGCGGCGCGCCGATGGTCTTCGCCGTCGGCGCGAACAGCCTCGGCTTCCTCGGCCACCCGGGGACGAAGTCCGGCATGGTCGAGGACCTGATCATGGAGTTCGCCGAGACGCCGCCCGACACCGCCGAGGCGCTGGCGGTCCTGCGCGCCAGGCAAGGCGAGATCGCCGTCGCGCTGAGCGAAATGATGATCGGGATGTGCCGCCACACGGGCCTGATGTGACGGCCTGCAGGCCGGCGGCGAGGTTCGGGCGAAAACCGTTGCATATTCCAAAAACGGAATGTATCGTCTCCGCAACATGTCGTTCCCGGCGCGCCGCGAGGATAACCAAAAATGACGCGCGCCGGAGGGAGGAGACGAGCGGAATGGCCCAGAAGCTGATCATCATCATGGTCAACACGGACCCGCGCAACGGGGAGGAGCTCGGTGCGCCGTTCTTCCAGGCCACGGTGGCGGCAGCGATGGATTACGAGGTCGACGTCATCTGCACGGCGACGGCCGGTCAGCTGATGAAGAAGGGCGTGGCCGAGAAGCTGGTCGTGAAGCCCGGCTCGCCGAAGACCGTCTACGACTTCATCAAGGATGCGCACGAGGCCGGCGCGAAGTTCTATTGCTGCTCCCCCAATCTCGATCTGTTCGAAATGACCGAGGACGACCTGATCCCCGAATGCGAGGGTATCGTCGGCGGCGCCAAGGTGATCGAGGAGGTCATGGAGAACGACGACGCGAGGGTGCTGACCTATTAGCCCGCCAGCCGGATAGCCAGACGGGAGGGAAACGTGTCCGTTCACGCCCAGATCAGCGACCCGGTGTCCGAAGGGGCTCCCGTGGCGCGCGCCAAGCTCGAGGAAATCTTCGACGACATCCGCAGCCACGCGGTCTACGACCACGAGATTCACGGTTGCCTGAACTGCGGCATCTGCACCGCGACCTGCCCGTCTGCGCATTACTACGACTATTCGCCGCGCGAGATCGTCCAGCTCCTCTGGACGGAGAATCTCGAAGGCATCTACGACGCCATGCAGGAAAAGATCTGGGCATGCGCCCAGTGCTACACATGCGCGGCACGCTGTCCGTTCGAGAACTCGCCGGGCGGTCTGGTCATGATCATGCGCGAGGTGGCGATCAAGCACGGGATGGAATCGGCCAAGGAGGTGCTGCGGCCGTTCTCCCGGGTGCTCCTGAAGGTCATCTCGACCGGCAACCAGCTGGCGCCGAACATGATCACGCGCGAGGCCTTCCCCGACTGGGGGCCGAATGTCAGCAAGGTCGACGCGCCGCTCAACATCCTGCGCAAGGCCATCCCCATGCCGACGATGCATACGCTCGACACCGCATGGGAGGTCAATCTGAAGACCTCGGTCGAACTCTACACGATCTGGGAAGCGACGGGCGTTCTCGACCAGCTCGAGACGGTCGACGAGAACCTCTTCGACGTCGTCTCGGACGTCATGGATGAGAAGCGCGAAGAGTGGGAAGAGTGGCTCGAGGAGCAGGAAGACGACGACGAGGACGAGACTGACGGCTGAGCCGGAGGGTTCTGGGTCGTCGCCGTCAATCTGGGAGGAATGACATGGCGAATGCGGAAAGCGGCGGAAAAGGCGCCTTCGAAGGCTTCGGTGCCGAATGGCGGGCGGCGAGCCTGACGCCCGACGAGGCGCGTCGCGCCACCGACTGGGTCGAGGCGAAGATCGACCGGCGCGCCCTGCTGACGGGCAAGGACCGCAAGGAAGACGTCCGCGACATCATGTGGCAGCTGGAGAAGGAGGGCGAGATCCTCGTCCACCGGATTTCCGACCGCCACGAACCGGTGATGGCCAAGACGCTCTACGGCTGGGACAAGAAGATTCCGACGAACAATCTCTGGCACCACAAGTCCTGCGGCCAGTGCGGCAACATTCCCGGCTACCCGAGTTCGGTGCTGTGGCTGATGAACAGGCTCGGCGTGAACTACCTCGACGAGACCGACCAGACCTCGTGCACGGCGTGGAACTACCACGGCTCGGGCATCGGCAACGTTGTCAGCCTGGCCGCCGTCTTCCTGCGCAACTTCCACCAGGCCTACGTGTCGGCGAAGGCGCAGGGCCTGCCCGAGGGCACCTACTACCCGCTCGTCCACTGCGGCACCTCGTTCGGCAACTACAAGGAGATGCGCATCTTCCTGCTGCATTCCGCGGAGCTGCGCGCCGAGGTCAGGAAGATCCTCGGCAAGCTCGGGCGTCTCGTCGACGGCAAGCTGCTCATTCCCGAAGAGATCGTGCACTATTCGGAATGGCTGCACGTCGTGCGCCACAGGCTCAAGGAGCACCAGGTCGTCGACGTCTCCGGCCTGCGGGCGACCGTGCATCCGGCCTGCCACGTCTACAAGATGGTGCCCGAGGACGTCATCTACGACGACACGGTGCTCGACGGGAACCGTGTCGCGGTGACGACCGGCATCCTGCAGACGCTCGGCGCCAACGTCATCGACTATTCGACCTGGTACGACTGCTGCGGCTTCGGCTTCCGCCACATCATCGGCGAGCGCGAGTTTACCCGCTCCTTCGCCATCGACCGGAAGATCCGCGTCGCCGTCGAGGAAGCCCGAGCCGACGTCATGATCGGCCACGACACGGGCTGCATCACGACGCTCGACAAGAACCAGTGGATCGGCCGCGCCGTAGACAAGGTCTACGCCCTGCCGATCATGGCCGACTGCCAGTTCGCCGCGCTCGCGCTCGGCGCACACCCCTACAAGCTCGCGCAGCTGCACTGGCACGCTTCGCCCTTCGAGGAACTGCTGGAAAAGATGGGAATAGACTGGGAGAAGGCGAAGGCGGAATTCGAGGCCTATCTGGGCGAGGTCAAGGCCGGGCGGATCGAGACCCTCTACGACCCGAAGCGGGCCATTACCTCCGGACCCGGCTACGTCAAGCCGCGGGCTCTCGCGGGAGGTGCCCGGTGACAAGGCCTGTCCTGATCGTCGGCGGCGGCCCCGCCGGCCTCTCCGCCGCCCATGCGCTCGCCTCCGCCGGCCGGCGCGTCACGCTCGTCGAGAAGGTCGACCGCCTGGGCGGCGCCCCGATCCTTTCGGGCTACGCCAAGCTGGTGCCGTCGCACGAATGGGCACGCGATGCCATTGGCGGCATGGTGCAGCGGGTGGTCGACAATCCGCTGATCGACGTTCGCCTCGGCACATCGATCGACGCCTTCGCCGGCGAGCCCGGCCGCTTCAGCGCGCGGCTGAAATCGGGCGAGACGATCGAGGCGGGCGCGGCGATCCTGGCGACCGGCTTCACCCATTTCGACAGCGTCAACAAGCCGGAATGGGGCTTCGGTACCTATCCCGACGTGGTCACCACGGTCCAGGTCGAACAGATGCTGTCGTCGGGCGCCGGAGTCCGCTGCCCGTCCGACGGGCGTGCGCCCGACCGCGTCGCGATCCTGCTCTGCGTCGGCTCGCGCGACCGCCAGATCGGCCGCGAATGGTGCTCGAAGATCTGCTGCACGGTATCGGCCAACATCGCCATGGAGATCCGCGAGGCGCTGCCCAAGTGCAACGTCTACATCTATTACATGGATATCCGTACCTTCGGTCTCTACGAGGGCGCCTATTACTGGGAGAGTCAGGAGACCCACAAGGTCAAGTACGTCAAGGCGCGCATCGCCGAAGTCACCTCCGACGGCAAGCGTCTGCTGGTGAAGGGCGAGGACACGCTGGTCAAGCGGCCGATCTCGATTCCCTTCGACATGGTCGTGCACGCCATCGGCATGGATCCGAACGTCGACAACATGACGATCTCTGCGATCTTCGACGTGCGCCTGAACAAGTACGGCTACTTGGACAAGGGTTCCGCCTATTCGAGCCTCGGCCACACCAGCCGGCCCGGCGTCTTCGTCGCAGGTGCTGCGACCGGTCCGGAGACGATCGACGATTCGATCGCCCAGGGCCAGGCAGCGGCGATCGCCGCCCTCAACCTCGTCAACGGCGCGGTGCGCGAGGCGGCTGAATGATGCTCGGCCTGTTTCGCAGGGACCGGAAGACGCCGCCGCCGCCGGCCGGCCCCGTGCTCGACCTCAGCGGGCCGAGGCTGCGCCGGGCCTTCGAAAACCTCGTCGCCTCGGCGGAGCAGACGGGCGGCGTCGAGCGCTATGTCGGCGCGCTGGCGCTGAAGGCCTCGCTGTTCCAGGAGGTCCTCGGCAAGGGTCGCGTCGCCGACATGAGCGAGGGCGAGTTTCTCGACCTCGCGTCGTTCATCACGCCCGCCCGCCGCCGGGTCGGGGCCTGGCTCGGCGAGAACAGCTTTGTCCTGCTGCGCCGCCGTCTCGTCGCCCTGCTCGACGGCTGGTCGGACGTCTCCACCGCCGACGAGCGGCTGGCCGCGTTCGTCGCCGCCTTTCCCGACGACCGCGGCCACCGCTGGGTCCGCGATCTCGCCGCGGAGGTACTGCATTTCGTGGCGCCGGAGCGCTACCCGCTGATGACGCGATGGATGTGGGACGCCCGTGTCGGTACCGGCGTGCTGCGCGAGATCTGGTTCGCCGACGACGTCGATGCGGCGCATATCGTCGCCCGCGACGATTTCCGCACCTTTTCCGTCCTCGCCGGCGAACTCGCCGAGTTTCTGGCCGAGAACGGCGTCTTCCGCGACCTGCCTTTCTACACCGATCTGCTCTGCGCTCATGTCTATGCCGGCTACATCAACGATCGTGGCGGCCAGTACCTGCGCTCCGACTTTGCCAGCCAGGGCGATCCGATGGCCCATACCCGCCGCCTGCTCGGGCTCGACGCCGTCGACACCGAAAGCGGCCGTACGCGGCTCAAGCTCATCGACGGCACGGCGCACGTTCTCGGCGCGCCGCGTGCCCTCACGGCCACGGGAGCGCACTGATGCCGATCCACGAAAAGTCGCTGATCCGCCCGGAGAACCTGATCGAGCATGAGAAGCTCGTCATCGACGGTATCGACGTCTCGGGCCACTGGTCGACCTTCATCGAGAGCCGCGCGCTCACCGACTACAACGAGAACCTGCAGGATGAAATCGAGGCGCTGGGCGGCGGCGAGAACATCTCGCGCTGCTGGCAGTGCGGCTCGTGTACCAACGCCTGTACGGTCAATGCGATCAACCCGGACTTCAACCCGCGCTACTGGATCTACCTGATCCGGCTCGGCATGGAGTCCGAGCTCGTCCGCGACAAGGACATCATCTGGCAGTGCGTCTCGTGCAACAAATGCACCTACGCCTGCCCGCGCGACGTCAATCCGGAAGGTGTGATGAAGGCGACGGCGCATTGGCTCGAACTCAAGGGCCATACCGAGAAGAAGCCATCTATGGTCTTCGACGAGGCGTTCTCGCACCAGGTGTTCGAGACCGGCAAGATCGAGGAGGGTCTGGTCCTCCGCCAGTTCCTCGCCCGCACCGGCCAGCCCCTGGCGCAGCCGTGGATCGTCGCCCTGATCGCCGGCCTCCTTCGCCGCTTCCCGGTCTTCTACCTGATCCGCCTCGGTCTCGCTGCCATCTTCCGGCCGCGCACGCGGTCCTGGGGCAAGGCTCGGACGGCGATCAACGAATATGTCGCCGAGCGCGAAGCCGCCAACCGGCGGGCTCTCCGTCTCGACGCAAGGGGAGCCGATAGATGACCGGCAAATACGACAAGGTCGCCTACTATCCCGGCTGCGCGCTCGAAGGCACCGGCCATGCCTACAACCGCTCGACCAAGGCGGTCGGCGAAGCACTCGGCCTCGAGGTCGTCGAGCTGAAGAACTGGAACTGCTGCGGCGCCATGGAGGTCAAGAACGTAGACCCGAAGCTGCAGACCTATCTCTCGGCGCGCAACCTCTCGATCGCCGAGGACATGGGCTTCGACACGGTGATGGCGCCGTGCAACGGTTGCTACCACAATCTGAAGAAGGCCGAATACGATCTCGCCCACGACGCCGAGTCCAGGGAGGTGAACGCGCGGCTGAGCGGTAAGGCCGGCCATCGCACCTACGAGGCCGGCGCGGTCGAGACCATCCACGCGCTCGACTGGATCAAGCATTCGGTGGGTGAGGAGGGCATCCGCGAGCGCGTACGCAACTCGCTCTCCGGGCTGAAGGTCGCCAACTACTACGGCTGCATGTACACGCGCCCGCGCCACATCTTTCCGGAGAAGGACAAGGGACCAGGCAGCGAATCGACGGCCAAACCGCACTTCATGGACGACATCCTGGCCGCCGCCGGCGCCGAGAATGTCGAATACCCGCTGAAGACGGCCTGCTGCGGCGGAGCCCACGCGCTTTCAGACAGCGACACCTCGACGAAGCTGGTTCTCAACCTGCTGACGACCGCGGAAGCCTGCGGTGCCGACGTGATCGCGACCGAATGCCCGACCTGCCACACCGGCCTCGAGATGCACCAGGTGCGCGCCGAGAAGGTGTTGGGCAAGAAGACCAGGGTGAAGATCCTCTACTTCACCCAGTTGCTCGGGATGGCGCTCGGCCTGTCGCCGCGGAAGGTCGGCGTGCACGAGAACTTCTCCGATTCGCGCGATCTGATCCGCGAGAAGGGGCTGGCATGACGGATCGCGCCGCGTTCGCCATCAACGACGTCACCGCGCGCACCGACGCCATCGTTTCCGCGCCGCAATCCGTGCTGTCGCACGATGCGGACGCACTTGCGGACGAACTCCTCGAAGCCGGCGAGTCCGTTCTCGAGACGTGGCTGACGGCGCACGGACAGGTCCCTACCAGGAGCACCGTGGAGGGCTTTCGCCTGCTCGCGCTGCACCGGCAGGGCGCGCGCGGCGATCCGAGCTTCAATGCCTGCCGCGAGACCTGCCGCGAGATCGTCTACCACCGCAACCTGATCCGTGTGGAGACCGGCGCCGAAGAGCGTGCCCGGCTGGTCCGCCTTGCGGCGATGGTGGTGCGCCACCTCGCCCTGTTCGTCGGCGGCAAGCTGGAGACGGCGGGGCTGGGCGAGTTCTGCTGCTCGTCGCGGCCGCTCAGGCAGTCCGAATTTTCCGAAACCCGAATCGTGTGAGCCAAGGAGGTCCGGCCATGCCGACCGTGCGCGGATGCAATCTCCCCGACGAACTGTTCTACGACGTCGACAACAACCTCTGGTACCGAGACAACGGTGACGGCACATTCACCGTCGGCATGACGATGATCGCCACCGGCATGGCCGGCCAGCTCGTGGCGTTCACCGCCAAGAAGCCGGGCAAGACGGTCCCGGAAGGCAAGTCGTGCGCCACCGTGGAGTCCGGCAAGTGGGTCGGCCCGGCGAAGCTCGCCTTCGACGCCGAGATCGTCGAGGTCAACGAGGAACTCAACGCCAATCCGAAGCTCGCCAACGCAGACACCTACGGCGCCGGCTGGATGGTCAGGGTCAGACCCGCCGATTTCGCCGCGGCCAAGGCGATGCTGACGCCGGGCACCGCAGTCGCCGCCCCCTACGAAGCCAAGATGGCTGCCGACGCCTTCGCCGGCTGTGCGTCCTGATGCGGTGACGCCACCGGTGCCGCCGGCCGGCTGAACCGAAATCGTGCCGGCGATATCCGGCGAGGAGGAGACCATGAGCAGTGAAGCCAACGCCAAGTCGATGTCCCTGATCGTCACCAAGGGCACGCTCGACTGGGCCTACCCACCTTTCATTCTGGCCACGACCGCGGCGGCGATGGGTCTCGAGGTGACCATGTTCTTCACCTTCTACGGGCTGACGCTCCTGAAGAAGAAGCTCGACCTGAAGATCTCCACGCTCGGCAATCCGGCGATGCAGATGCCGATGATGGGCATGCACATGGCACTGCCAAACCTGGTCTCGGCGGTGCCCGGAGTCGACGGCATCGCCACGGCGATGATGAAGAACCTGATCAAGAAGAAGGGTGTCGCCTCGATCGAGGAGCTGCGCGAGATGGCCCTCGAGGCGGACGTCAAGATGATCGCCTGCCAGATGACGATGGATCTCTTCGAATACACGATGGACGACATGATCGAGGGGCCGGCGCTCGGCGGTGCCGCGAGCTACATCGAAGTGGCGACCAGGAGCGACATCAACTTGTACATTTGAACGATCCGGGCGCGTGGCGGGAGGAGTCCGCGCATCGGCAATCTCGCGCCGGACGTGTCCGACGCGGACGAGAGGCCCGGCGAACCGGGTTTGGGGGAGGGGAACATGACGAAGAGACATATCCTGGCCGGCGTCGCCGCAGCGATGCTGACGATGGCGGCGGCCTGCGCGCCGTCCTCGGCCACGGATGGATATTTCCAGGTTGGATTCGGCGTGCGGCAGAACGCGCTGGGTGGCGCGGGCGTGGCCGACTCGCGCGACGCCATGGCGCAGACGCTCAATCCGGCGGGCATCGTCGGCGTAGGCGACCAGTTGCAGATCGGCGCCTCGCTGTTCCTGCCGTATCGCGGCTATGGGACGTCCGGGCCCGGCTTCGTCGCGCCGGGGCCGGTCGAAAGCGGCTCCACCCTCTTCCTGATGCCCAATGTCGCCTATGTGCGGCAGATCGACGAGGTTTCATCCTTGGGCATCTCGCTCTACGGCAACGGCGGCATGAACACGACCTATGCCGCCGTACCGAACCCGGCCTGCGGCGGCGGCGCGGGCGTGTTCTGCGGCGGCAAGGCCGGCGTCGACCTGATGCAGGTCTTCCTCTCCGTCGACTATGCCCGCTCCTTCGGCCCGGTGAGCGTCGGCATCTCGCCGACATTTGCCGCGCAGCGGTTTGCCGCGCGCGGTCTCGCCGCCTTCGCCCCGATCTCCTTGGACCCGACCCGGCTCACCGACAACGGCTACGACCTTTCCTTCGGCGGCGGCCTGCGTGCGGGTCTCGAATGGAAGATCACGCCGAGCCTGCGGTTCGGCCTCTCTGGCCAGAGCCGCATGTACATGCAGAAGTTCGACAAGTATGCGGGCCTCTTCGCCGAGCGCGGCGGCTTCGACATCCCGGCCTCGGTGACCGCGGGCCTTGCCTGGGATGCCAGGCCTGACCTGACGCTGATGCTTGACTACCAGCACATCTTCTACGGCGATATCGCATCGATCTCGAACCCGTCGACCGCGCTGCCGCCGCTCGGCGGCGACAACGGCCCCGGTTTCGGTTGGAAGGATGTCGACGTCTTCAAGATCGGCGCCGAGTGGCGGGCCACCGACCGGTGGACCTTCCGCGCCGGCTATGCCTACAGCGACAATCCCGTCGGCTCGGGCGACGTGACGTTCAACATCCTCGCGCCCGGCGTCGTGCAGCACCACATCACGGCCGGCGCCGCATTCAGGTATTCGGACAAAGACACCCTTGAATTCGCTGCAATGTATGTGCCGGAGGCGAAGGTCTCGGGCCTCGAGATGACGCCGACGGGCGTCAATCCCTACCGCACGATCGGGATCAGGATGCACCAGTTCCAAGTGCTCGCCGGCTGGACACACCGGTTTTGACGCGGACAGGTTTCAACGAAGCACGGGCGCACGCCCCGAAGGAGGACGAATGGCCGACCAGATACTCGACGCGAAGGGACTCAACTGCCCGTTGCCCATCCTGAGGGCGAAGAAGGCGCTGAAGGAACTGCCGACCGGCGGTACGCTGGAGATCCAGGCGACCGATCCGGGCGCTGTCAAGGATTTCGAGGCGTTCTGCCGTACGACCGGCAACGAACTCGTCGAAAGCCGCGTCGACGGCAAGACCTACATCTTCGTCATCAGGCACACCGGCTGACGCCGTCGTCCTTTCGCGCCGGCGCCCGCGTCAGTTGCAGAACTCGTCGTAGAGTGCGCCGACGATGCGCTGCGTGCGCGAGTCGGCCAGCGAATAGACGACGGACCGCCCCTCGCGCCGGGCGGTCACGAGGCCGTCGTCGCGCAGCCGGGCCAGCTGCTTCGAAACGGCGGCCTGCGGGATGTCGAGCAACTCTTCCAGCTCGCCCACATTCGCGCCGCCTTCGGAAAGCCGGCAAAGGATGACCAGCCGGATCGGATGAGAAAGCGATTTCAGGAATTCCCCGGTCCGCTGGGCATTGCGCAGCATCCTCGCTGCGTCGGGTGCCCGGGCAGGCTCGACGGCAGGTGTGGAGAGGGTGGACGTCAGCATGGAAACCGGAATTCCTCGTGGGATTTGCGGCAATATAGCGGGAGGCCTGCCCGTTAGACAAGGCGCGCCGGACAAGGCGCGTCGACCGGTTCCCGCAGCGAGGCGGCAAGCCGTCGGCTCTCCGCGCGAGCGGAACGGAGACTTCAGGTCTGAAGTCGTCGAACGGTGACGGCAATTCGGGAAACTGGTGGAGCCAAGGGGAGTCGAACCCCTGACCTCTTGAATGCCATTCAAGCGCTCTCCCAACTGAGCTATGGCCCCACTCCGGCCGTGGCCGGCGCCGTTTCCGGCGTGTCGATGGTCCGGCTTGGGAACCCGGACCGCTGTCGAGGCGGCTTCTAACCCCGCCTCGTCAGAAGATCAAGCCCGCCGACGGCATTTATAGCGAGGGAAGGTTCCGCCCACCGCCGCCCGGTCGTGCGGCAACGGTTCAGATTTCCTCGTCGTCCTCACCGAGGCCGATGATGTCGGAGACGTCTTCGTCCTCCTCCTCCTCGTCTGCGAGGAACGTATCCTCGTCGTCGCCGAGGTCGACATCCTCGTCGACGTCGATGTCCGGCAGATCGTCGGCGCCCTTCGCCTCGTCGTCCGCCTCCTCGAGGGAGACGATGTCGGCGGCAACATCCTCGATATCGACCTCTTTTTCCTCGATCTCCTCCTCGTCGCGCCCGGTCTCGCTGCCGGCATCGAAATACGAGCGCGGATAGCTCTTCCCCGTATAGGGGGAGACGATCGGATCCTTGTTCAGATCGTAGAATTTGCGGCCCGTTTCCGGGTCGATGCGCTTTGTGCCAAGCTCTGGTTTCGCCACGTCAAGCCTCGTCGAAGAAGTTTGGTCCCCTTAACCACAGTTGGCGGCCCTGTCAAAGCCTATCGGACCAGCGCGCGATCGCGCTGGGCGGCGACCGTCCGCCCCCTTCGCACGGGGGATGACCGCGCCGGAAAGCCATGATAGAGACCCGCGCCAGTCAGGGCTCCCGGCGTGCGCCGGTCGCCGCCCCGAGCCGAGGATACCATGTCCACTCACGCCATTCCGCGGCCCGCCATCGGCCGCCGATCGTCTTCCCTTCGCGGCGTCGCGCGGGTGCCCGGCGACAAGTCGATCTCGCACCGTTCCTTCATGTTCGGCGGCCTCGCAGCCGGCGAGACGCGCATCACCGGGCTGCTCGAGGGCGAGGACGTCATGCGCACGGGCGACGCGATGCGGGCGATGGGTGCTAACATCGTCAAGTCCGGCGACACCTGGATCATCCGGGGCACCGGCAACGGCGCGCTGCTCGAGCCGGAAGCACCGCTCGATTTCGGCAATGCCGGCACGGGTTCGCGCCTGACCATGGGCCTCGTCGGCACCTATGACATGAAGACCACCTTCGTCGGCGACGCCTCGCTGTCGCGGCGACCGATGGGACGCGTGCTCGATCCGCTGCGCCTGATGGGAACGCAGGTGCTCGAGGCGGCGCCCGGCGACCGGATGCCGATCACGCTGCACGGTCCCCGCGTCGCCGTGCCGATCGTCTATCGCGTGCCGATGCCTTCGGCGCAGGTCAAATCAGCCGTCCTGCTGGCCGGGCTGAACACGCCGGGCGTGACGACCGTCATCGAACCGGTCATGACCCGCGACCATACCGAGAAGATGCTGAAGGGTTTCGGTGCCGCCATCGAGGTCGAGACCGCCGCAGACGGCGTGCGCACGATCCGTATCGAAGGCCAGGGGCGCCTCGCCGGCCGCAGCATCGCGGTGCCCGGCGATCCGTCGTCGGCGGCCTTCCCGCTGGTCGCCGCGCTGCTCGTGCCGGGCTCGGAGATCGTCGTCGAGAACGTGCTGATGAACCCGACGCGGACAGGGCTGATCCTGACGCTCCAGGAGATGGGTGCCTCGATCGACGTCCTCGATCGGCGCGACGCGGGCGGCGAGGACGTCGCCGACCTGCGCGTCCGGGCGTCGGAGCTGAAGGGCGTCCGCGTTCCCGCCGAGCGGGCGCCGTCGATGATCGACGAGTATCCGGTGCTCGCGGTCGCCGCCGCCTTCGCCGACGGCGAGACGGTGATGGAGGGGCTGGACGAACTCCGCGTCAAGGAATCGGACAGGCTGGCGGCCGTCACGGCCGGCCTGAAGGCGAACGGCGTCGACTGCACGGAAGGAGAGGCATCGCTCGCCGTGCGCGGCCGTCCGGACGGAAAGGGCCTCGGCGGCGGCACGGTCGCCACCCACCTCGACCATCGCATTGCCATGAGTTTCCTGGTGATGGGCCTTGCGGCGGAAAAGCCGGTGACGGTGGACGACAGCACTATGATCGCGACCAGCTTCCCCGAGTTCTCGCGACTGATGGCCGGCCTCGGCGCTTCCATCGAAGACGTCGCGGAAGCAGCCTGAAGCCTGCGATCAGGACGTGGCCAGCGCCGCGTCGACATCGGCTGCGAACGGGATGGACGGTTGCGCGCCCTGCTTGAGGCAGGCGAGCGATCCGGCGACGGCCGCCCGGCGCATCGCGCCCGGCAGCGGCAGGCCCGCGGCGAGTCCGGCGGCGAGGTAGCCGCAGAACGTGTCGCCGGCACCCACCGTGTCGACCGGAACGACGCGGAGCGCCTCGGCACGAACCACTCCGCCCGGCGTCGCCGCGACGACACCGTCGCCGCCGAGCGTCACGATGATCGTCCGCCCCGTCCTCGTGCTGAAGTCGCGCATCCGTTCCGCCCGGCCGACACCTTCGAGCGCCAGCGCGTCGGCATAGAGGTCGAACTCGGTCTCGTTGGCGATGACGACGTCGGCCCTTTCCAGAAACGCCGCCGCTTCAGCGCGGAAGGGTGCCGTGTTCAGGATCGACACGGCGCCCGCCCGGCGCGCCGCGTCGAGTGCGCGCTCGACCGTCGCGAGGGGGATCTCGTGCTGCAGCAGCAGATGCTCGCCCTTGCGGAAGGCGATGGCGTCCACCGCGGCCGTGCCGACTGCGCCGTTCGCGCCGGGAACGACGGCGATCATGTTCTCCCCGTCGCCGCCCACGAGGATCAGCGCCGTGCCGGTCGGTTCGCCCGCGCGGGCCACGCCCGAAAGATCGACGCCGCCCTCGTCGAGCAGTGCCAGCGCCGCGTCGGCGAAGGCGTCCGCACCGACCGCGCCGATCATGCGCACCCCGGATCCGGCCCGCGCCGCGGCGAGCGCCTGATTGGCCCCCTTGCCGCCCGCCGCCGTGGTGAAACCCGACCCGGGAACGGTCTCGCCCGGCTTCGGCAGCCGGTCGACGGTGGCGATCAGGTCGAGGTTGATGGAGCCGATGACGGTGATCAAGAGGAAGCCTCCGGGCGCGTTTGCCGCGGAAGCTACCTGTTGCCACGGCCGCTTTCCAGAGCCGAGGCTTTCGCGCCTGTCAGCGCGTCCCGGCCGCCGCCTGTCCGGCCTCCCAGCCGAGCATGGCGCGCTTGCGCGTGATCCCCCAGTGGTAGCCGGTGAGCGCCCCCGACTTGCCGACGGCGCGGTGGCAGGGCACGACGAAGGAGATCGGATTGGCCCCGATCGCCGCGCCGACGGCCCGGCTGGCTCCTGGCATGCCGATGCCTGACGCGATCGCCGAATAGGTACAGGCGCGGCCTATCGGGATCTTCAGCAGCGCCTCCCAGACCCGGATCTGGAAGTCGGTGCCGATCATCACGACGCGCAGCGGCTGGTCTGCACGCCAGCGCGCCGGATCGAAGATGCGTCCCGCATAAGGCGCCGTGGCGGCGAGATCCTCGACATAGGCGGCATTCGGCCAGCGGCCGGTCATGTCGTCCAGCGCCGCGCGTTCGCCGCCCGGATCGGCGAAGGCGAGGCCGGCGAGCCCGCGGTCGGTGACCATGACCAGCGCGATACCGAACTGGGTGACGTGGAAGCCGTAGCGGATGGTCAGGCCGGCGCCGCGCGTCTTGTAGTCGCCGGGCGACATCGCCTCGTGGGTGACGAACAGGTCATGGAGCCGGCCCGGCCCGGACATGCCGACCTCGAAGGCGGCATCGAGCAGCGGCATGCCCTGATCGAGCAGCCGGCGTGCGTGGTCGAGCGTCACCGCCTGGAGGAACGCCTTCGGCGAGAGGCCGGCCCAGCGCGTGAACAGCTTCTGCAACGCCGTCGGCGTCTCGCCCACCGCGGCCGCGAGATCATCGAGCGAGGGCTGATCGCGATAGTCGAGGCTGATCTTTTCGATTACCCGGCGAACGATCTCGTAGTCGCCGCCGGCGGGCGTGACGTCGCGCTGGAGGATGGCAGTCCGTGCGTTCATGGCGTGTCTCCTTGCAGCGACTATCGCGCCGGCGGCCGCGCCGCGCCACCCGATTCCCGACTGCAGGCGGGATCGGTGCGTCAGCGCCCCTTGACTGCGGCGAGCGCGCTGGAGAACGCGGTGGCGAAGCTCTCGCGGTCGTCGGGATTGAGGAAACCGCCGATGGGGACGGTCCTGCCCTGGCCCTCGACCGCCATGCGCGTGATGCCGATCTCCGCGTGGCGGGCGACGTCGAAGCGCGCCCAAAATGGGTTGAAGCGATGGTCCTCGGTGCGCCCCGAAGGCGCCGTCTTGCGGATGTCGAGCGCGGTGCGCGACACCGAGACCTCCTCGCGCGCCCTTGCCGCGCGATAGTTCATGCGGAAGGCGACGTAGACCAGCAGCACGTCGAGGCCGAAGAAGCCGAACACCGGCCAGGCGCCGCGCGACAGGAAGACGACACCGGTCACCGCCCAGCCCACCAGCAACGTCGCCATCAGGGCGTAGAAGCCGGCGCGCCCAAGCGAACGATGCGGCATCAGCAGAGCGCGGAAGATCGGGGCGTCGGCGTCGGAGGGGGCGTTTGTCTCGGTCATCGGCCGAGATTATAGAGGACCGATGCAAAAGCCCAAGCCCAAAGTCGCCGGCCGCTCCGCGCCGTCGCCGCGCATGTCGGCGCCACGCCCGCTCTACAGCGAGGCGGAGGTGCGCGAGATCTTCCGCCGCTTCGCCGTGCAGCGTCCCGAGCCGAAGGGCGAACTCGAGCACGTCAACGCCTTCACCCTGCTGGTTGCGGTGGTGCTTTCGGCGCAGGCCACGGACGCCGGTGTCAACAGGGCGACGCGGCCGCTCTTCGCCGTCGCCGATACGCCGGAGAAGATGCTGGCGCTCGGCGAGGACCGGCTCGGCGACTACGTCAAGACGATCGGGCTTTGGCGCAACAAGACGAAGAACGTGCTGGCGCTCTGCGAGGCGTTGATCCGCAACCATGGCGGCAAGGTGCCCGCCGACCGCGACGCGCTGATGAAACTGCCGGGCGTCGGTCGCAAGACCGCCAACGTCGTGCTCAACATCGCCTTCGGCCAGCCGACGCTCGCCGTCGACACCCATGTGTTCCGCATCGGCAACCGGCTCGGGCTCGCCCCCGGGAGGACGCCCGACGAGGTCGAGGCGGCCTTCCTGCGCATCATCCCGGCCGAATACCTGCGCCACGCGCATCACTGGCTGATCCTGCACGGCCGCTATGTGTGCAAGGCCCGCAAGCCGGAATGCACGGCCTGCATCATCGCCGACCTCTGCAAGGCGGCTGAAAAGACCAGCGCCGTCCCCGCGCCGCTGGCGGAGCTGGCGCCGCTGCCTGCCGACGGCACGCTCGAAGAACCGGTCTCATGAGCCGATGCCGCGCGCCATCATGGCGGCGAAGACGGGGATGAAGGCGAACAGCGCAAGCTCGGCGAGCACCAGCCGGCGCAGGCGGGCGATTTCGCCGTCAGCCGCAACGAAGGCGGGATTTGCCCGCGCCGTCCGCCGCCAGGCGAGGATCTTCAGCGTCGGCGGGACGGAGGCGATGCCGACGGCGGCGAATGCGGCCATCTTCGCCCAGAAGCTCCACGAGGCCAGATAGAATTCCCAGCCTTTCAGGCCCCAGACCAGCCGGCCGACGCCGACGATGACCAGCGCCATGGCTGCGGCCCCATAGAGTCCGTCGAGCCTTGCGAGCAGGGCCAGCTTGTCGCCGGAGAGGCCCGGGCGCAGCAGCGCCGCCTCGGCCGCCAGCAGCCCGAGCAGAATGAAGGCGAGGAGGTGGTGGAGGATGGCGAGAAGGAGATCGGCGAACATCGGCGGCCCCATGAAAGCTGGGAAGTTGACAGCGTAAAGATAGAATAGCCGATAAGTTTACACTGTCAAGATCGTCCGAGGATCACGGATGTCCCGGTCGTCACCGGCATTTGCCTCGGTCGTCAGTCTCGGGAATCGGCGTGGCGGGTGGCGAGCTTCTCCGGCATCATGCCGCGCCGTTCCAGTTCGGCGCGGATGGCGGCCGGCATCTCGCGGCAGGCGCAGTTCGCCGCGTGGCCGGCGTGCCAGGCGAGGCGCTGCTCGTGCGTCGCGTTGGCGGGCATGCGGTTGGCCGCATGCCATTCGCGGTTCAGGATTGACCTGGACATCTGCCTGCTTCCGTCCACGGGATCGTCCTCACCATTGCGCCAGCGACGTCCGCGCGCCAGCCTCGGCCCGTGCGATCATCTTGTGCAGGTGAACCATCATCGCCGCGGCGAACAGCGGCGTCAGCAGATTGACCAGCGGCAGCGCGAGAAAGCCGGCGATCACGAGTCCGGCGAGGAAAACGGTCGGCGCGTTTCTCCGGCGCATCGCCTTCGCCTCGGCCTCCGGGCGGAAGCGCATCGCCGCGAACTCGAAGAACTCGCGGCCGAGCAGGTAGCCGTTGACGAGGAAGAAAGCGGCGATGTTGACGCCGGGCACGAGCAGCAGGACCAGCGCGACGAGGTTGCCGAGGATGACGACGCCGAGGAACTTCAGCGACAGCACGAAAGCGTCGAGCGCCGGCAGGGCGCGCCCGGGCGGGTCCTGCGGGTAGTCGGTGCGCTCGACCACCTCGGCGATGTCGTCGAGGAAGATGCCGGCGACCAGCGCCGTCACCGGCGAGACCAGCAGCGCCAGGCCGACGGCAAGCCCGATCCCGGCGAAGACGGCCGCCACCAGCGTCAGCCACCCCGCCCAGGACGGAAATCCCGGCAGCAGCGCGTCGATCCACGGCAGCGCCAGCCAGTCGAAGATCTCCTTGAGGCCGAACCATGCGCCGACGAGCAACAGCAGCGTCAGCGCCAGCGATTTCAGGAAGACCGCGCGGAATTCGGCCGAGAACAGGCGGGAGAGGGCGGCGCCGGCGGCTTCGATGATCACGTTGTGTCTCTCCTTGCGGCAACGAGATAGGCGCCGCCGCGGCCGGCCGCAAGATCATGCGGCATTCCTCGGGTTTTCGCTGAGAAAGCTGGACCGGGCACGCCGGGTCGTGGCAGATAGCGGCGAATCCTGGACCCATCGGAGAGCTTGATGGCCTCATACGACGTGCTCTGCATCGGCAATGCCATCGTCGACATCATCGCGCAGTGCGACGAGGCCTTCCTCGAGGCGAACGGCATCATCAAGGGCGCCATGAACCTGATCGATACCGAGCGCGCCGAGCTGCTCTATTCGCGCATGGGTCCGGCCATCGAGGCGTCCGGCGGCTCGGCCGGCAACACCGCCGCCGGCGTCGCCAGCTTCGGCGGCCGCGCGGCCTTCTTCGGCAAGGTCTCGCGCGATCCGCTCGGCGCCATCTACACCCACGACATCCGCGCCCAGGGCGTCGCCTTCGACACGAAGCCGCTCGACGGCACCCCGCCGACCGCGCGCTCGATGATCTTCGTCACGCCCGACGGCGAACGCTCGATGAACACCTATCTCGGTGCCTGCGTCGAACTCGGCCCCGAGGATGTCGAGCCCGACAAGGCCGCTGGCGCCAAGGTTACCTATTTCGAGGGATATCTCTGGGATCCGCCGCGGGCCAAGGAGGCGATCCGGCTGACGGCGAAGCACGCCCACGCGGCCGGCCGCGAGGTCTCCATGACCCTATCCGACCCGTTCTGCGTCGACCGCTACCGGGACGAGTTCCTCGACCTGATGCGCTCCGGCACGGTCGACATCGTCTTCGCCAACGCCCACGAGCTGAAGTCGCTCTACCAGACATCCTCGTTCGACGCCGCGCTCGCGGCGATCCGCAAGGACTGCCGGCTCGCCGCAGTGACGCGTTCGGAAGAAGGATCGGTCATCGTGCGCGGCGACGAGACGGTCGAGATCAAGGCGATCGAGATCGATCGGCTGGTCGACACGACCGGCGCCGGCGACCTCTACGCGGCGGGTTTCCTGTTCGGCTACACGAGCGGCCTCGGCCTGCGGCAATGCGGTGACCTCGGCTCGCTGGCGGCCGGCCTCGTCATCCAGCAGATCGGCCCGCGACCGCACAAGAACCTGCGCATTGAGGCCGAACAGGCGGGGCTGCTCTAGCGGTCGTTGTCACGGAGGTTGTCCGTGGGTCTTGAGATTGGAGGCCTTCCGCCGGGAGCGGCGTGAAGCCGAATGCCGCTCAGGGAATGTCTTCTGGCCGGCGGCCCGGGCGGCTGCGGTAGGGCGGAAAGGTCCAGCCGTATTTCAGCGCCCCGCCGCGCACGATGAAGGCGGTGGCCGCGGCGATCAGGGCGGCCGCGAGCAGCGGAAATCCGGCCAGGGTGAGCACGGTGTAGGCGGCCGCTCCGGCCATCGCCGCCGTCACGTAGATCTCAGGCCGCAGGAGGACCGAGGGTTCGCCCGCCAGGAGGTCGCGCAGGATGCCGCCGAACGTCGCCGTCAGCATGCCCGTCACCACCGCCACGGTGGGGGAGCCGGTGGCGGCGAGCCCCTTCGCCGCGCCGAGCACGCAATAGGCCGACAGGCCGACCGCGTCGAGCCAGAGCAGCAGCCGGTAGCGGGATTCGACCATGTGCGCCGTGAAGAACACCATCACCGCCGCCGCCGCGCAGACCAGGACGTAGGCGGGGTTCGATACCCAGAACACCGGCATGCCGAGGATCAGGTCGCGGAACGTGCCGCCGCCGATGCCGGTGACGCCGGCAAGGAACAGGAAGCCGATGATGTCGAGCTGCTTGCGCGAGGCCGACAGCGCCCCGGTCGCGGCGAAGACCGCCACACCGGCATAGTCGAGATAGAGGATCGGATTCATCGCGGCCGGCCGGTCCAGCTGGTTGTGGCGTCGACTCCGCGCCGCACGACCTCCGGCGGGTCATCCCGGATGTTCCGGCGGTGGCGGACGCGCGAAGCTCCGCCACCATTCACCAATCGCGGCGGATCGGCAATCGCCCTACTTCGCCGCCTCGGCTTCCGCGGCCCGCGCCGGACCGCCCTTGGAGACGCCGACCATAGCCGGCCGCAGCACGCGTTCGCCGATCGAGTAGCCCGGCTGGACGACCTGCACCACGGTATTCGTCGGCAGGTCGGGGTTGGCCACCTCGAACATCGCCTGGTGGAAGTTCGGGTCGAACTTCTCGCCCTCCGGCGACAGCTTCTTCACCCCGTGACGCTCGAGCGCGCCCAGCATCGCGCGCTCGGTGATCTCGACGCCCTCGATGAGGGCCTTGAAGCCGGCGTCGCCGGAGGCCTTCGCCTCCTCGGGGATCGCGTCGAGGGCGCGCCGCAGATTGTCCGAGACCGAAAGCATGTCGCGGGCGAAGTTCGCCATCGCGTAGGCGCGGGCGTCCTGGAGTTCGCGCGCGGTGCGGCGGCGCAGGTTCTCCATCTCCGCGGCGGCGCGCAGCGCGCGGTCCTTCAGTTCCTCGTTTTCCTTCATCAGCTTCACGACGACCTCGTAGTCGCCGCCCGTTTCCTCGGCCGGTGCCGCCGGGGCCGCGCTGTCCTCGACGTTTTCCTCGGGCGCGCGTTCTTCTTTCGCCTGGTCGCTCATCGCCGTTTCCCGTGATGTCCGTTTGATCAGAAGTTGCGCCCGATATCGAGGTTCGGGTGGCAAAAATCAAGGGTCGCGAGGTCGCTCCCCGGTCAGCGAATCATCCGGCTGATCAGCTGCGCCGTGTAGTCGACCATCGGCACGATCCGCGCGTAATTGAGCCGGGTCGGTCCGATGACGCCGAGCGCGCCGACGATCCGGGCGTCGGCGTCGCGATAGGGCGCCACGACCAGCGACGAGCCCGAAAGGGAGAACAGCTTGTTCTCCGAGCCGATGAAGATTCGCACGCCCGGTCCCTGCTCGGCGAGGTCGAGCAGCTGCAGCATCCCTTCCTGGTTCTCGAGGTCCTCGAAGAGGTGCTTCAGCAGATCGATGTCGGCCTGTGCGGTGACGTTTTCCAGCAGGTTGGCACGACCGCGCACGATCAGCCGCGCCGCGGATCCGACGGAGTCTCCGGCCCAGACGGCGAGGCCTTTTTCCACGAGATCGCGCGACAGCGCGTCGAGCGCGGTCTGGGTTTCCAACTTGAGTCGGGCGATCTCGGCCCGCGCTTCGGCCAACGTGCGGCCGCGGATGTGTGCATTGAGAAAATTGGACGCCTCGTGAAGCTGCGAGGCCGTCACGCCTGCCGGGAGGTCGAGCACGCGGTTCTCGACGTCTCCGGACTGCGAAACGAGCACGGCGAGCGCCTTGGTCGGCTCGAGCTGGATGAACTCGATGTGCTTCAGTGCGGTCTCGGTCTTGGCCGCGAGTACCAGCCCGGCCCCGCGCGACAGGCCCGACAGCATCTGGCTGGCCTCGGTCAGCATGTGTTCGAGCGACGGCGCGTTGCCGGACGCCTTGACCTGAGCCTCGATGACCCGCCGTTCCTCGTCGGACAGGTCGCCGATCTCCATGAAGGCGTCGACGAAGAAGCGCAGGCCCTTCTGTGTCGGCAGCCGCCCGGCCGAGATGTGCGGCGCGTAGATCAGGCCGAGATGCTCGAGATCGCTCATGACATTGCGAACGGTCGCCGGCGACAGGGACTGAGGCAACAGTCGCGACAGGTTGCGCGAACCTACCGGCTCGCCGTCCTTGAGGTAGGAATCGACGATCTGCCGGAAGATCTCGCGCGAGCGCGAATCGAGGACCTGCAAGGTCTGGTCGGAGACCGGTTTCGTCATCGGCGGACCCATGATGGAAATGATATAGAAAGGCGGGCGCCGAACACAACATCGGCGATACCGTGCGGGAAAGACCCTTTTCCTTTGCACCGCTGCGCCGGTGACGCTACAAGCCGCCACCACCTGCGGCATCCGAAAGGGACCATCATGCGGCCTTCCAAGCGCCAGTTCGATGAAATGCGCGCCATCTCCTTCGAACGCGGCGTGTCGAAGCACGCGGAAGGCTCCTGCCTGGTGAAGTTCGGCGACACGCATGTGCTTTGCACCGCGAGCCTGGAAGAGAAGGTTCCCGCCTGGCTTCGCAACGGCGGCAAGGGCTGGGTGACGGCCGAATACGGCATGCTGCCGCGCTCCACCGGCGACCGCATGCGCCGCGAGGCTTCCGCCGGCAGACAGGGCGGCCGCACGCTGGAGATCCAGCGGCTGATCGGCCGGTCGCTGCGCGCCGTCGTCGACCTGCAGGCGCTCGGCGAGCGCCAGATCACCGTCGACTGCGACGTCATCCAGGCCGACGGCGGCACGCGCACGGCGTCCATCACCGGCGGCTGGATAGCGCTCCACGACTGCCTGCGCTGGATGGAGGCGCGCAGCATGATCAATCTCGGCAGGGTGCTAAAAGACCATGTGGCGGCCATTTCCTGCGGCATCTACGAAGGCATCCCGGTCGTCGACCTCGACTATGCCGAGGACTCGGCGGCCGCCACCGACGCCAACTTCGTCATGACCGGCAAGGGCGGCATCGTCGAGATCCAGGGCACGGCGGAGGGCGAACCGTTCACGGAGGAGCAGTTCGCTGCACTGATGGCGCTGGCACGCAAGGGCATCGCCCGACTGGTCGACCTGCAGAAGATGGCGGTGGGATGAGGTTACGGCCTGCGGGCAGAGGGGCTTCGGCGAGGCGAATGCCATGACACCGTCTGCGATTCTCGAATCCGCGCTCTATGTCGACGACCTCGACGCGGCCGAGCATTTCTACGGCGGCGTGCTGGGGCTGCCGGTGATCGCCAGAGTACCGGGCCGCCACGTCTTCTTTCGCTGCGGCGACGGCGTGCTCCTGCTGTTTGTCGCTGAGGCGACGAAGGTTCCGCCGGCGCCCGGCGCGCGCTTCGCCGTGCCGCCGCACGGCGCCACCGGACCCGGCCATCTCTGCTTCGCGGCGACGTCCGCCGGGATCGATGCCTGGCGGGAACGCCTGGCGTCGGCCGGCGTCGCCGTCGAGGCCGAGATCGAATGGCCGAGGGGCGGCCGCTCGATCTATTTCCGCGACCCCTCCGGCAACTCTCTGGAGTTCGCCGAGCCGCGGATCTGGGGGTTCTGATGGAGCAGGCGGTGCATTCGCTGGACGGCGGGAAGATCGTCGTGGCGAGCCACAATGCCGGCAAGCTGCGCGAGTTCGCCGATCTCATCGCGCCCTTCGGGATCGAGGCGCGAGCGGCGAAGGAATACGGTCTGCCCGAACCGGAAGAGACCGGTACGACCTTCGAGGAGAACGCCTACATCAAGGCGCTTGCGGCGGCGAAGGCGACGGGCCTGCCGGCGCTCTCCGACGATTCGGGCCTCGTCGTCGATGCGCTCGGCGGCCTGCCTGGCGTCCACACCGCCGACTGGGCCGAACTGCCGGACGGCGGCCGCGATTTCGCCATGGCGATGAAGAAGACCGAGGACGCCCTCCGGGCGGCCGGCGCGACGGAGGCGAAGGACCGCACCGGCCGGTTCGTCGCCGTCATCTGTCTCGCCTGGCCGGACGGCTATGCGGAATATTTCCGCGGCGAAGCCGAAGGGCGCCTTGTCTGGCCGCCGCGCGGCGATCTCGGCTTCGGCTACGATCCCGTATTCCTGCCCGAGGGTCACGAGCGCACCTTCGGCGAGATGTCCGCGGCCGAGAAGCACGGCTGGGGCCCCGGCCGGCCGACGGCGCTGTCGCACCGCGCGCGCGCCTTCCAGAAGTTCGCCCGCGCCAGGCTGGGTTCGCCGTGAGAGCGGACGATGTCGGCGCGCCGGGCTTCGGCGTCTACCTCCACTGGCCGTTCTGCGCGGCCAAGTGCCCCTATTGCGACTTCAACAGCCATGTCCGCCACCAGCAGATCGACCAGGAACGCTACGCGGAGGCCTTCGCCCGGGAGATCGCCACCATGCGCGGTCGCACCGGTCCGCGCAGCGTGACCTCGATCTTCATCGGCGGCGGCACGCCGTCGCTGATGAAGCCCGAAACGGTCGGCGCCGTGCTCGATGCTGTCGCCGCGAACTGGACGGTTCCCGATGGCATCGAGGTCACGCTGGAAGCCAACCCGTCCTCGGTCGAGGCGGAGCGCTTCCGCGGCTACCGGGCCGCCGGTGTCAATCGCGTCTCGCTCGGCGTCCAGGCCTTGGACGACCGCGACCTCCGGTTCCTCGGCCGGCTGCACAATGTCGACGAGGCGTTGCATGCGATCGCGCTCGCCCGCGACATCTTTCCCCGGCTTTCCTTCGATCTGATCTACGCTCGCCCCGGTCAGACCCCGGAGGCCTGGGAGGCGGAGCTCGAGCGCGCCATCGGCCATGCCGCCGATCACCTGTCGCTCTACCAGCTGACCATCGAGGAGGGCACGCCGTTCTTCGCCCTCCACGCCGCGCGGAAATTCGAGGTGCCCGATCCCGAGCGTGCGGCGGAGCTTTACGCGCTCACCCAGTCGGTCACATCCGCGCATGGCCTGCCGGCCTACGAGATCTCCAACCACGCGCGCCCGGGCGCCGAGAGCCGGCACAACCTCACCTACTGGCGCTACGGCGAATATGTCGGCGTCGGACCCGGCGCCCACGGGCGCTTCGTCGATGACGGCACGCGCGTCGTCACCGTCGCCGAGCGCCGGCCGGAATCCTGGCTGGCGATGGTCGAGCAGGCCGGTCACGGCATAACCGGCGGCGAGAGTTTGACGCGCGAGGAGGAGGCCGACGAATTCCTGCTGATGGGCCTGAGGCTCGCCGAAGGCATCGACCTCGTCCGCTACGAGAAGCTGGCCGGACGGCCGCTGTCGTCGCGGCGGCTGGCCCTGCTGCAGGAAGAGGGGCTGATCGCCCCGGTCGGCAATTCGCGGCTGCGCGCGACGCCGCAAGGCATGATCGTCCTCGACGCCCTGGTCGCCGACCTGGCGCGCTGACGCTCGGGGTTCGTCGCTCGAGCGGCTTCGGCCGCGCAATCGAAGGAGTCGTTTCGGCAACGATTCGATCCTTCCGAGCGTGGGCCATGCCCGTGCCGCCGCAGGGTCGCCTGCGGCATAGGCGGGCACATGCGAAGGGCGCGACCGATGGAGCAGAGCTCGGCCGTGCCGCGGATCGCGGCGCATTTCATCGTTTCCTGCCTGCCTTTCCGTCGCTCCATGCTGTGGACGCGCGGAAATCGGCCGATATCGTTTCGTATGAGGAACGATCGTCGGCCGGCCGCCCTGAACATTTTGCTTGCCATCGGCGCGCTCGCCATGGCCTTTCGGCAGGTGCGGCGCCGGAATGGGAGGCCGGCCGCACCCGCAGCGACTTCCCGGGGACAGCAGGGTTGAGCGATCGATCGCGTTCCTTCATGGTGGGCCAGGCCGAAGTCCCGGCGCGCCCGCTCGAACCGGCGCTCTATCTCGTCGCCACGCCGATCGGGAATCTCGCCGACGTCACGCTTCGCGCGCTGGAGACCATCGCCGCCGCCGACGTGCTTGCCTGCGAGGACACCCGGGTCACCCGTGCACTGCTCGATCGCTACGGTATCCGCCGGCGCTCGACGCCGTATCACGAGCACAATGCGGAGGAAGCGGGCCCGCGGCTCGTCGAGGCGCTGCTCGCCGGCCGGTCGGTGGCGCTGGTCTCGGATGCCGGTACGCCGCTCGTCTCCGACCCCGGCTATCGGCTTGTCGAGCGCGCACTGGAGGCCGGGGTCAGGGTCGTGCCCGTCCCCGGTCCGTCGTCGGTGCTGGCCGCGCTCGTCGCATCCGGATTGCCTTCCGACACTTTTCTGTTTGCCGGCTTCCTTTCACCGAGGGACGGCCAGAGGCGCGCTCGCCTAGATGAGCTGAAGACGGTTCCCGCGACGCTGGTCTTCTTCGAATCGCCGCGCCGCCTCGCGGATGCGCTGGCCGTCATGGCCGACGTCCTCGGTGAAAGCCGGCCGGCAGCGGTTGCCCGCGAACTGACCAAGACCTTCGAGGAGATCCGCCGCGGGACGCTCGGCGAACTCGCCGAACATTACCGTGACACGGCGGCGCCGAAGGGCGAGGTGGTTGTCTGCATCGGGCCGCCGCGCGCGGCCGAAGCATCTGGCGCCGGCGACCTCGACGGGCTTCTGCTGTCGCTCGCTGCCGAGATGCCGGCGTCGAAAGCCGCGGCCGAAGCCGCGCGCATGACCGGGTTGAAGAAGCCCGACCTCTACCGGCGCCTGCTCGAACTCAGGGACGCGGCGAATGGGGAAAGGCGTTGACGCTCGCGTGAAGGCCTACCGCCGCGGCCATCGCGGCGAATTCCTTGCGGCACTCGCGCTGATGGCCAGGGGCTATCGCATCGTTGCCCGGCGCTACCGGACGAAGCTCGGCGAGATCGACCTGATCGCCCGCCGCGGCGACCTCGTCCTCATCGTCGAGGTCAAGGCGCGGCCCAGCCTGGCCGAGGCGATGGATGCCGTCGGCGCGTCTTCGCAACGCCGCATCGAGGACGCTGCCGGCCTCTGGCTGGCCCGCCAGCCCGACCATGCCCGGCTTTCGCTCCGCTTCGACCTCGTCGCGGTGCTGCCCCGGCGCTGGCCGGTGCATGTCGAGAACGTTTTTTTCGCGCGCGGATAGCGCTCCGGTCGACGACGCTCTTGCCCTCCGCCGCGGCGCGTTCCAGCATTGCCATGTAGGGCATCGCTCACTCCGGAGGGATATATCGTGTGCCATCAATGCGTGATCGAAAACGTCAAGTCTAACATGCTCAGCCGGCGCAGCTTCTTCACCGGCGGCATCGCCGCGGGCGCGGCCGCCGTCGCCGTTGCCGCCACGCCTGCACCGCTGTTCGCGCAGGCCGCGCCGTCCCGGGCGGCGGACCTCACCCACGAGCTGTTCGAGACCTTCCCGACCTATTTCGGTGCCCAGCAGCTCTTCATCGAGCAGAAGTTCAACTACAAGGAACACACGTTCAACCTGAACGAATGGCGCCTTTCCGAGCACACCGGGACGCACATCGACGCGCCGCTGCACTTCACCGCCGATGGCCGTTCGGTGGCCGAGCTGCCGGTCGAGGACCTCGTCGCGCCCCTGGTCGTCATCGACATACGCGCCAAGGCGGCGGAGAACGCCGACGCGCAGGTGACGCCGGACGACATCAAGGCCTGGACGGCGGCCAACGGCGACCTTCCCGAAGGCGCCATCGTCGCCATGCTGTCGGGCTGGGGCGATCATGTGGCCACCGACAAGTTCCGCAATGTCGGCGCCGACGGCAAGACCATGCACTTCCCGGGCTTCCACATCGAGGCGGTGAAGCAGTTGCTCGAAACCTCGACCAAGGCCATCGCGGTCGACACTTTGTCGCTCGATTTCGGCCAGTCGCCGGATTTCGTCGTGCACAACACCTGGCTGCCGGCCGGCCGTTACGGCATCGAGGGCGTCGCCAATCTCGACAAGGTGCCCGCCAAGGGCGCGACCATCGTCGTCGGTGCGCCGAAGGTGCGCGGGGGAAGCGGCGGCCCGGCGCGCGTTTTCGCCCTCGTCTGACCCCCGGTCCGTTGAAGGCGGCTCCGGCGCGGCGGGCCCGGCCGCCCGGCTCCATCAGCGCCGCGACACCTTCAACGGCAGGCCGCCCTGCGGTTGCGTCGTCAGCTTCTGCACCGGCCACGGATTCGTTTCCGCGACCGTGTCGAAGCGGAAGCGTGACATCAGCACGGCGAGCGCGATCACCGCTTCCTGCATCGCAAAGGACGCGCCGATGCAGACGCGCGGGCCGGCGCCGAAGGGCAGGTACTGATAGCGGTCGAGGCGCTCGCGGTTGCCGGGATGGAACCGCTCGGGCATGAATGCGTCCGGCCGGTCCCACAGCTCGCGGTGGCGGTGGATGGTCCAGGGCATGGCGAGAACCGTCGCGCCCCTGACCAGCGTCAGGTCCTTGTAGGTGTCGGTCTCGATCGGTTCGCGGTTGATCGAGGGTGCGGGCGGGTAGAGCCGCATCGCCTCCTCGAAGGCCGCCCGGGTCATCGGCATGGCGTCGAGCCATTTCGCCGGATCCGGCTCCCGCGACAGCACCGCCTCGATCTCCTGTTCGACCGGCTCGCGCTCCCAGGGCGCCTCGGCGAGGCAGTAGAGCGTCCAGCCGAGTGCGCGCGCCGTGGTCTCGTGGCCGGCACCGATGAAGGTGATGATGTTGTCCTCCACCTCGGCTCGCGTCAGCCCGTCCGGGCCTTCCGCACGCAGGAGCAGCGTCAGGAAGTCCTCGGGAACGTCCTCGCGGCACCGTTCGAGCCGCGCCTCGCGCATGGCGATGGTGTCGGCGACGACGCGGCGGAAATAGGCGAGCGTGCGGCGCCCGCGCAGCCGGGTGAGCCGCGGCAGCCAGTCGGGCGCGCGCAGCAGGTCGAGCGGGTCGACCCGGCCCATCGTCTCGAACAGGTGGTCGACCTGCCTGGCGAAGCCGCCGGGCGAGCCGGCGACTTCGCCGGAGAACAGCGTCTCGGCCAGGATCTCGTAGGTCAGCATCGTCATGTCGCGCGCGATGTCGGAAACCGCCGGCAGCTGCTCGTAGCGCCTGGCGAATTCCTCCGCGCGGCGCCGCATCGCGGGCGCGAAACCGGCGATGTGGCGGGGCGTGAACACCGGCGCCATGGCCCGCCGCGACCGCCGCCAGACCTCGCCTTCCGCCGTGAGCAGCCCGTCGCGCAGGATCGGCCTGAGAATCTTCTGTCGTACGGTCGACATCCGGTAATTGCGCGCGTTGTCGACGAGCACGTGGCGGATCAGGCCGGGATCATTGGCGATTATTAGCGGCCCGCCGACACCGGAAACCGATACCCAGGGCTTGGTGTAGGAAGGCTCGCCCCACAGTTCGAGCGGGTTGCGATAGACGATGCGGATCATCTCCAGAAACGATGGGGGAGAAGTACGCGGCGTTGGCGCGGGCGGAACGAAGGGTGCTGGCACTGTATCCATGAACGGACCTCCTCGGCGAGTCTAGGCGCGACGGCGCCCGGCGGCAAATGAACAGTCGGTAATCGAACGGCAGGACCCGGTCCTGGGGACCTCGGGTGCGTCGGGGCGACTTGCGGCGGCCACATTTCTATGGACTGCTTCTCCGCAACATCGGGCCGGACTCGCCAGATCGTGCGCTTGATTCTCGCCATTTTCCTGACGCTGCTCTGTGTCGGCGGCGCGTTCGCCGAGCGGCGCGTGGCGCTGGTGATCGGCGCCGACGCCTACCGCTCGCTGCGCCCGCTCGACAACGCCGTCGCCGATGCCGTCACCATGCGGCAGACGCTGGAGGCGCTGGGCTTCACGGTGACGCTGGAAACCGACCGCGACCTGAAGCGCATGCGCCGGGCGCTCGACGACTTTCGCGAGGACGGCGCCGGCGCCGACGTGGCGCTGTTCTTCTTCGCCGGCCACGGGGTCGAGATCGCCGGCGACAACCGGCTGCTTCCCGTCGACGCCGATGCCGCATCGGTCGATCGACTCCGGGAAACGAGCCTGGCGCTGGATGAGGTGCATGCAGTGCTGCGCAGCATGGCGCGCGCCGTGCTGGTCGTGCTCGATGCCTGCCGCAACGATCCGCTCGGCAACGCTTCCGCCGGCGGCCGCGGCGCTAGAGCGACTTCGATGAACGCAGAGTCGGTTTGAGGATTCACGCGGGCGGCCTTGTCTGATTCACTGGTCCTGGTGATTTGCCAGGAGGTGATGATGACGAGGAGCCTGAGCGGAGACCTTCGGGGTCGAGTGAT
>DUSC01000178.1 GCA_012842935.1 Hyphomicrobiales bacterium | reverse complement strand
GTGCGGGCCGGGAAATTCGTCGAGGCCGGCGAGGTCGAGGCCGGCGAGATCGGGGAAGTCCGGGCAGCCGGTCTCGATCGCCTCGGCGATCAGCGCCGCCGCCTCCCGGGCGACGAAGGCCCGTGCGATCTTCTCGGCCCCATCGAGGAGGGCAAGCACGAGGAAGCGGACGGGAAGCGAGCGGGCGGCGGCGCGTTCGGCGAGCAGCGCAAGCGCGAGCAGGGTCCGGGCGATGCCCGGAAACGTCCCCCTGTCCTGCAACCCACCCGCCATCACCGGGCCTCCGTTGACCGCGGCGATTCTACGCCGGTTATGCGGGAGGGGGACAAGATCGCCGCCGGAGCCGGCCGGAAACCGCGCAAGCCGCTGATTTCGTTGACGGGGGCGGCGGACCTGCCATTCCGGCATTCCCCCGCGCCCGTCCCGATCTTCGCCGTCCTCTCCCAGACGGGAAGAAGAGCGCGCGCGACGGCGTGCCGCGTCCGCCTTCGCTAGCGACGCAGGCTGAGGATGCGCAGGACGATGAAGGCGGGGACGACGATCGCGGCGCCGAGCACAATGTACCCGATCAGATGCTCGACCGCGGCGAAGCCCATGTTCCACAGCCGTTCGAAGAAGGCGCGGATGCCATGGAGGATGTCGAAGGGCGTCCAGCCGAAGGCATTCATGACCAGGCCGACGACGAAGGAGACGACGAGCAGCTTCAGCGCCACCCTGAGCGGCGTGTCGCCCAGGAACTTCGTCAAAGCAGACATCCGGATACCCCGCGGCCGATCACGGGTTGCAGATACGCATTTGCGCAGGGCGGATCAAGGGAGGGTACGCGGCATGGACGGCCGCGGGTCAGGGCCTAATGCGGGGCACCGCAGACGACCACCTCGCCGCGGCTGCAGCCGGCCTTGATGGCGTCGTCCAGCGTACGGTAGCAGCGTCCCCGGCAGTAGTGCGGGAAGCCATTCTCGCAGCAGCCGCCTCCGCCGCAGCAGCCGGTGCCCGCCGGGCAGCAGCCGCCGTCGCCGCAATCGACCGGGTAGTCGCTCGGACAGGGCTCGCAGCAGCCGGCCGCGCAACACTGCGTCCCCTCCGGACAACACTTGTCGCCGCAATCGACGGGGTAGTCGTCGGGGCATCCCTCCCGGGCGACCACCGAATTACCGTCTTCGCCGGCGGGCGCCGCGTCGCCGGCGGAGGCCGCCAGAGCGCCGAAGCCGGCGATCGAGGCCAGCAGGAACAGCGTCATTGCCACGCGCGTCAGCGCGCCACCCGAAGATCTCGCGAGAGCCCACATTGCCGTCAACACCCCACCTGCCGAAGAAGTACGCCGCTCGACGAAGGCGATCGAGGAACGGATCGGCGCAACCCTCGCCGCCTCCCGGCGGCGGCGCAACGGCCGGAGTCACGCGGCCGGCCGCCTGCCCAGCGATTTTCGCGACAGATTGAGCGCAAGGGCGATCAGGATCGTGCCGACGATGAAGACGAAGGCGGCCGCGGCGATGGCGGGGCTGATGTTCTCGCGGATCGAGGAGAACATCTGGCGTGCCAGCGTGCGCTGGTTCGGCCCGGCGACGAAGAGCGTGAGCACCACCTCGTCGAGCGAGGTGGCGAAGGCGAAGACCGCGCCGGAGACGATGCCGGGCAGCGCCAGCGGCAGCGTCACCCTGGCGAGCACGGTGTGCGGGGCCGCGCCGAGACTGGCCGCCGCCTGTTCCAGGCGCGGGTCGATGCTCTGCAGAACCGCCAGGACGTTGATCACGACGAAAGGCACGGCGATGACGGTGTGGGCGATGATCACGCCGAGATAGGTGTTGGTCAGGTTGTAGCGTGCGAACATGAGTTGCATGCCGACCCCGAGCACCACCGCCGGGACCACCATCGGAATCAGGAAGGCCGTCCTGACGAAGGCGAAGAGATAGGACGAGGTCCGTCCGCGCAGGCCGAGCGCGCCCAGCGTCCCGAGAGCCGTCGCCAGCAGCGTCGTGCCGGAGCCGATGATCAGGCTGTTGACGATCGAACGTCGCCAGACTTCCGCGCTCACCAGCTCGGAAAACCACCGCGTCGAATAGCCGGGCATGGGGTAGTTGAGGAAGACGCTGTCGGTGAAGGCGAGCGGCAGGATCGCGGCGAGCGGCGCCAGCAGGAAGAACACGGCAGCGGCGCCGAACACGACCTTGGAGAGCTGGAGCGCCTTCATTGCCGGACCCGCTCGTCGGTCGAGAGCCGCAGATAGACCGTGTAGAGGATGATGGTCGCGACCAGGAGCACCAGTCCCAACGCCCCGGCCATGCCCCAGTTGGCCGCGCCGGTCGCGTAGTATGCGATCACCGAACTGATCATCTGGTCCTGCGCGCCGCCGATCAGCGCCGGCGTGATATAATAGCCGAGCGCGCTCATGAAGACGAGCAGCGAACCGGAGACCACGCCGCGCGTCGACAGCGGCAGCAGCACCTCGCGGAATGCGCGCAGCGGATGAGCGCCGAGCGAGGCGGCTGCCGGCATCAGGTTCTTCGGAATGCCGATGAGCACGCTGAAGATCGGCAGCACCATGAAGGGGAGCAGGACATGCGACATGGCGATGACGACGCCGACGCGGTTGAAGATCAGCGGCAGCGGAGCGGAAGTGAGGCCGAGCGCCATCAGCGCGGAATTGATCAGGCCGTTGTCCTGGAGCAGGATGAACCAGGCCGCCGTCCGCACCAGAAGCGAGGTCCACAGCGGCAAGAGCACCGCCGCCAGCAGGAGCTGGCGGCGCCAGCCCGTGACCGACGCGGCGATCATCGCGTAGGGCAGGCCGATCACCAGACAGACGGCGGTGACGATCAGCGAGACGACGAAGGTGCGCACCAGCGTGGTGCCGTTTGCCGAGGTGCCCTCCGGCATCGCCTGGATCCTGCCCGCCGGCGATCGTTCGAGGTCGACCGCGGCGAGCAGGTTGCGGTCGGTGACGGTGGAAGCGGCGGCCGACCTGATGGCCTGCCAGAAGGCCGGATCGGCCCAGCGGGCATCGATGGCGACGAGGTCGGTCGTCGACGGGTCGTCGCGGAGCGCGCTGCGCGTCTTCGACATCAGCGTCCTGAAGCCGGACTTGGCGCTGTTCAGCCGTCGAACGAGGTCGCCGAAGAGCTGGTCGTCGTCGATGTTGCGGATGTCGCCGGCGAACGCCGCCTGCACCCCGGCGGACGGCGCCGTCTCGCCGTCCCAGGAGCGGATCGCCTCGGCGGTCTGCGGCAGCGCCCGCGCCGCGATGGGGTCCGAAACCGCCGCCGCCATCATCGTGTAGAGCGGCGCGGCGAAGAAGACGAGAAGGAAGAGCGCCAGCGGCGAGACCAGCGCCAGCGAGACGAAGGTCCTGCGCCGGCCTTCGGACCTCATGAGCCGACCACCCAGCATTCGTCGGGGGCGAAGCTGACGTCGAGCCGATCGCCGATCGCGACCGGGCTGCCGGCGCGGTCGGCCTTGACGAGGAGCGTCTGGCCGTCGGCGTCGAGCACGACCTGCAGGTGGTCGCCGTGATAGACGACGTCTTCGACCGTCCCGGAGACGGTGTTCGACCGGGCCGGTCCGGCGCCAATCCTGACGCGCTCGGGCCTGACCGAAAGGCCCACCGTCGCGCCCGCCGCCAGCCCCTGCCCCGCCAGCACGGCGACGCTGCGCCCGTTGCCGATGTCGACCGTGGCATGGCCGCCGCCGACCCCCGTCACGGTGCCGGTGAGGAAGTTGGTCTCGCCGATGAACTCGGCGACGAAACGCGTCGCCGGACGGTCGTAGATCGCGGCCGGCTCTCCGATCTGCTCGATCTTCCCGTGATTGAAGACGGCGATGCGGTCCGACATGGTCAGCGCCTCCGTCTGGTCGTGGGTGACGAAGACAATGGTGAGGCCGAGCCGTCGGTGAAGCTCGCGGATGTCGAGCTGCATCTGCTCGCGCAGCTTCTTGTCCAGCGCACCCAGCGGCTCGTCCATGAGCACGACCTCCGGCTCGAACACCAGGGCGCGGGCGAGCGCCACGCGCTGCTGCTGCCCGCCGGAGAGCTGCGCCGGCCTGCGCTCGGCGAGATGGCCGAGCTGGACCATGTCGAGCGCCCGCTTCACGCGCTCCCCGGTCTCGGCGCGCGAGACGCGACGCATCTTCAGGGGAAAGCCGATATTTTCGGCGACGCTCATGTGGGGAAAGAGCGCGTAGTTCTGGAAGACGACGCCCATGTTTCGCCTGTGCGGCGGCAGGCCGTCGACCTGCCGGCCGCCGACACGGATGGTGCCGCTGGTCGGATTCTCGAAGCCGGCCAGCATCATCAGGATCGTCGTCTTGCCGGAACCCGACGGCCCCAGCATGCTGACGAATTCGCCCTTCCCGATGTCGAGGTCGAGGCCGTCGACCACGGTCAGCGTGCCGAAGGCCTTGCTGACCTTGTCAAAACGGATGAAGGATTCGTTCATCGACACCCCCGGCGAACGGATCGCCCGGTAGACAGACTACCGCACGATCGCCGGCCCGCCAGAGGAAATCAGCGTTTCGCCGGCGGGCCGCCGTGCGACGGTCGGTCAGTCCCTACTGAGCCAGCCAGGCGTTGAAGCGCGCGGTGAGCTCTTCGGAATTGTCGGTCCAGAAGTCGGCGTCGAGCGGCATCGCCCCTTCGAGGTTGGACGGGGTGGTCGGCAGCTCGGCCCGGTACTGTTCCGGCACCATGTTCGCCGCCTCGAGGTTGGGCAATCCGTAGGCGATGTACTCGGGCAGCCTGGACTGGTTCTCCGCCTTGCTGGCGAAGGCGATGAAGTCCATCGCCGCGTCCCTGTTCGGGCTGTCCTTCAGGATGACCCAGCTGTCGATGGCGAAGATGCTGCCGGGGAAGACGAAGCGGAAATGCTTGCCCTCGGTGCGGTTGATGCCGGAGATGCGGCCGTTATAGGCGGTCGTCATCGCCACCTCGCCGGAGGAGAGCAGCTGCAGGGGCTGTGCGCCGGCCTCCCACCAGACGATGTTCGGCTTGAGCTGGTCGAGCTTGGCGAAGGCGCGGTCGACGCCTTCCGGCGTGGCGAGCGTCGCGTAGACGTCGGCGGGCGCGACGCCGTCGGCCATCAGCGCGAACTCGAGCGAGTACTTGGCGCCCTTGCGCAGGCCGCGCTTGCCCGGGAACTTGGCGACGTCCCAGAAGTCGGCCCACGACTTCGGACCCTCGGCGATCTTGTCGCCGTCATAGGCGATGCCGGTCGACCAGACGATGGCACCGATGCCGCAATCGCTGACCGCAGCGGGCAGGTAGGCATCCCTGCCGCCGAGCTTGTCCCAGTCGAGCTTCTCGAAGATGCCGTCGGCGCAGCCGAGCGCCAGCTCCTCGGCCTCGACCTGGACCACGTCCCAGTTGGGCGTGCCGGCCTTGACCTTGGCCTGCAGCACGCCGTAGCCGCCGTCCCAGCTCTCGTCGAGCAGCGGCTTGCCGCTCATCTGCGCGAAAGGCTCGAAATAGATCTTCTTCTGCGCGTCCTGATAGTTGCCGCCCCAGGACACGACGGTCAGGTCGCGTGCCTCGGCCGCCAGTGCGCCGCCCATCAGAATCGAGCATGCGATCAGAGAAGCCTTCACCATCTTCATTGCCGTTCCCCTTTGCTCCTTCCCGGATTGCGGGCTTTCCCCGCGTTCGAACCGTAGCAAATCACACTCGGCGCGGTCTGTCAGACAGATCGCCGCAAACTGTGATTATACTCACCATTCGCGGCGTGTTCAGTAGGTCGGCGGCGTCACCGCGCTGACGATTTCGCTGACGCCGTCATGGGCGTTGCGGAAGCGGTGCGGCAGCCGGCTGTCGAAATAGTATCCGTCTCCGGCACGAAGGACCTGAACCTGGTCGCCGACCGTCAGTTCGACCGCGCCGCGCACGACCATGCCCGCCTCCTGGGCGGCGTGAGTGAAGGCGTCGCCGGAATCGCCGCCGGGCGGATAGGTCTCGTGCAGCATCAGAACCTGACGGTTGGGATGGTTCAAACCGATGACCCGGTAGGAAACCGTCTCCGGCTTGCCGATCTCGACCATGTCGGCCGCCTTGTAGAACGGCGAACAGGGCAGGCTCGACTGCAGATCGGAAAAGAAGCCGGGCAGGGTCGTGCCGAGCGCCTCGAGTACCGCGCCCAACGTGTCGATCGACGGCGACATGCGGTCGCGCTCGATGAGCGAGATCGTCGAGTGCGAGACGCCCGAGCGCACGGCGAGCTCGCGCACGCCGAGGTCGCGGCGGCGCCTGAGTTCCCTGAGCTTCGCGCCGATCCGCGGCATCGGTTCCGCGCCTCCGTTTCTGGTGAGAATAATGAACGGCCAATGCCGTGGCAATTGCGGCGGCGCCTGGGTTGAAGGATTGTCCGGCGACCTTTCCACAAAGTCGCGAAGAGGCAAGAATGGCCCGCCCCCCAGCCGAACTCGAGCGCCGGATCACCCGTATCAAGTCGCCGCAGGCCGACGCAGCTTCCGATGCGGCCTCGGTCGAGGCCACCGTCAAAATGATCGTCGCCGACGTGCGCAGCGGCGGCGACGAGGCCGTGCGCCGCTACGCCAGGGCGTTCGACGGTTCCGACCTCGCCGAGTTCGAGGTGAGCGCTGCCGAGCGCGACGCCGCCGTGGCCGCGCTCGATCCGCAGACCAGGCGCGACACCGAGTTCGCCATCGCCCGCGTCCGCGCCTTCGCCGAGGCACAGCTGGGCACGATCCTGCCGCTCGAGGTGGAGGCACTGCCCGGGCTGCATCTCGGCCACCGGGTGATCCCGATCCGCACGGTGGGCGCCTACGTGCCGGGCGGGCGCTATCCGATCCTGTCGGCGCCGGTGATGACGATCGTCCCGGCCAGGGTCGCCGGCTGCGCCGAGGTGATCGCCTGCCTGCCGCCCAACGCGCATCCTGCGATGATCGCCGGCTGCCACCTGTCGGGCGCCGACCGCATCTTCCGCGTCGGCGGCGCCCAGGCGATCGCGGCCATGGCCTTCGGCACCGAGACGATTCCCGCGGTCGACAAGATCGTCGGCCCCGGCAACGCCTTCGTCAACGAGGCCAAGCGCCAGGTCTTCGGCCAGGTCGGCATCGACCAACTCGCCGGGCCGAGCGAGATCTTCGTGGTCGCCGACGAGACCGGCAAGGCGGCGATGATCGCCACCGATCTGCTCGCCCAGGCCGAGCACGACGTGCGCACGCGCGTCGGCCTGATCACCACCGACCGCGCGCTCGCCGAGGCGACGCTGGCCGAGGTCGAGCGCCAGCTCGAAACCCTGCCGACGGCGAATGTCGCCGGCCCGGCCTGGCGCGACAACGGTGAGATCGTCGTCTGCGCCGACGAGGCGGCGATGATCGCCTATTCCGACCTGATCGCCGCCGAACACCTGCAGGTGCACACGCGCGATCCGCAGGCGACGGCGAAGAAGCTCAGCAATTACGGCTCGCTGTTCATCGGCGAGCTGGCGAGCGTCGTCTATTCGGACAAATGCTGCGGCACCAACCACACGCTGCCGACCATGGCGGCAGCGCGCTATACCGGCGGCCTGTGGGTCGGCTCCTACGTCAAGATCTGCACACACCAGTGGCTCGAGCCGGCCGGTGTGGCCGCGGTGGCGCCTCCGGCGATCCGGCAGAGCGCCACGGAAGGCATGGAAGGCCACCGGCGTGCCGCCGCGCTGCGGCTCTGATCAAGACGGAGGGTTGCGAGCCGGCGCCCGGCACGCCGCAGGGCTTGCGCCGACGACCGCGCGGCCGCCGCGGTGCGAACCCGCACCGAGGATGTTGCGACGCGCCCCGCCGGCATGATAGGGGAAATGCCGCGCGGGTATGATGTAATGGTAGCCTGTCAGCTTCCCAAGCTGAACGCGCGGGTTCGATTCCCGCTACCCGCTCCAGCGTGAGGCGCGATGGTCCGCACCCGGCGCGGCCTCTTTGCAAGCGCCGCCCTCACGGACAATCCTGCACAACACGTTCTTCGACCGGGCTTGCGCGGCCATGGCGCGACAAGGGGGCGCGACGAGGGGATCGAGCAACGGCCGCCGAGAGCCGGAAGACGCGCATGGCGCGCGGTTCCCGCCCTGCGCGAACCGGACGTCGCCGGGCGCACGCGAACCGGGGCGGCGCGGTGAGGACACGTTCGGCGCGGCGGCGCCGCCACTGCGCCCCGCGGCCCCGGCGGCGGCCGGATCGTCGCCCGCAGGAACGGGACCCATATTTGTGCTACCCGCTCCGGCATCGATGCTCCATCATGAGCCTGCGGCGAATCGCGAGGGGCGGCGGCCGCGGGGGCTGGCAGCGCATGAGACGCGTGTATGGAAACGCCGGGTCTTTTCGCACCGTTCCGGCGGCGACCGGCCAAGGCTCGCCCACCAACCTCCCGGCCTGAGCCACGACCATGCCGGACCGCCCCGTTCACGCCCAGCCCCACGCTGCACCAGGCCTCGATCCGCGCCCAAGGCCGCATCGGCACCACAGCTGGAGGGAGCATGTCGAAACCGCGCTGCACGGCCGCCACCCCCACTTCGGCCGCTTCTTCGAACTGCTCCTCCTGACGACCATCGCGATCTCGTCGATCGCGATGGGAATCGAGACGTTCCCCGGCCTGCCCCTGTGGACATATTCGGCCCTCGCCATCATGGACACGGTTTTCGTCGCGGTGTTCACGGTCGAATATGCCCTGCGCGTCGCCGCCGCCGAGCACCGGCGCCGCTACCTCTTCAGCTTCTACGGCATCATCGACCTGCTCTCGATCGTGCCGTTCTATGCCGGCCTCATCCTCGGGCACGGCGTGGTGGACCTCAAGCTGATCCGCATCCTGCGGCTGTTCCGCCTGCTCAGGATGTTCAAGCTCGCCCGCTATTCGAAGGCCACCGACCGGCTGGTCAAGGCCTGGAAGATCGTCCGCGAGGAGGTCCTCGTGTTCGGCGCGGCGGCGCTGATCGTGCTCTATGTCTGCGCCATGGTGATCTACCAGTTCGAACACCCGGCCCAGCCGGAAGCATTCTCCTCGGTGTTCGACGCCATGTGGTGGGCGGCGATCACGCTGACCACCGTCGGCTACGGCGACATCTATCCGGTGACGGCGATGGGACGGATCTTCACGGTGCTGATGCTGCTCGTCGCCCTCGGCATCATCGCGATCCCGACCGGCCTGGTGGCATCGGCGATGACGTCGCTGCGGCGCATCGAGGCGGAGAAGGCCAAGGAAGGCGTCGCCGACAGGGATCCGACATAGGATTCCGGCGTCGGTGCGGCTATCGCGGCCGGAAGTGCTTGGACAGTTTCAGCCCCTGCGCCTGGTAGTTGGAGTTGAGATCGGCGCCGTAGAGCGCCTTCGGCCGCGACAACATGTGCTCGTAGACGAGGCGGCCGACGATCTGGCCGTGGTCGAGGATGAACGGCACCTCGTGGCTGCGCACCTCGAGGACGGCGCGGCTGCCCGCCCCGCCCGCCGCCCCATGGCCGAAACCGGGATCGAAGAACCCGGCATAATGGACGCGGAACTCGCCGACCAGCGGATCGAAGGGCGTCATCTCGGCCGCGTAAAGCGGCGGCACGTGCACGGCCTCGCGGGAGACGAGGATGTAGAACTCGTCGGGGTCGAGGACCAGTTCGCCCGGGCCGCTGCGATTGTACAGCGGCTCCCAGAAATCGAGCACGTCCTGGGCGGCGCGGCGGTCGACGTCGATCAGCCCGGTATGGCGCTTGCCGCGATAGCCGACGAGGCCGCCGGCGTCTCCCGTGAGGTCGATGGAGAGCGCGATGCCGCCGCCCGAAATGTCGGGCCGTTCGGAATCCACCAGCGTCTCCGCGGCGTGCAGGGCGTGGAGTTCCTCCTCGGAGAGCTGGGCGGCGCCGGCGCGGAAGCGGATCTGCGACAGGCGCGAGCCGGTGCGCGCGATGATCGGGAAGGTACGCGGGCTGACCTCGAGATAGAGAGGGCCGCAATAGCCGGCCGGGACCTTGTCGAATTCCCGGCCGCGGTCGGTCATGACGCGGGTGAAGATGTCGAGGCGGCCCGTCGAGCTCTTCGGATTGGTCGATGCGGCGATCGTGTCCGGCAGCGCCAGCGTCTCGAGCAGCGGCACGATGTAGACGCAGCCGGTTTCGAGCACGGCGCCGCCGGTCAGGTCGAACTCGTGGAGCTTGAGCCGGTCGAGCTTGTCGGCGACGGCATGGCCGGGACCGGGAAGGAAGGAGGCACGCACCCGCCAGGCCTTCTCGCCCAGCCTGAGGTCGAGGCTGGCCGGCTGGATCTGGTCGGGATCGAGCGGACGGCGGCTCCGCAGCGCGCCGCTGTCGAACAGGGCGGCGATGGCGTGATCGGGAAGGATGCCTGACTGGCGCAAGGAACGGCGGTCTCCGGGAACCGTCCGAGGTTTAGCCGCCCGCGCAATTGACGCAAGAAGGCACAGGGTCTAAAGGACGCTTATCCCGTGGTGATTTGGCCGGTCGGCTTGCAGCCACGTTAAACAAGTCGCTAAAGGACCGAGGGCCGCGAGGCCAAGGGAACCGGTTGCGACGTCGCGGCCGGTTTTTTTGTGTCTGGAGAGGGCGATGAGCAGGAACGAGCAGGACTGGAAGCCACAGACGGCGCTGGTTCACGCAGGCACCCACCGGTCGGAATTCGGCGAGACGTCGGAGGCCATCTATCTGACGCAGGGCTTCGTCTACGAAACCGCCGAAGCCGCCGAGGCGCGCTTCAAGGGCGAGGCGCCGGGCTTCATCTATTCGCGCTACGCCAACCCGACGGTGGACATGTTCGAAAAGCGCATGTGCGCGCTGGAAGGCGCGGAAGACGCCCGCGCCATGTCGTCGGGCATGGCGGCGGTCGCGGCGGCGCTGCTGTGCAGCATCAGGGCCGGCGACCATGTCGTGGCCGCGCGCGCGCTGTTCGGCTCCTGCCGCTGGATCGTCGAGACGCTGATGCCGAAGTACGGCGTCGAGGCGACGCTGGTCGACGGCACGAAGCTCGACCAGTGGGAGGCGGCCGTGCGTCCGAACACCAGGCTGTTCTTCCTCGAAAGCCCGACCAATCCGACCCTCGAGGTCATCGACATCGCCGCCGTGGCGGCGATCGCCGACCGGGCCGGCGCGCGGGTCGTCGTTGACAACGTCTTTGCCACGCCGCTGCAGCAGAAGCCGCTGGAACTCGGCGCCCACGTCGTCGTCTATTCGGCCACCAAGCACATCGACGGACAGGGGCGGTGCCTCGGCGGCATCGTGCTGTCGGACAAGAAGTGGATCGACGAGAACCTCCACGACTATTTCCGCCACACCGGCCCCAGCCTGTCGCCGTTCAACGCCTGGACCCTGCTCAAGGGGCTGGAGACGCTGCCGCTGCGCGTGCGCCAGCAGACGGAAAGCGCGGCCAGCATCGCCGATCACCTCGCCGGGCACGGCGGGATCGCGCGGCTGATCTATCCCGGCCGGGCCGACCATCCTCAGGCCGACGTCGTCAGGCGTCAGATGAAGGGCGGCTCCACACTCGTCTGCTTCGACGTCGCCGGCGGCAAGAAGGCTGCCTTTGCCCTGCAGAACGCGCTGAAGATCGTGAAGATCTCCAACAATCTCGGCGACGCCAAGAGCCTGATCACGCATCCGGCGACGACGACGCACAAGAACCTCTCCGACGCGGCGCGCGCCGAACTGGGCATCGGACCGGGAACCCTGCGTCTCTCGATCGGGCTGGAGGACGTCGGCGATCTCCTCGACGACCTCGACACGGCGCTGAAGGCGGCGACCTGAGGCCCGCCGGGATCGGCGTATCTGGCGCGTTGCGCCGGCCGCGCTATATTCGCGGAGCGGAGGTTCGCCATGTACCGTGCGGTGACGCGCGACATCGAGGTGAGTGTCGAGCCGTTCTATCTCGCCGAGCGGTCCGACCCGTCTGCGGGACGGTTCATCTGGGCCTACCGCATCACGATCGCCAACGGCTCCGCTCAAACCGTCAAGCTGCTGTCGCGCTACTGGCGGATCACCGACGGCAACGGCCGCGTCGAGGAGGTGCGCGGGCCGGGCGTCGTCGGCGAGCAGCCCGAACTCGATCCCGGCGACAGCTACCAGTACACGTCCGGCTGTCCGCTCACCACGCCGTCGGGCATCATGGTCGGCCGCTACACCATGCGCGGCGAGGGCGGCGCGTTGTTCGACATCGACATACCGGCCTTTTCGCTGGACCTGCCCGGCCAGGCGCGGACGGTCAACTGACGCCCCGCGAAGGGGCAGGGCCCGCTCGATCAGTTCGCCGCGACGAACTCGGCCGGATCGAAGACGTATTCGGTCGAGCAGAACTCGCAGCTGACGCGGATGGTGCCTTCCTCGGTGCTTTCGACGATCTCCTCGGCGCTGAACCCGGCGAGGATTCCGCGGATCTTCTCACGCGAACAGGAGCATTCGTCGGCGACCGGCAGCGGATCGTAGACCCTGACCCCGTGCTCGTGGAACAGGCGGTAGAGCAGCCTCTCGGCACCGACCGTCGGATCGATCAACTCGTCCGGCTCGACGGTGTCGAACAGCGCCAGCAGTTCGCGCCAGGCGTCGTCGGTCTGGTCCTCGACCTCGATCTCCACGCCGTCGCCGCCCGGCAGATCGGGCAGCCGCAGACGCTCCGGCGCCTCCGGCAGGAACTGCGCGAGCACGCCGCCGGCACGCCAGCGGTCGCGGGTGTCGCCGGGCAGGCGCATGCGGGCGACCGCAAGACGGACGTCGGTCGGGATCTGTTCGGACTGGCGGAAATAGGCGCGCGCGACCTCCTCCATCGACGACCCGTCGAGCTGGACGATGCCCTGGTAGCGCTGCATGTAGGGGCCCTGGTCGATGGTGAAGGCGAGCACGCCCTCGCCGAGCAGCGCCTCGGGAGAATCCTCGCCCGCCGCAACGGCCGCCGCGAGGCGGTCGCGGTCGAAGCGCGCATAGGCGCGGAGCGAGCGCGGCGCGGTGAAATCGGCGACGAGCAGGTCGACCGGCCCGTCGGAACGGGTCTGCAGGATCAGCTTGCCGTCGAACTTGAGCATCGTGCCGAGCAGCACGGTGAGCACGGAGGCTTCCGCGAGAAGGCGGGCGACCGGCGCCGGGTAGTCGTGGCGCGCGAGAATCTGGTCGAGCATCTGTCCCATCTGGACGATGCGGCCGCGCACGTCGAGCGGCGCCACCTCGAAGGGGACGACATGGTCGTCGCCGGCGAAGTCGAAATCCCCGAGGGTGCGGTTGTCGTCGGTCACGTGCGCAGCTTCCAGCATGGCGGGTCTCCGGCGCGTCGTCGGCCTCCGGAAACGCCCGTTTCGCGGACAGGGATATCCCGATCCGCAGCAAGGCTCCTTCGGCCGGCACGCCAATCTGTGGGTGATGGCCAGGAGATAGACATCGCCGGCGCCGATATCAACCCGCGTTGCGTCCCGCCGGCACGTCAGCCGCCAAGGCACCAGGCGAGGACGGCCTTCTGCGCGTGAAGACGGTTCTCGGCCTCGTCGAAGACGACCGAATGGGGACCGTCGATGACCTCGTCGGTGACTTCCTCGCCGCGATGGGCGGGCAGGCAATGCATGAAGAGCGCGTCGGGCTTGGCGCGGCTCATCAGGGCAGCGTTGACCTGGTAGGGCGCGAACACGTTGTGGCCCCGCGCCCGGTGTTCCTGCCCCATCGACACCCAGGTGTCGGTGACAACGCAGTCGGCGCCGTCGACCGCTTCCTCCGGCGAGCGCGTCAGCACGACTTCCCCCCCGTTCCGCCGCGCCCACTCGACGTGCTTCGGGTCCGGCTCGCTGCCCTCCGGCACGGCGACGTTGACGCGGAAGCGGAAGCGGGCGGACGCCTCGAGCAGCGAGTGCAGCACGTTGTTGCCGTCGCCGGTCCACGCGAAAGTCCTGCCGGCGATGCTGCCGCGATGTTCCTCGTAGGTCATGACGTCGGCCATGATCTGGCAGGGATGCGTGTCGTCCGTGAGGCCGTTGATGACGGGCACCGTCGCGTGCTCGGCGAGCTCGAGAAGCCGGTTGTGGGCGGTGGTGCGGATCATGATGACGTCGACATAGCGCGACAGGACCTTCGCCGTGTCGGCGATCGTCTCGGACCGGCCGAGCTGCATCTCAGCGCCGGTCAGCATGATCGTCTCGCCGCCGAGCTGGCGCATGGCGACGTCGAAGGAAACGCGCGTGCGGGTCGACGGCTTCTCGAAGATCATCGCCAGCACCTTTCCCTCGAAGGGACGGCTGCGCTCGCCCGCCTTGATGCGGCTCTTGCGCCGGACGGCGTCGTCGAGGATGGCACGGAGGTCGGCCGACGACATGGCGGAGAGGTCGGTGAAGTGGCGGATCGCGTTGCCCATCGCCCGGCTCCCTCCTCAGCTGGCCGCGACCGGCGCCGCGACGAGGCCGCGCACGCCGTCGCGGATGCGCCGCAGCGCCTCGCGGATCTCGTCGTCGGTCGCGGTGAGCGGCGGCAGGAGGCGCAGCACGTTGTCGCCGGCCGGAACCGCGAGCAGCTTCTCCTCGCGCAGGGCCATGTTCACGGCCGCGTTGGGCAAGCGGCACTTGACGCCGAGCATCAGGCCGATGCCGCGGATCTCCTCGATGACCGAGGGAAACTCGTCGGCGATCGCGGCGAGCCCCTGCTTGAGGAGCAGCGCCTTGCGCGACACCTCGTCGAGGAAGCCGTCGGCCAGGACGACGTCGAGCACGGCGTTGCCGACCGCCATGGCCAGCGGATTGCCGCCGAAGGTGGTGCCGTGGACGCCGGGCGTCATGCCGACCGCGGCCGCATCGGTGGCCAGGCAGGCGCCCATCGGGAAGCCGCCACCGATGCCCTTGGCGATCGCCATGATGTCGGGCGCGATTCCCGACCACTCGTAGGCGAACAGCTTGCCGGTGCGGCCGATGCCGCACTGGACCTCGTCATAGATAAGGAGCAGGCCGTTGCGGTCGCAGAGTTCACGCAGCCGCCTGAGGAAGGCGGCCGACGCGGGACGGATGCCGCCCTCGCCCTGGACCGGCTCGATCAGGATCGCCGCCGTCTCCGGTCCGATCGCCTTCTCGACGGCGGCCTCGTCGCCGAACGGAACCTGGTCGAAGCCATCGACCTTGGGACCGAAACCCTCGAGGTATTTCTGCTGGCCGCCCGCGGCGATGGTGGCCAGCGTCCGGCCGTGGAAGGCGCCCTCGAAGGTGACGGTGCGGAACCGTCCGGCGTTGCCGTTCACGTAGTGATAGCGCCGGGCGGTCTTGATGGCGCATTCGAGCGCTTCGGCCCCGGAATTGGTGAAGAACACCTTGTCGGCGAAGGTCGCCTCGACCAGGCGTTCGCCGAGCCGGCGCTGGCCCGGAATCTCGTAGAGGTTGGAGACGTGCCAGAGCTTCGCCGCCTGCTCGGTGAGTGCCGCGACGAGATGCGGATGGCCATGCCCGAGGGAATTCACGGCGATGCCGCCGGCGAAATCGAGGTAGCGCTCGCCGTCGCCGGTCACCAGCCAGGAACCCTCGCCGCGATCGAAAGCAAGAGGAGCCCGGGCGAAGGTCTCGTAAAGCGCCGAACCGCTCATTATCTATCACTCCGGGAAAGCGGGGAAACGTCCGGACCCAAGCGCCGGCCGACCCTTCCAGCGGTCTGAAAACAATCAAAAAAGCCGCCCAAAAGGCGGCTCGGCGGTTATATCCGCGTTTTTGGCCATCAAGTCAACGAAAAGGTCGCCCAGAGCCGTGGCGGCCACCCCCCGTCAAGCTCCGCGCCAGCCTGCGGTGGCAAGTTGGGGAAAACCGAAAAAACAGATTCAGGCTGGGTCGCCGACTCTTGTCACGGAGTCAACGGATACGGTAGTTAACAGGGAACGAAAACCAGATTTCGTGCGGCGGACCAATCACCCCAATAGATGTGGTGTTGTCTCGGCGATTGCCGGGGGTCGGTTGGATTCCGAAATCCGCATGTTGCTTTCAGGAGCAAGTGCTTATGAACTGGACTGACGAACGCGTCGATCTCCTGCGCAAGCTCTGGTCGGAAGGTCTGAGCGCCAGCCAGATCGCCGCCCAGCTCGGCGGCGTGAGCCGCAATGCGGTCATCGGCAAGGTCCACCGCCTGAAGCTGTCGAGCCGCGGACGCAGCACGGCCACGCCAGCCCGCCAAAAGAAAGCCGTCCAGGCCGCCGCGACCAAGGCGGTCAGCCGCGCGGCGACGTCGCGCCCGATGACCGTGTCGGTCGGGGCGACGGCGCTGCAGCCGCAGTTCGATGCCGAGCCGGTCGCGAGGCAGTATCTGCGCCCGCAGCAGGACGTGGTGGTCCCGATCTCGCGGCGCCTGCAACTGGTGCAACTGAGCGAGCGGACCTGCAAGTGGCCGAACGGCGATCCGCTTTCCGAAGACTTCAGCTTCTGCGGCAACGATTGCGCCGAAACCGGTCCCTACTGCCGCTACCACGCGAAGATCGCCTACCAGCCCGCCGCGGAACGCCGCCGCAGCCGCTGAGGCAGGCCGTCAGTCGGAGCCGGCCCCCGCAGGGGATCCAAGCGCTACTGCCCAGCAGGTTCGGGTGCCCCGACCGTCACCCTGTGGCTCTTGTCATCCTTGGGGCGTTCGGGCGGCATCTGCTCCCCGGTGACGATGTAATAGACGGTCTCGGCGATGTTGGTGGCGTGGTCGCCGATGCGCTCGATGTTCTTGGCGCAGAACAGGAGATGGGTGCAGGCCGAGATGTTGCGGGGATCCTCCATCATGTAGGTCAGGAGTTCGCGGAACAGGGAGGTGTACATGGCATCGATGCGATCGTCGCGGTCGCGGACGAAGGCGATCTTCTCGACGCTGCGCGAGGCATAGGCGTCGAGCACCTCCTTGAGCTGTGTCAGGGCCAGCTCGGCCAGCGACTGCAGCCCGCGAAAAAGGCTGACCGGCTGACGTTCGCGGGCAACCGCGCCGACACGCTTGGCGATGTTCTTGCCGAGGTCGCCGATGCGCTCGAGATCGGCCGAGATGCGGATGGCGCCGATGATCTCGCGCAGGTCCGCAGCCATCGGCTGGCGTTTGGCGATGATGACGATCGCCTTGTCGTCGACCTCGCGCTGACCGGCGTCCAGCATCTCGTCGTCCCCGATCACCTTGGCGGCGAGACTGCCGTCGGAATGCACGAGGGCCGCGACCGCCTCGTCGACCATGCGCTCGGCGTGGCCGCCCATGGCGCCGATCCGCGTTGCCAGGAACTTCAGCTCCTGATCGTAGGCGCGCATGGTGTGCTGGGACTGCATGGTCTCGTCTTCCTCCCGCTGCGGCGGCGACTCGGGGTCCGTTCCGCCCCTTCGAGGCTAAGCTAATGCAGTGACGGAAAAAAGAAACCGCGAGCGCCCGGCTCAGCTTTCCCCGGCGGGCGGCGGGAAGTGGGCGACGAAGGTCGAGCCGGAGCCGACCCTGGAACGGATGTCGAGCCGGCCGCCGTGCCGGGTGAGGATATGCTTGACGATCGCCAGACCCAATCCGGTTCCCTTCCGAGAACGGCTGGATTCGACGTCGACGCGATAGAAGCGTTCGGTGATGCGCGGAATATGCTCCTCGGCGATACCCGGCCCGTAGTCCCTGAAGCTGACCTGGACCCCCTCGGCGACGTCGGTCGCCGGGACCACGACCTCGACGCGACCGCCCGACTGGCCGTACTTGATGGCGTTCTCGAGCAGGTTCTCGAAGACCTGGAACAGTTCGTCGCGGTCGCCCGACACCCAAGCCGGATCCGGTGGCATGCGCCGCTCGACGGTGACGCCGGATTCGGCGGCGAGCGGACCGAGGGAATCGACGACCGCATCGACGATGGCACGCACGTCGAGCGGCGTGCCGGTCCGCGCATACGGTTTCATCTCGAGGCGCGACAGCGACAGGAGATCGTCGATCAACCGCGCCATCCGCCCGGTCTGGTCCTGCATGATCTTGAGAAAGTGCTCGCGCGCCGCGGGGTCGTTCTTCGCCGGCCCGCGCAAGGTCTCGACGAAGCCGGCGATCGACGCCAGCGGCGTGCGCAGTTCGTGGCTGGCATTGGCAATGAAATCCGCGCGCATCCGGTCGATACGACGGGCCTCCGACTGGTCCTTGAAGACCAGCGCGTAGAGGTCGTTTTCCCGGCCGACTGCCGTCGCCGTCACGCGAAAGACCCTCTCGAGCGGAACGCGCTCGACATAGTCGATGGATCGCGCGCTGGCAGCGTCGGCGATCACCCCCTCGATCAGGGCATGCATTTCCGGGGCGCGAAACCGCAGATGCAGCGCCACGCCCGGCGCCAGTTGCCCGAAGGCGACGGCCGCCGCCGGATTGACGTGGGCGATGACGCCATGGGCGTCGAAGAGGATCATCGGGTCGGGAACGGCGGCGGCAAGCTCGCGGAAGCCGACGCCGTCCAGCGGGCCGTTCCGGCCGCCGTCGGCCTCGCGCGACCGGCC
>DUSC01000177.1 GCA_012842935.1 Hyphomicrobiales bacterium | reverse complement strand
CTCCAGTGCCTCCTTGAAGGCCACCGCCTTGGCGGCGATGACGTGCATCAGCGGCCCGCCCTGGGTGCCGGGGAACACCATCGAGGCGATCTTCTTCTCGATTTCCGGGTTGGCGCGGCCGACGATGATGCCGCCGCGCGGGCCGCGCAGCGTCTTGTGCGTGGTGCTGGTAACGATGTCGGCGAAGGGCACCGGGTTCGGATACAGACCGGCGGCGACCAGGCCGGCGACGTGCGCCATGTCGACGAACAGCAGCGCGCCGACCTTGTCGGCGATGGCGCGGAAGCGGGCGAAGTCGATGTGGCGGGCGTAGGCGGAGAAGCCGGCGACGATCATCCTGGGCTTGCACTCGAGCGCCTGAGCCTCGAGGGCGTCGTAGTCGATCACGCCGTCGTCGGTCACGCCGTACTGCACCGCGTTGAAGATCTTGCCGGAGAAGTTCACCTTGGCGCCGTGGGTCAGGTGGCCGCCGTGGGCGAGGCTCATGCCGAGGATGGTGTCGTGCGGCTGCAGCAGGGCGAGGTAGACCGCGGCGTTGGCCTGCGAGCCGGAGTGCGGCTGCACGTTCGCCCAGTCGGCACCGAAGAGCTGCTTGGCGCGGTCGATGGCGAGCTGCTCGACCACGTCGACATGCTCGCAGCCGCCGTAGTAGCGCTTGCCGGGGTAGCCCTCGGCGTACTTGTTGGTGAGCACCGTACCCTGCGCCTGCATCACGCGCGGGCTGGCGTAGTTCTCCGAGGCGATCAGCTCGATATGGTCTTCCTGACGGTGGCGCTCGGCCTCGATTGCGCTCCAGAGCGCGTCATCGTAGCCGGCGATCTGCATCTGCTTGTCGAACATGGGTATCTCCCGGATGAGGTGGGGTAAGGCAGGCGGGACGCAGGGCATCCCGCCCTTCAGGTGAAGCTCAGCGGCTGGCGCGCGCGCCCGCTGCCCGGGCATCCTCGCCTTCGGCGCCGCCGTTGGCGAAGTACTCCCGCGTCAATGCAACGACGACCGGCGCGAGGAGCAGCAGCGAGATGAGGTTGGGGATCGCCATCAGCGCGTTCAGCGTGTCGGCGACCAGCCAGGCGAAGTCGAGACTGGTGACCGCGCCCACCGGGACGCACAGGATCCAAAGGATGCGGAAGGGCTTCTCGCTCGCCGTGCCCAGCAGGTACTCCCAGCACTTCTCGCCGTAGTAAGCCCAGCCGAGGATGGTGGTGAAGGCGAACACCGCCAGCGAGACCGCAAGCAGGTACTTGCCGGCACCGGGCATCGCTGCCTCGAAGCTGGCCGAAGTCAGCACCGCGCCCGATGCGCCCGAGGTCCACACGCCGCTGACGATGATCGCAAGGCCGGTCATCGTGCACACGATGATGGTGTCGATGAAGGTGCCCATCATGCCGATCAGGCCCGAATACACCGCATTGCTGGTGGTGCCCGCGGCCTGCGCGATGCCGGCGGTGCCCAGGCCGGCCTCGTTGGAGAAGATCCCGCGCGCCACGCCACGCTGGATCGCCATCATCACGGTCGCACCCGCGAAGCCGCCGGCCGCCGAGATCGGGGTGAAGGCATGGGTGAAGATGAGATCGAAGGCGGCCGGGATCTGGTCCGCGAAGGTGATCAGGACGACGCCGCAGCACACGATGTAGCCGATGCACATCGCCGGCACGAGCCTCTCCGCGACCGCGCCGATGCGCTTGATGCCGCCGAGCACGACCGCGCCGGTGAGCACCATCAGCACCGCGCCGGTGATCCAGGGATCGAGACCGAAGGCGTTTTCCATCGCACTGGCGATGCCGTTGGCCTGGACCATGTTGCCGATGCCGAAGCCGGCCAAGCCGCCGAAGATCGCGAACGCGCCCGCCAGCCAGCCCCAGCGCTTGCCCAGGCCGTTGCGGATGGCGTACATCGGACCGCCGGCGTGCTCGCCCTTGTCGTCGACCTCGCGGTACTTCACCGCGACCACGACCTCGGCGTACTTGGTCGCCATGCCGACG
>DUSC01000176.1 GCA_012842935.1 Hyphomicrobiales bacterium | reverse complement strand
GGCGAGCCCGGCATCGGCCAGGCTGTGGTTCAGGCTGTCGAGCAGATCGGGCGCGGTATCGATGAGCGTTCCGTCGAGATCGAAGACGATGGTGGGGCGGGTCATGCTTCTCGTTCCTGGTGCGCGCCAGGCGATAGCGTGACAGGGCAGGGCGCGGCAAGTCCGGCCCGCCGGAGAAAGCCTTTGCCGCCCGCGACAAAAATGGTAGGAGCCGCGACGGCAAAAGGGGCCGCACCGACGAGATGGACGCCAGAGCGCTGAAAAGGGACGCCGCGCGCGCCGCGCTCGGCCATGTCGAGGAGGGCATGAAGCTCGGTATCGGCACGGGGTCGACCGCCGAGGAGTTCGTCCGGCTGCTCGCCGAACGCGTCGCCGCGGGCCTGTCGATCATCGGCGTGCCGACTTCGGAGCGCACCGCGGCGCTGTGCGCGGAACTCGGCGTGCCGCTGTCGACGCTCGAAGAAACGCCTGAACTCGACCTCACCGTCGACGGCGCCGACGAGCTCGACACCGCGCTGAACCTCGTCAAGGGCGGGGGCGGCGCGCTGCTGCGCGAAAAGATCGTCGCCGCGGCGTCGGCGCGCATGATCGTCATCGCCGACCGCTCGAAACTGGTCGAGACGCTCGGCGCCTATCCGCTGCCCATCGAGGTCAATCCGTTCGGGCTCAGGGCGACGGCGCTTGCGGTGGCGAAAGCCGCGAACCGCATCGGCCTGACCGGCGAGGTGACGCTGCGCAAGGCCGGCGACGCCCCTTTCGTCACCGACGGCGGACATTTCATCCTGGATGCATCTTTTGGCCGCATTCCAGATACAAGAGCCCTTTCCAACGCGCTGCACGCCGTCCCCGGCGTGGTCGAGCACGGACTGTTTCTCGGGATGGCAGACGCGGCGATGATCGCCGGCGCCGATGGCGTCGAAGTCCTGCTTGCCGCCCGCTAGCTAGGGAGTTCAACAGATCATGAGCCTGGTCGTACGCGTCCGCCATCTCATCTATGCCGCTGCAACCGTGCTGGCGCTCGCCTTGCCGGCAAGTGCCGAGGACATTGCCGATTCGCATCTCAAGGCGGCACGCACGGCGATCGACGCGCTCAATGCGACCGATCAGTTCGACGGAATCCTGCCGCAGGCCGCGGCGGCGCTGAAGGCCGAACTGATCCAGAAGAACCCGGATCTCCAGCAGGCCATCCTGAGGATCGTCGACGAGAAGACGCTCGCCCTGGTGCCGCGGCGAGCCGATCTCGAAAAGGAAGCGGCTTCCGTCTACGCGCGGGTGTTCACCGAGGAAGAGCTGACCGCGGTCGCGGCCTTCTACAATTCGGCGGCGGGCAAGAAGCTGCTGACAGAAGGGCCGATCGTGACGCGCGAACTGATCAAGGCGGCAGAAATCTGGCAGCGCGGCATCGCCCGCGACCTGGCGCAGGCGGTTGCCGAGGAACTCAGCAAGCTGACCGCCGCGCAGGCGGCGCCGGTGTCGCCCGCGCCCGAAGGCTCGCCCGCGCCCGAGGGTCAGACGCAAGGCTCGTCGAACTGACGGCGGAATGCCGCGCAACCTTCGAGGGATCAGCCCGGCTGCGCGCCGGGCTTTTCTTTTTCGCCGATGGCCACTAACTCTCCGATCACCGGACTCGCGGAGACAGCGCCATGGCGAAGTACGACTACGATCTTTTCGTCATCGGCGGAGGGTCGGGCGGCGTGCGCGCGGCGCGGGTCGCCGCCGCGCTCGGCAAGCGTGTCGGGCTGGCCGAAGCGTACCGGTTCGGGGGCACGTGCGTCATTCGCGGCTGTGTGCCGAAGAAACTCTACGTCTATGCCTCGCAGTTTCCCGAGCATTTCGCCGATGCCGCAGGCTATGGCTGGACAGTCCCGGCCGCCCGTTTCGACTGGCGCACACTGGTCGCCAACAAGGATCGCGAGATCGCCCGGCTTGAGGGCCTCTACCAGAAAGGCGTCGAGAATGCCGGTGGCGAGACATTCCGTTCCCGCGCCAGGCTGGTCGACCGGCACACCGTCCTGATCGAATCCGAGGGACGGACCGTCACTGCCGACCAGATCCTGATCGCCACCGGCGGCAGGCCCAACCCGCATGCGGCTCTGCCGGGCCACGAGCATTGCATCGTCTCGGACGATGTCTTCGACCTGCCCGAACTGCCCGGAACGATCATGATCGAAGGCGGCGGCTACATCGCCGTCGAATTCGCCAACGTTTTTCACGGCCTCGGCGTCGACACGACGCTGGTCTACCGAGGACAGGAAATCCTCGGCCGCTTCGACATGGACATGCGGCGCGGCCTCCACGAGGCGATGGAGAAGAAGGGGATCAGGATTCTCTGCCAGACGATTGCCGAGAGGGTGGAGCGGCGCGCCGACGGCAGACTCGACGTCAACCTGTCGAACGGCGAGACGCTGACCGTCGACCAGGTGATGCTGGCGCTCGGACGCCTGCCCAATAGCGGGAATCTTGGCCTGAAGGCGGCGGGCGTCGAACGCGGCAAGACCGGCGAGATCGTCGTCGATTCGTTCTCGCGCACCAATGTCGACAACATCTGGGCGATCGGCGATGTCACCAACCGCATTCAGCTGACGCCCGTCGCCATCCACGAGGCGATGTGCTTCGTCGAGACGGCATTCATGAACAACCCGACTGAACCGGACCACGACGTCGTCGCCACAGCCGTGTTCTCGCAGCCGGAGATCGGTACGGTCGGTCTTTCCGAGGACGAGGCCTGCCGGCGTTTCCCGGCAATCGATGTCTATCGCGCGGCCTTCCGGCCGATGCGCAACATCCTGGCCGGCCGCGACGAGAAGATGATCATGAAGCTGGTCGTCGACCATGCGACAGGGCTCGTTCTCGGCGCCCACGTACTGGGACCCGACGCCGGCGAGATGGCGCAGCTCCTCGGCATCTCGCTGAAGGCGGGTCTGACAAAGGACGATTTCGACCGGACCATGGCGGTCCATCCGACGGCCGCCGAGGAACTGGTGACGATGTACGCGCCGAGCTACAGCATACGGAACGGCGAACGGGTGTCCGGACGCTGAACGCGCGGTCCTCAGGGGTCGGCGGTGCCGATGCGGACCGCTTCGCCGCGCAGCAGCCAGCCGATGAATTCAGGCCAGAGCGTCCCGGCAAAGCGCGACCGGAAGAAGCCGAGATGACCGATCGCGTGTCCGCCGGCATCGGCCGGCGACAGCCAGCGCTTCTCGACCGGGGCGTTCGCATAGTGGCGCATGAGCGAATCGACGGCGCGCTTCGTGCCCCAGACGTCGTCGGTGAGGCCGATGGCGAGAATCGGCGTGGTCACGTCGGCATAGCGCGCCGTCTCCGGGAAGGTCGGGTCGTCGAAGAAATAGTCCGGCATGCGGCACCAGCGTGCCCAGTCGCGGAACACCGAGCCGGGGATCGGCTCACCGATACCCAGCCAGCGCGGCGTTTCGGCGAAGAGAAGGGATACCGGCACGCCGACCGCGAACATGAACGGCCCGGCCATGCGGTCGTCGAGACCGTGCCAGTACCCCGACATCGTCGCCACCATGCCGTACCGCTCGAACTGGCCGGCAACACCCGATAGGCCGAAGGCCTGGCCGCCGAAGGACTGGCCGACGCCGACCGGCAGGCGTTCCGGCGCCGCCTGGCGAAGGACCGCGAGCGCGGCAGGAAAATCCTGGAGCGCCCATTCCTTCTTGGCGATCCGGCGGCGCCACGATGCCGGTCGCCTCGAAAGGCCGACGCCGCGATAGTCGTAGGTGAGCACGGCGCGGGCACCCGCAGCGACGAGAGCGCCGGCAAAGGCTGCATAGAAGCCCTGCGGGACGGCGGTGGCCGACGACACGAGTACCGCAGGGCCGTCGCCGGGGCCGCTGAAGAGCGTTCCGGCGAGGGGGAAACCGTCGGCGGCGGCAAAGGCGACCGGTTGCCGGGCGATCTCCGCGGTCGGCCGACCGCCCGGGTCGGGCGAAGGACGTGCAGACATGGGTACCTCCCATGCCGAATCTCTACCATTGACGTTTACGTCAAAGTCAAGTCGCAAAAAAAGGGGTTCCGAGGCAAACTTCGGTATGTTTTAGCAAAAAACGAATAAAACCGGTCAGAGACCGGCAATCTTCATAGTGCGTTAACGTACATAGACGACCGTCCTGTGCGTCAACGAACGAAATGGGGCACTACACATGGCGGGACTGTTCGGCGGCCTTGCGCGCACCAAGGCCGACAAGATCGACATCGTCGAACTCGAAGCAAAGGTGGCCGCGATCTCGCGCTCTCAAGCGGTCATCGAATTCAAGCTGGATGGCACCATCATCGCGGCCAACCAGAACTTTCTTTCCACGCTGGGCTACACGGAGAGCGAGATCGTCGGCAAGCATCACGGCATGTTCGTCGATCCGGAGTATCGCAACAGCCCCGAATACCGGGCGTTCTGGGACCGCCTGGCCCGCGGCGAATTCATCGCCGAAAAGTTCCGACGCATCGGCAAGGGCGGCAAGGAGGTGTGGATCCAGGCCTCCTACAATCCCCTGATCGGGCCGGACGGCAAACCCTTCAAGATCGTCAAGTTTGCCGCCGACGTCACCGACATCGAGCACGAGCGCGCGCGAGTCGAGGCGGAACGCGCCGCCAAGGTGGCGGAGCAGGAAAGTGTCGTGAAGACGTTGGCCCAGGGGCTCGGCCAACTCGCGTCGGGCGACCTCACGCACATCATCCCGAACGAGTTCCCGCGCGAATACGAAGCGCTTCGTCTCGACTTCAACGCCACGATCGAGGCGCTGCGTGGCGCGATGCGCGCGATCGCGGACGGAGCGGCCGCGGTGCGCAGTGGAACGAGCGAGATCAACCGCGCGTCCGACGACCTTTCCAAGCGGACGGAGCAGCAGGCTGCCAGCCTCGAGGAAACCGCCGCGGCCCTCGAGGAACTGACCGGGACGGTGCGCAAGACCGCCGATGGCGCCAAGAAGGCCGACACGACGGTCGCCATCACGCGCAGCGATGCCGAAAAGAGCGGCGAAATCGTCAAGCAGGCGGTCGCCGCCATGCAGCAGATCGAATCGTCCTCGCGGCAGATCAGCCAGATCATCGGCGTGATCGACGAGATCGCCTTCCAGACCAATCTGCTCGCCCTCAACGCCGGCGTCGAGGCGGCGCGCGCGGGCGAGGCGGGAAGGGGATTTGCCGTCGTTGCGTCGGAGGTCCGCGCGCTCGCCCAGCGCTCGGCCGAGGCCGCCAAGGAGATCAAGACGTTGATCTCGACCAGTTCCGAACATGTCGACAGCGGTGTCAAGCTGGTCGCCAGCACCGGCGAATCGCTCATCCGCATCGTTGCGGCCTTCTCCGGCATCAGCGAACTGGTCGGCGAGATGGCTGCCTCCGCGCAGGCTCAGGCGACTGGAATCGCGCAGATCAACGTGGCCGTCAACCAGATGGACCAGTCGACGCAGCAGAATGCCGCCATGGTCGAGCAGGCGACGGCGGCGAGTTACTCGCTTGCCAAGGAAGCCGACGCGATGGCTTCCCTCGTTGCCAAGTTCGATCTCGGCGACACCGGGTCGCGACCGCAATCGCGGCGTCCCGAGCCGGCCGCCGCGCCGGCGCCGCGCGCGCCCCAGCCCAGGCCGACCACCGGCTTCGCCGCGCAACGCTCGGCAGCCGTCAGGAAACCGGCCCCTGACGCCGACCCCGACGCCTGGGAGGAGTTCTAGTCACGTCACGATCCCCGTTACAGGCGCCGAACGACGGCCGGCGAGGGCCGGGTGAAACAAGCGACCGGCGGCGAGGGTTCGACCCTCGCCGCCGGTTCGCTTCTGCCAGGGGGGGTTACTTGCCGGCGTAGTTCTCGTCCTGCACCGTGGCCTGCGGTCCATCGACCGAGCCGCCCATGCCGTGGCCACCGGTGAACTCGCCATAGCGCGCCTTCACGTCGGCGGCCTGCGCGAGAACGTTTGCGGAATAGTTGCCACGCAGGATCGGGGCGTCCTTCGCGGCTGCATAGCCGGTCACACCGGCGAGGGCGATCGATGCGATCAGAAGGCGGGTCATGACAAAGTCCTTTCTCGTTTGTATCGGCTCGGCAGCGTCGGTTCGTCCGGCTGCTGTCTGATGGTCGGAAGATAGAGCGCCGCCTCCATCCTGAAATCTGGGCAAATTCAGTTTGTCTTCATCGAAAAAATCGATATTTCAGACTGGTCCAGGAGAAGCATCGGCGATGAACATCGAGAGCCTTTCACTCGACCAGCTGCGCGTCTTCGTTGCCGTCGCGGAAGAGGGCAGCTTCAGCGCGGCCGCACGCCGTTTCAGCCGCGCCCAGTCGGCGGTCAGCTATTCCGTATCGACCCTCGAGCAGCAGCTCGGCGTGGCCCTGTTCGACCGCGGCGGCTACAGGCCGCGGCTGACGCCCGCGGGACAGACCCTGCTCGGGGACATCGCCGAGATCGTCGCCCGTGCCGACCGGCTCAAGACCCAGGCCGACGCGATCGCCCGGGGACTGGAGCCGGAACTGGCGCTCGCCTGCGACGTGCTCTTCCCGATGGACGAACTGGGAGACATCCTCACCGAGTTCCAGCATGCGTTCCCCACGGTTGCCGTACGCGCCCATATCGACGTGCTCGGCGGCGTCGCCGAGCTCGTGACCGGCGGCGCCTGTGCGGTCGGCGTGCTCTCCACGCTCGTGTCGATCCCGGCATCGCTCAACGGATACCCGATCGAAGGCGCCCTGCGCGTGCCGGTCGCCGCCGCGGGCCATCCGCTGGCGCAGCGAGACGGTCCGATCGCCACCGCGGACCTCCGCGACCAGGTTCAGATCGTGCTCAGCGACCGCAGCGACCTGACCCGCGGACGCGATTTCGGCGTGCTTTCAAGGCGGGTCTGGCGGGTCTCGGATCTCGGCGCACGCCATCAACTCATCCGCAAGGGTCTCGGCTGGGGCAACCTGCCCTATCACATGGCGGCGGCCGACATCGCCGCGGGCAGGCTGAAACTCCTCAGGCTGGAGGCGGTGCGCTATCCGGGGGAGATCGTGCCGCTCACCGCGGTCCATCGCTCCGACCTCGTGCCGGGTCCTGCCGCGACTTGGATGATCGACCGGCTGCGCCGGGCCGACATCGGCCGGTTTCACCGCGGATTCCTCGCGTCCGGGGCCTGACGGGACTCCTCCCACAGGCCGCCGGCAAGGGCCGTCCGTTCCGGCGCCGGTTGGCGAGGCGGGTCGCGCGGTCCGACAAAACGAGGTAGAATACCTCTTTCGCATCGTGTATGGAGCCGCGACCCCGAAGAGCGGGGCGGTGGCGGCCGAAGCGGTCCGCGGGAAAGCGTTGGGTAGTACGATGACGAAGTGGTCCCCGAATTCGTGGAGAGCAATGCCGATCCAGCAGGTTCCGGCATATCCGAGCGAAGCCGCGCTGCGCGAGACCGAAGCCCGTCTGGCGAGTTTTCCGCCGCTTGTCTTTGCCGGAGAAGCGCGCAAGCTGAAGAAGCAACTAGCCGCGGTCGCCAATGGCGAGGCCTTCCTGCTTCAGGGTGGTGACTGTGCCGAAAGCTTCGCAGAGCACGGCGCCGACAATATCCGCGACTTCTTTCGCGTCTTCCTGCAGATGGCGGTGGTGCTCACCTTCGCCGGGTCGCAGCCGGTGGTCAAGGTCGGCCGCATCGCCGGACAGTTCGCCAAGCCGCGTTCCTCGGATTTCGAGACCAAGGACGGCGTCACGCTGCCGAGCTATCGTGGCGATATCATCAACGGCATCGAGTTCGACGAGCGGTCGCGCCAGCCTGATCCGGCGCGCCAGGAAATGGCCTACCGCCAGTCGGCCGCGACGCTGAACCTGTTGCGAGCCTTTGCCCAGGGCGGCTATGCGAGTCTCGAAAACGTGCACAAGTGGATGCTCGGCTTCGTTGCCGACAGCCCGCAGGGAGAGCGCTACGAGGCGCTGGCCAACCGCATCACGGAAACGATGGACTTCATGCGCGCGGTGGGCATTACCTCCGAGACCAATTACGCGCTGCGCGAGACCGACTTCTACACGAGCCACGAAGCGCTGCTGCTGGGTTACGAGGAGGCGCTTACGCGAATCGACTCGACGAGCGGTGACTGGTACGCGACGTCGGGCCACATGATCTGGATCGGCGACAGGACGCGCCAGCCCGACCACGCGCATGTCGAGTACTGCCGCGGCATCAAGAATCCGCTCGGTCTTAAATGCGGTCCCTCGCTGACCGCCGACGGCCTGATCAGGCTGATCGACCTGCTCAATCCGGAGAACGATGCGGGCCGCCTGACGCTGATCACCCGGTTCGGTTACGACAAGGTCGAGGAGCACCTGCCGAAGCTCATCCGGGCGGTGGAACGGGAGGGCCGCAAGGTGGTCTGGTCGTGCGATCCGATGCACGGCAACACGATCACGGCCGCCGGCTACAAGACCCGTCCGTTCGAGCGCGTGCTGAAGGAGGTTCAGTCCTTCTTCGACGTCCACCGCGCCGAGGGCACCCATCCGGGCGGCATCCATGTCGAGATGACCGGCAAGAATGTCACCGAGTGTACCGGCGGAGCGCGGGCTATCACGGCCGAGGAGCTGCACGACCGCTACCACACTCATTGCGATCCGCGCCTCAACGCCGACCAGGCGATCGAGCTGTCGTTCCTGATCTCCGATCTTCTGAAGAAGGGGCAGTCGGGCATGGCGCAGCAGAAGGTGGTCAACGGCTGACGGCCCGGCCCGCCGGGCGTCGACGCCGCCGGGAGTTCACGAGGCGGGCTCGGCAGGCGGCCCGCCTCAGTCCTTCTTGTAGATGTACCAGTTCTTGCCGGTGCGCACTTCCTGGATGGTCGAGAACCGGGTGACGCGGTTGCGTCCGGCGACCTTCGACGCATAGAGGGCGCGATCGGCCTTGGCGTAGAGGTCTTCGGGGCCCTCGGCCTGCGAAGCCAGGCATACGCCCATCGAGATGGTGATCGGCCCGTAGTTGACGTTGCCGTTGGTGTTGACGAAGGCGGTCTGCTCGATCGCGGCGCGGATCGCGTCGGCGAGCTGGGCGGTGGTTTCCTCGCCGCTGCCCTCGACGATCATGGCGAATTCCTCGCCGCCGGTGCGGGCGACAAACATGTCGTCGCGGCTGCTCGCCTTGAAGATGTTCGCGATCGCCTGGATGATCTTGTCGCCGACCGGATGGCCGAAGCGGTCATTGATCTGCTTGAAGCGGTCGATGTCGGCGAGGATCAGGCCGCTGAAGGCCACATCCTTCTTGTCATTGTAGATCGCCGCGATCTTCTTGTCGAAGGCGCGTCGGTTCGAGATGTGGGTGAGCGGATCGGTGTCGGCGAGCCGCTTGTATTCCTCGAGCTTGGACTTGACGTTCTCGAGTTCCGCCGTCTTCTCGCCGAGGCTGGCGGCCACCTGCTTGCCGTGTTCGATGGTCGACGACGTCGCCGCCGACACCGCGCCGACGATCTTCTGCAGGAGATCCTGGGTCAGGCCGGCGCGTCCGGCAAGTCCGCTCGAGGTCTGGTCGAGAATCTTGCCGTATTTCGCGATCTGGTTCTGCTCGTTGCGCAGCAGGCGCGCCACCTCTTCCAGTTCGCGGGCGATGACCTCGCGCGCATTCTCGACGATTCCCTGGCCGTGATGGTTGGCGAAGTATTTCCGGCCGATCCGGTCGAGATCCTCCTGCGAGGGACGCTTGCTCAGCGAGATGACCTCGAGACTCAGCTCGTGATTGGCGCCGGTCAGCGCCTCGTAGAAGAGCTCGTAGTTTCGAGGGAGGCCGACCACGCCCATCTGGCGCATCGTCGAGGCAATCGTCGTAGCGATGTCGCTGGTGGTGCGTTGCTCACTTTGTACCGCGACCGGCTGCATGTCCCCGATATGCCTCTCGAGCCCGGACCTGCTTGGCGTTTCATCCGGATCGGATGGTCGCGAAGCGGGAACTGGGTATGTGATCGACCCGGTGTCGGCGTTTTCCCCCGCCGTCACGCCAGGCCTGGTATGCAAAAAGCAGTATCATCGGCCGCTAAAGTTTCCGTAAACGTCAGGAACGCGCCGGGCAGCGCCGGCCTGGGTTTCCGCCGCCCGACAACGCGCACCGCCGGCGTTGCCCGGCCGTCGAAAGGTCCCTGTGACGTCGCTCGGGCGCGTCTGCGCCAAGCGATTCCGCGCCTTCCGTGTGGCAGGCGCCGAGGGGCAGACGTGGAAAGGCAGGTGGGCGCCTGCCTTCGCCGTTCGCTCCGATCCGGACCCTGTGGTCCGGCCCCCGGCTTCGTCTTGCGCCGTTGCGGCCACGCCGCCGGCACGACGGTCATTTTGTCGCAACCGTGGGCGTTACCGAGGAGCACAGCCGTGGAAGACGTCGGCGATGCGGAAACCCGCATCTTCGCGGCGGGCAGGAGCGGCGGCCGGCGATGGAAGACAGCTCGCCGCGCGCCGGCGCAGCAAGCGATCGCGGTGCCAGATCGTTGAACGGTTTGGCTCAGCGCGTTCGAACATGATGAACGCTGCGTCGAACGCACGGCGTCTCGCCGCGCGCCACGACCAGGATTATATCGACTTGTCAGGAGATACGCCCATGGCCACCATGCCGAGCCTTTTCATTTCCCACGGCGGACCGAATATCGTCATCGACGACACGCCTGCCCACCGCTACCTGAAGAACCTTTCCGCGCTGCTTCCGGATCGGCCGAAGGCGATCGTCGTTGTCTCGGCGCATTTCGAGACGGACGGCGTCGCCGTGGTCACCGACCCCGCGCCGGGCATGATCTACGATTTCGGCGGTTTCGCTCCCGAGCTCTACAAGATGGTCTACCCGGCGAAAGGCGATCCGGGGCTTGCGGAGGAGGTCGTCGCCCTGCTCGACGCCGCCGGCATGGCGCCGGGGAGGATCACCAAGCGTGGCTACGATCACGGGACCTGGACGGCGCTGATGCTCGCCTTTCCGGAGGCCGACATCCCGGTGGTGCAGGTGTCGATCGATCCGGCCCGGGACGCGGCATGGCACTACCGCCTTGGCAGGGCGCTGTCCGGCCTGCGCGCGAAGGGCGTGCTCCTGGTCGGTTCGGGCCACATCACACACAATCTGCGCGCCTTCTTCCCCGTGTTCCGTGGCATGGCCCCTGCCGATCCCGATCTCGCGCGCAAGGTCGACGCCTTCACCGGCTGGTTTGCCGAAAAGCTGGCCGCCGACGACCGGGCGGCCTTGCTCGACTGGACCCGGCAGGCACCCTTTCCGCTCGAAAACCATCCGACGGACGAGCATCTGATGCCGATCTTCTTCGCCTATGGCGCGGCCGGCGAGGGAGCGAAGGCGGAAAGGGCGCATGCCTCGAAGGAGCTCGGCTTCTTCGCCTTCGACTCCTACCTCTTCCATTGAACGAAAAATCGGCTAAACGCCCTCTGCGCCGCCGTGGCAAAGGGCAATCCGGGCATGGAACGACTGATCAAGGCCTTTCAGAATTCCGTTCGCGCCTTCAACCGCCTGATCCGCTCGGAAGCGGCGTTCCAGCAGGAGATGGCTCTGCTGGCGCTGTCGCTGCCGGTGGGCTGGTTCCTGGCGACGAGCTGGCGCGGTTTTGCGCTGCTGATCGGCTCGCTGTTGTTTCTCCTCGTCGTGGAAGTGCTGAACACGGGCATCGAGGCGACCTGCGACGCGATCAGCCGCGAGTTCAGTATCGACATCCAGCTCGCCAAGGACTGCGGCTCGCTGGCCGTGCTCATGGCGAGCCTGCTCGTCGGCATCGTCTGGTTGCTGGCGATCGCCGAACGGATTGCGGGAATGCCGCTGTGAGCCGGACGCGGCCACCGGCCGAGGCGAGGTGGGCGCCATGACCGGCGACGATCCGCTCGACCTCGAGCGCCGGGCGAGCCTCCCCGCCGACCTGCTCTACCTCCTGGCGAAGTATCCCCGCGAAAGCTGGGCGGGCCACGGCAATATCCACGGTCTGGCGTCCATGTGGCTGCAGCGCCACGACATGTTCCGCGAACTCGGTGGGGTCCTGACGGCCGCGATCGCCGACTATCGCGAAGGGCGCAAGGATGCGCATGCCTTTGCCGGCCACTTCGCGCCGCGGCTGGCGTTCTTCCTCGGCCAGCTGAACGGCCACCACCAGGTCGAGGATCTTCACTACTTTCCGGCCTTCGCCCGTGCGGAAAGCCGGCTGAAGCGCGGCTTCGACATCCTCGACAGGGATCACCACGTCATCCACGACGCGCTTGAGATGAACGCCGAGACGGCGAACGCCTTCCTGCGTGCGCTTGGCGGGGACGAGGATCGCGTTCGCTTCGCCGCCGACGCCTATGCCCGGCAGAACGAACGGCTGGTGGCGATGCTGGCGCGGCACCTTGACGACGAGGAGGATCTCGTCGTCCCGCTGATCCTCGATCGCGGCGAATACGGGATCGGGTGAGGCACCGGGCGGACGGCCGGTCCTGAGCCGCCGTCCGCGTCGAACGCCTCTCCGGCGCGTTCGGCCCGCCCGCGGCGGCATGTCGGGAACTGACAGGGGATCGCATCGGCGGGCTTGTGCGGAAAACCGCCGCGGCGGGCAGGGTCGATGCGCAGTTTCGCGGAAATCAGGGAGCGTGCTGCCGCGCGCAAGGGCGGAGACGCTGTTCTGGCGACCCTGCTGGGGCCGGTGCCCGACAATCGGGGCGTCGGCGATCTCCCCGACGACCGCATCCTTTCGGCCATGGCAGAGCGGGTCTTCGCCGCCGGCTTCGTCTGGCGCGTCATCGAGCAGAAGTGGCCCGGCTTCGAGGCGGCGTTCCTCGGCTTCCGGACGAAAGCGCTGCTCTTCCAACCCGACGATTTCTGGCACGATCTGGCGTCTGACCCGCGCATCGTGCGCAATCCGCAGAAGATCCGCTCGGTCAGGGAGAACGCGGCCTTTGTCGACCGGGTTTCGCGCGAGCACGGCGGGTTCGGCCGCTTCCTCGCCGCCTGGCCGGCGGACGATCAGATGGGCCTGATGGCTTTTCTCGGCAAGAACGGCTCGCGGCTCGGCGGCAATACCGGGCAATACCTGCTGCGCTGGGTCGGCTGGGATGCGTTCATCCTGTCGTCCGACATGTGGGCGGCGCTGCGCGAGGCAGGCCTCGACATCGCCGACGCCCCCGGCTCGAAGAAGGACCTGGCGAAGGTCCAGGCCCGGATCAACGAATGGGCGGCCGAGACCGGCCTGCCGCGCGCCCACATCTCCCGCGTCCTTGCCATGTCGACCGGCGTCAACCGCACGCCGGAGGAGATCAGGCAGTATATGGAGGAGTGAGGCGGGGAGGCCGCCCGATGTGGCACAAGCGAAGCCGATTGCCCGCTGACCGGGCGCGCGCTACATCGGCACGATGACCAGCGCCGCCGCTCCCGACATCCTCCGCATCGCCGTCGCCCAGCTCAATCCGACCGTCGGCGACGTCGCCGGCAACCTTGCCAAGGCGCGCGAGGCGCGGGCGGAAGCTGCGCGGCACGGCGCCGACCTGGTGCTCTATCCGGAGCTCTTCCTCTCCGGCTATCCGCCCGAGGATCTGGTGCTCAAGCCGGCTTTTCTCGCCGCCTGCGAGCGCGCAGCCATGGAGTTCGCCGCCGCCACGGCGGACGGCGGACCGGGGGTGATCGTCGGCGTGCCGCTGAAACGCAAGAGCGGCATCCACAATTCGGTCGTCGTGGCGGACGGCGGCAAGGTGATTGCCGAGCGCTACAAGGTCGATCTGCCGAACTACGGCGAGTTCGACGAGAAGCGTGTCTTCCAGGCGGGGCCGGACATGCCGGGACCGGTCGCGTTCCGCGGCGTCAGGCTCGGCATCCCGATCTGCGAGGACATCTGGGGCGAACTCGGCGTCTGCGAGACGCTGGCCGAAAGTGGCGCGGAGATCCTGCTCGTACCCAACGGCTCGCCCTATTATCGCGGCAAGGTGGACGTGCGCCAGCAGGTGGTGCTCCGCCAGGTCATCGAGAGCGGCCTGCCGATCCTCTACGCCAACCAACTCGGCGGACAGGACGAGCTGGTGTTCGACGGCGCCTCCTTCGCCATCAATGCCGACAAGACGCTCGCCTTCCAGATGAGCCAGTTCGAGGAAACGGTGGTCGTCACCACCTGGAAGCGCAGGGTACGCCAGACGGCCGCTGAGTACGGCGCCGACGCGGCGTGGACCTGTGTCGACGGACCGATGTCGAAGATCCCCGAGAAGGAGGAGGCGGACTACCGCGCCTGCATGCTCGGCTTGCGCGACTACGTCAACAAGAACGGCTTCAGGAATGTCGTGCTCGGCCTGTCGGGCGGCATCGACTCGGCGATCTGCGCGGCCCTTGCCGTCGACGCGCTCGGCGAGGAGCGGCTGCGCGCGGTGATGATGCCCTACCGCTACACATCGAAGGATTCGCTCGCGGACGCCGAGGCCTGCGCCAGGGCGCTCGGCTGCCGCTTCGACATCGTGCCGATCTTCGAACCGGTGGAGGGTTTTTCCCGTGCGCTTACCCAGTTGTTCGAAGGCACCAAGGAAGGAATCACCGAGGAGAACCTGCAGAGCCGCGCGCGGGGCACCATCCTGATGGCGATCTCCAACAAGTTCGGCTCGATGGTGGTGACGACCGGCAACAAGTCGGAGATGTCGGTCGGCTACGCGACGCTCTACGGCGACATGAACGGCGGCTTCAATCCGATCAAGGATCTCTACAAGATGCAGGTCTATGCGCTCGCCGCCTGGCGCAACACCACGGTGCCGCCCGGCGCGCTGGGGCCGTCGGGCGAGGTTATCCCGAAGAACATCCTCGACAAGGCGCCGTCGGCCGAACTCAGACCCAACCAGACGGACCAGGATTCCCTGCCGCCCTATCCGGTGCTCGACGACATCCTCGAATGCCTGGTCGAGAACGAGATGTCCGTCGACGAGATCGTCGCCCGTGGTCACGACCGCGAGACCGTCCACCGCGTCGAGCACATGCTCTACGTCGCCGAATACAAGCGCCGGCAGGCCGCGCCGGGCGTGAAGATCACGAAGAAGAACTTCGGCCGGGATCGCCGCTACCCGATCACCAACCGGTTCAGGGATCGCTCATAGCATCCCGCGTCGCCTCGTCCGGAGTCCCTCGAAGGATTTGATGAGTCCGCTCCCCTTCCTGCGCGACAATGCCCGTTGGCTCGCGGGCGGGTTTCTGCTGACGCTGTTCTCCTCGTTCGGCCAGACCTTCTTCATCTCGCTTTCCGCCGCGGACATCCGGGCCGAATACGGCCTCTCTCACGGCGGCTTCGGCACGCTCTACATGGTGGCGACGCTGGCCAGCGCGCTGACGCTTTCCTATCTCGGCACAATCGTCGACAGGTTCAGCATGCGTGGCGTTGTCCTGCTGATCGTACCCCTGCTCGCTGTCGGCACGGCGTCCATGGCGATCTCCCGGCATGTCGTGCATCTGGCCGCGACGATCTATCTGCTCCGTCTGTTCGGCCAAGGCATGATGACCCACACTGCGTTCACGGCGATGGGGCGCTGGTACGCGGCCCAGCGCGGCCGTGCAGTCTCGATCGTCACGCTCGGCCACAATGCGGGCGAGGCGCTGCTGCCGCTGGCCTTCGTCGGCGCGGCAGGCCTGGTCGGGTGGCGCGG
>DUSC01000175.1 GCA_012842935.1 Hyphomicrobiales bacterium | reverse complement strand
CGGTGAGCAGCACGGCGAGGAGGGCGGCGTCGCCGGCGTGGCCGGTTCGCGCCGCTTCAGCCACCATGTGGGCGAGGCGGACGGGAAGGGCGAGGCCGCGCATGGCGCGCCCGGCCTCGGTCAGCCGACCGTCCTCGTCGATGGCGCCGAGGTCGAGGAGCAGCGTCCGCGCCTCGGCGAGCGCCGGCTTGGGCGGAGGGTCTTGAAAGGAGAGTGTTGCCGGTTCGGCCACGCCGAATGCCGCGCAGTCGAGCACGAGGCCGGAGAGGTCGGCTTCGAGGATCTCCGGCGGCGTGAAGGCGGGAAGGGCGGCGTTCTGTTCGGCGCGCCACAGCCTGACCGCGATGCCGGGTTGCGTACGCCCGGCGCGGCCGGCCCGCTGGTCGGCCGAGGCGCGCGAGGCGCGAAGGGTCTCAAGGCGCGTCAGGCCGGTCGCGGGCTCGTATTTCGGCAGGCGCGAAAGCCCGCAGTCGACGACGATGCGCACGCCGTCGATGGTGATCGACGTTTCGGCGATCGAGGTGGCCAGCACCACCTTGCGGCGGCCCTGCGGGGCAGGTCGGATCGCGGCGTCCTGCGCCCTGCCGTCGAGCTGGCCGTGGAGCGGAACGACGTCGACGTCGGCCGGCACCTTGCCGTCCAGCCGCTCGGCGGTGCGCTGGATTTCGCCCTGGCCGGGCAGGAAGGCGAGGATGCTGCCCTCCTCCTCGGCGAGCACGTCGCGGATCGCCCGCGCCGTGGCATCCTCGACGGCGACGCCCGGGGCGCGCTCCCGGTATCGCAACTCGACGGGAAAGCTGCGGCCTTCGCTCTCGACCACCGGTGCGCCGCCGAGCAGGCCGGCGACCCGCGCTCCGTCGAGCGTCGCCGACATGACGATCAGCCTGAGATCGGGCCGCAGCGCCGATTGTGCGTCGAGCGCCAGCGCCAGGCCGAAGTCGCCGTCAAGCGAGCGCTCGTGGAACTCGTCGAAGATCACCGCGGCGATGCCCGGCAGTTGCGGATCGTCGAGGATCATGCGCGACAGCACGCCTTCGGTGACCACCAGGATCCGCGTCGCAGGCGAGACGCGGCTTTCCATACGCATGGCGAAACCGACGGTGCCGCCCGGCTCCTCGCCAAGGAGCGAGGACATCCGCCTCGCCGCGGCCCGCGCCGCGAGCCGGCGCGGCTCGAGGAGCAGGACCTTGCCGTCGCCGCGCCAGGGCGCGTCGAGCAGGGCCAGCGGTACCAGCGTCGTCTTGCCGGCGCCGGGCGGCGCCACCAGAACGACGTTCGGCCGCTTCTCCAGCGTCTTCAGGAGGCGGTCGAGCACTGCGGTCACCGGGAGGTCGGGCAGGTCCTTCAAATCGCGGTCCGTCGGTGGCTTACGGGATTCAGTTCTGGATCGACAGTTCAACGCGGTCGGCGGCGAAGCGGGTCTCGGAGAACTGGATGGGCCGACCCTCTATATCGACGTTCACGGCGACCGTCACGAGCACGATGGCGCCCGGCGAAAGGCCAAGATCGGCGAGGTCGACCGGGTCGGCATGGCGCGCCGTCACCAGGGTCGACTTGCGCAGGTAGTCGGCGATGCCGAACCGGGCGAAGGCTGCGGTGATCGACCGGCTCTCGGCGTAGACGTCGGCAAAACCGGCGAAGCGGGCGGCCTCGAGCCACGCGGTCGCCCGCGAGATCGGGCGGCCGTCCGCCTCGCTCACCGTCTCCAGGCGCAGCACCGGCGTGCCGGCGGCGATGCCGAGCGATTCGGCCACGGCGGGCTCCGCCGGTTCCACCGCGTGGGAAAGCAGAAGGCTGCGCCGTTCGCGCGCCTGGCCTTCCAGGCCGGCGGAAAACCGCGTGCGGCTGGAGATCGGGTAGGACAGCCGCCGCCGCTCGGTGACGAAGGTGCCACGGCCCTGCTCGGCGCGCAGTACGCCCTCCTGCACGAGCGACGCGATGGCGCTGCGCAGCGTATGGCGGTTGACACCGAACCGCTCCGACAGCGCAAGTTCCGGCGGCAGCCGGCCGTCGGGCGCCAGCGTGCCGGTAGCGATGCCCTGTCGCATGCGGTCGGCGATCTGCCGCCAGAGCGCGATGCCGCTGCGTCGCTCGATCGGATCGGTCGCCATCATCCTTTTCCTGTCACGAATCCGTCATGGACAGCCTGTAGGAACGCGATATAGTATGTCTAATTGTATAGAACAATAGACAAATAGGAATGAGGCAATGAAGGGCGGCAGGCGTGGCGAGCGGCAGGAGGAAGAGCAGCGAAAAGCGGCGATGGCGGCGCTCGCAGCAGCTCCGGCGCATCTCCTGTCGGACCTCTGGGCGGCGTCGGGGCTGCCCGACGAGGCCGAGCCGGTCCGCGGACCGGAGACGGGCCTGGTCACCATCCGCGGGCGCATCGGCGGCGGCGGCGCGCCCTTCAACGTCGGCGAGGCCACGGTAACGCGCGCGACTGTCAGGCTGCCGACCGGCGAGGTCGGCCATGCCTACGTGCTGGGCCGGGATCGCGAGAAGGCCCGCCTGTCGGCGATCGCCGACGCGCTCTGGCAGGATCCCAAGCGGCGCGGGCAGGTGGAGGCGCGGCTGCTCGAACCCTTGAGGGCACGGCTCGCCGATGCCGACCGCCGCCGCCGCGAGGAGACCGCGGCGACGAAGGTCGATTTCTTCACCATGGTTCGCGGAGAGGACTGACGGGTATGACCGATACGCTCGACGGCGGCTTCTCCGATCCGGTCTTCGCGGCGCAGGGCGTCTTCCGCGCCGTGATGGACGCCATGGCCCGGCCGGGTTCGATCCGTCAGCTGCCGGCGCTCGCCGCGCCGCCCACGCCGCTGACGCCCGCAGGGGCTGCCGTGGCGCTGACGCTCTGCGACCACGAGACGGCGATCTGGCTCGACCCGGTGCTGCAGGCGGCCCGCGGCGCGGTGGCCTGGCTCGGCTTTCACGCCGGCGCCCCGCTCGCCCGCACGCCGGCCGAGGCGCAGTTCGCCATCGTCTCGGCGCCGGGCGACTGCATCGCGCTGGAGAACTTTTCCCAGGGCACCCAGGAGTATCCCGACCGTTCAGCGACGCTGATCTTCCAGATCGAGACGTTGTCCGGCGGCCGGAAGCTGGTGCTGAAGGGACCCGGCATCGCGACCACGGCAACGATCGCGCCGGCCCCGCTGCCGCGCCACTTCGTCGAACAGTGGCGGCAGAACGGCGCCCGCTTCCCGCGCGGCGTCGATATCGTGCTCGCCGCGCCCGAAGGCATCGCCTGCCTGCCGCGCACCACCCGCATCGAGCCGCAGGAGGGTTGAGATGTACGTCGCCGTCAAGGGTGGCGAGGCCGCCATCCGCAACGCCCATCGCCTGCTCGCCGACCGCCGCCGCGGCAACCGCGACGTGCCGGCGCTGCGGCTGGACCAGATCGTCGAGCAGCTTTCGCTGGGCGTCGACCGCGTCATGGCCGAAGGCTCGCTCTACGACCGCGAACTCGCCGCGCTCGCCATCGTCCAGTCGCGCGGCGACCTGATCGAGGCGATCTTCCTGGTGCGCGCCTACCGAACGACGCTGCCGCGCTTCGGCTACACGCGCCCGGTCGACACTGCCGCCATGCTCGTCGAGCGGCGCATCTCGGCGACCTACAAGGACCTGCCGGGCGGCCAGCTGCTCGGCCCGACCTTCGACTATACGCACCGCCTGCTCGATCCCGAACTCGCCGCCGGCGGAGCCGTCGAGACGCCGGCGCAGCGGCCGGCGGACGCCGAACGCATGTCGCGCGTCTCAGAGATCCTCGCCGGCGAGGGGCTGATCGAGCCCGACGGCGAGCTGCCCGTCGACCGCGACGTCGCCGACATCACCCGCGAACCGCTCGAGTTCCCGATGGAGCGCGACGCCCGCCTGCAGGCGCTGGCGCGCGGCGACGAGGGCTTCCTGCTGGCACTGGGCTATTCCACCCAGCGCGGCTACGGGCGGACCCATCCCTTCGTCGGCGAGATCCGCATCGGCGAGGTCGAGCTGGAGCTCGACGTCCCCGAGCTTCCCTTCGCCGTGCCGCTCGGCCGCGTGCGCGTCACCGAGTGCCAGATGGTCAACCAGTTCAAGGGCTCGGCCAAGGCGCCGCCGCAGTTCACCCGCGGCTACGGCCTGGTCTTCGGCCAGGCGGAGCGCAAGGCGATGGCCATGTCGCTGTGCGACCGGGCGTTGAGGGCGCGCGAGTTCGGCGAGGATGTCGTCGCGCCGGCGCAGGACGAGGAATTCGTCGTCTCCCATCTCGACAACGTCCAGTCGACCGGCTTCGTCGAGCACCTGAAGCTGCCGCACTACGTCGACTTCCAGGCGGAGCTCGACCTCGTGCGCCGCATGCGCGCCGAACACGGGCGCACGCCGGCCGTCGGTGCAGCCGAAACTAAGGAGGCGGCGGAGTGAGTGCCCGGACATCCGAGATCGCCAGCTACAACTTTGCGTATCTGGACGAGCAGACCAAGCGCATGATTCGCCGGGCGATCCTGAAAGGCATCGCCATTCCGGGCTACCAGGTCCCGTTCGCCTCGCGCGAGATGCCGATGCCCTATGGCTGGGGCACCGGCGGCGTGCAGATCACCGCCTCGATCATCGGGCGCGACGACGTGCTCAAGGTCATCGACCAGGGCGCCGACGACACCACCAACGCCGTCTCCATCCGCGCCTTCTTCGCCCGCGTGGCCGGCGTCGCGGTGACCACCGAGACGGCGAAGGCGACCATCATCCAGACCCGTCACCGTATCCCCGAGCATCCACTCGGCGAGGGCCAGGTGCTGGTCTACCAGGTGCCGATCCCCGAGCCGCTGCGCTATCTCGAGCCGCGCGAGACCGAGACGCGCAAGATGCACGCGCTCGAGGAATACGGCCTCATGCATGTCAAGCTCTACGAGGACATCGCCCGACACGGTCACATCGCCACGACCTACGCCTATCCCGTGAAGGTGGAGGGCCGCTACGTCATGGACCCGTCGCCCACGCCGAAGTTCGACAACCCGAAGATGCACATGTCGCCAGCGCTCCAGCTCTTCGGCGCCGGCCGCGAGAAGCGCATCTATGCCTTGCCTCCCTATACGCGCGTCGTCAGCCTCGATTTCGAGGACCATCCGTTCGAGGTGCAGAGGTTCGAGCAGCCCTGCGCGCTGTGCGGCGCCAGGAACGTCTATCTCGACGAGGTCATCCTCGATGACCGCGGAGGGCGCATGTTCGTCTGCTCCGACACCGACTATTGCGAGAAACGCCGCGACGAGGGCGGTGTCGCCGCGAATCCTTTCGAGCCCGACGAGGCGGCAACATGAACGACGACCTGCCTCTCCTGCGCGTCTCCTCGCTGTCCAAGTCCTACGGATCGCGGATCGGCTGCGCCGACGTCACCTTCGATCTGTGGCCCGGTGAAGTGCTGGCCGTGGTCGGCGAGTCGGGTTCCGGCAAGACGACGCTGCTCAACTGCCTGTCGACCCGGCTCATGCCGACCTCCGGCACGGCGAGCTACCGGATGCGCGACGGCACCTTTCGCGAACTCTACCGGATGAGCGAGGCGGAGCGCCGATTCCTCATGCGAACCGACTGGGGTTTCGTCCACCAGAATCCGGCCGACGGCCTGCGCATGAACGTCTCGGCGGGCGCCAATGTCGGCGAGCGCCTGATGGCCGTCGGCGATCGCCATTACGGCAGAATCCGCGCCACCGCGATCGACTGGCTAGGCCGCGTCGAGATCGGCGCGGATCGCATCGACGACGAGCCCCGCGCGTTTTCCGGCGGCATGCGCCAGCGCCTGCAGATCGCCCGCAACCTCGTCACCGGCCCTCGGCTGGTGTTCATGGACGAGCCGACCGGCGGGCTTGACGTCTCGGTTCAAGCGCGGCTGCTCGACCTCCTCCGCGGGCTGGTTTCGGACCTCGGGCTGGCGGCGATCGTCGTCACGCACGACCTCGCCGTCGCGCGGCTTCTCTCGCAGCGCATGATGGTCATGAAGGACGGCCGCGTCGTCGAAACCGGCCTCACCGACCGGGTGCTCGACGATCCCCGCGAACCCTACACCCAGCTTCTCGTGTCGAGCATCCTGCAGGTCTGACCGTGGACGCTCGCGCAGTTTCCTCTCCGCCCATCGCAGGAGGCCGCTGATGCCAACCCCCCTCGTCGTCTCCGAGGTCGCCAAGAGCTTCACCATGCACCTGCGCGACGGCGTTCGCCTCGCCGTGGTCGAGGACGTCTCGTTCTCGCTGAAATCCGGCGAATGCGCCGTGCTCGGCGGCCCGAGCGGCGCCGGCAAGAGCTCCATCCTGAAGATGCTCTACGGCAACTATGCCGCCGACGCCGGCCAGATCATCGTCAACCACGGCGGCAAGCTGATCGATCTCGCCGCGGCCAGCCCGCGCGAGGTTCTCGCCATTCGTCGCGACACGATCGGCTATGTCAGCCAGTTCCTGCGCACGGTTCCGCGCGTCGCAGCGGTCGACGTCGTCGCCGAGCCGCTCGTCGCGAGAGGTTTCGACAGGGCGCGCGCGCGCGAGCGGGCGGCGACGCTGCTTTCCCGGCTCAACCTACCCGAACGGCTGTGGGGCCTTCCGCCCGCGACCTTCTCCGGCGGCGAGCAGCAGCGCGTCAACATCGCCCGCGGCTTCATCACCGCGCACCCGATCCTCCTGCTCGACGAGCCGACCGCCTCGCTCGACGCGCGTAACCGCGAGGTCGTCATCGCCATGATCGCGGAGAAGAAGGCGGAGGGCGTCGCGCTGCTCGGCATCTTCCATGATGCCGACGTTCGCGAGGCCGTCGCCGACCGCATCATTGACGTCACCGTCTTCGCGCCGGGAGCGCGCGCCGCATGACCAGGTTGTCCGAACGGCCGCTCGTCCATCCGACGGCCGAGATCCACGATTCCGCGCTGGGCCGCTACACCGAGATCGCCGAACGCTGCAGGGTCTCCGAAACCGAACTCGGCGACTATTCCTACATGATGCAGGATTGCGCCACCTGGTGCGCGACGATCGGCAAGTTTTCCAACATCGCCGCATCCGTCCGTCTCAACGCGACCAACCATCCGATGGCACGGCCGACGCTGCATCATTTCACCTACAGGGCTTCCGACTACTGGGATGACGCCGAGCACGAGGCCGAGTTCTTCGGCCTCCGGCGCTCGCTGCGCGTCCATGTCGGCCACGACACCTGGCTGGGCCACGGCTCGACGGTGCTGCCCGGCGTTACCGTCGGCGACGGAGCCGTGGTCGGTGCGGGCGCGGTCGTGTCGAAGGACGTCGCGCCCTACACGATCGTCGGCGGCGTGCCTGCGCGGCCGATCCGCGAGCGCTTCGAGCGGCGCACGGCCGAGCGGTTCCAGGCACTTGCCTGGTGGAACTGGGACCACGAACGTCTGCGCGCGGCCCTCGACGACTTCCGTAGCCTCTCCGCAGAAGCCTTTCTCGAGAAGTACCGAGGCTGAGCTGCGCTCAGCGGCTCGTGTAGCCCCCATCCACCAGGTGGTAGCTTCCGGTGATGAAGCTCGCCCGATCCGAGAGCAGGAAGCAGGTGAGCGCCGAGACTTCCTCCGGACGGCCGATCCGCCCGACCGGATGCAGCGCTGCCAGCTGGTCGAGCATCGCCTGGTCGAGGTTCTTGGACAGCAGCGGCGTATCGATGAAGGCTGGCCCGACGGCGTTTATGCGCACGCCTTGCGCCGCATATTCCATGGCCGCCGTTCGGGTCAGGCCGAGCAGCGCGTGTTTTGCTGCAACATACGCGCAGGCATTGGCGAAGCCGACCGAGCCCAGGATGGAACTCATGTTGACGATCGAGCCGCCGCCCGACTTCAGCATCGCGGCGATCTGATACTTCATCCCGTAGAAGACGCCGTGGAGGTTGACGTCGATGACGTGACGCCAGCTGTCGAGAGGGTAGTCTGCCGTCGGCGCGCTCGCGCCGCCGATACCGGCGTTGTTGACGGCGAGGTGCAGCGCGCCGCTCGTCTCCACGGCGAAGTCGACCATCTTCTCGACTGCCGCCGCGTCGGCGACGTCGACGGCGTACGCATGGGCGCGTGCTCCGGCGTCGCGGACCCGCGCCGCGACCCGCTCCGCTGCGTCCGGTTCCAGGTCGGCAACAATAACCTCGGCACCGGCGCATCCGAGTTCGAGCGCAATCGCCTCGCCGATGCCCGATCCGCCGCCGGTGACGATTGCCACCCTGTCTTCGAAATCCCGTCTCATCGCCGCTCCTTTCGTTCGCTTCCAGGACTTTCCCTAGGCGATTGCCCGAAGCGCCGCCGTGACCTCGATCAAGAAATAGCGTCGACGACATCGGCGTCATGCCGACTCGCTCTGACAATCGCGTGACCGCCCCGCCGTGGCCCGACGGTGGGCTGTCACCGAACTGTCACGGCCCCGACACGCAGCCTTCATCGCTGTCCGGTACGGCCGGAACGCAGGTCGCCCGGGACCCGCCCGACAAGGAGAACGAGATGCTGGAAATCCGCGACGTGACCCGCCGGTTCGGCAGGAATACCGCCGTCGACGGCGTCTCGCTGCGCATTCCCCACGGCCAGATGATCGGCGTGATCGGCCGGTCGGGCGCCGGCAAGTCGACGCTGCTGCGCATGATCAAACGCCTCCTCGATCCATCGCAGGGTTCCATCGTCTTCGAAGGCATCGAAGTCTCGGCGCTCCGCGGCGCCGCGCTGCGCAACTGGCAGCGCGACTGCGCCATGATCTTCCAGCAGTTCAACCTCGTGCCGCGGCTCGATGTCGTGTCGAACGTCCTCCACGGGACGCTCAACCGCCGCTCGACCGTGGCGACCCTCCTCAGCCTCTTCCCGCGAGCCGACATCCACCGCGCGATCGACATCCTCGACCGCCTCGGCATCGCCGATCACGCACCGAAGCGCGTCGAGGCGCTGTCCGGCGGCCAGCAGCAGCGCGTCGCGATCGCCAGGGCCCTCATGCAGGATCCGAAGATCATTCTCGCCGACGAGCCGATTGCCTCGCTCGACCCTATGAACGCGCAAGTCGTGATGGACACGCTGCGCCGCATCAACGACGAGGACGGCCGCACCGTGGTCTGCAACCTGCACACGCTCGACACTGCCCGCCGCTACTGCGACCGCGTCGTCGGCATGCGCGACGGCCGGGTCGTCTTCGACGGCAGGCCCGAGGAGCTGACGACAGCCGCGGCGCGCGAGATCTACGGCGCCGGCGACGACTTCTCCGAGGCAGCGACCTCGACGGCGATCGAGGCACTCGAACCGATCCGCGACTTCGTGCGCGCACCCGCCTTCGCCCTCTGACCCTTCACCCGGACGATCGTCCGACTTTTCCAACAGGAGACCGACCATGAAAAAGCTGCTTGCCGCCCTCGTGGCGACCACCGTCCTCGCCGCACCGGCGATGGCCGGCGACATCACCGAATTCCGTATCGGCCTGCTCGGCGGCGAAAACGCCCAGGACCGCCTGACCTCGAACGAGTGCCTGCGCGCTTACGTCGAAACCGCGCTCGGCGTTCCCGTCAAGCTGTTCACGCCCGCCGACTATGACGGCGTCATCCAGGGGATGCTCGGCGGATCGATCGATCTCGCCTGGCTTGGACCCTCGGCATACGCGAAGGCCTACCTGACCGACCCGGAGGCAGTCGAGCCGGTTCTGGTCAAGACCAATCTCGATGGCTCGTACACCTATTTCTCGATCGGTTTCGCCCGCAAGGACTCCGGTATCACGTCGCTCGCCGACATGAAGGGCAAGAAGTTCGGTTTCGGCGATCCGAACTCGGGGTCCGGCTACCTGATCCCTTCGGTTGAGATCCCGCAGGCCATCGGCGCCTCGATGAAGTCCGGTGACTACTTCGGCGAGGTCGTCTTCACCGGCGGTCACGAGCAGACCATCGTGGCTGTGAAGAATGGCGACGTCGATGCCGGCGTGACCTGGGCCGACGGGCTCGGCAACTGGGAAGACGGCTACAATTCGGGCGCCCTGCGCAAGGCTGTCGACGCCGGTCTGATCGACATGAACGACATCGTCCAGATCTGGAAGTCGAAGCCCATCGCCGAAGGGCCGATCACGCTGAGGAAGGCGCTTCCCCAGGATGTGAAGCAGAAGGTGATCGACGTCCTTCAGAACATGCACGCGACCGACAAGCAGTGCGCTTACAACATCGCGGCGGGCGAAACCGCAGGCTTCCGCCCGATCACTCACGACGCCTACGAGTCGATCATCGCCGTCCGCAAGGCGCAGACCAACTGACGAACGTTCGGCAGGCGGGCTCCGACGGAGTCCGCCTGCCGGAATGGATTCCGGGATGACGCTCACCACCAACGCCGGACCGGCTGCGATCAAGGCCGACTATATGGCGATGATCCAGCGCAAGCGCCTGTATTCCGGCGTATTGCTGGTCGTCTTCTTCGTCCTTCTCGCCGCCGGGTTCAACGTCGCCGACAGGCGCAACGCCGGCGGGTTCTGGGACGGTCTGCACAAGATCTTCGATTTTCCCGCCGAGTTGCTCGGCGAAGCGGTTGCGAAGGCACCGGCCTTGCCGGGCCACCTGCTGCATTATCTCCCCGCGATGGTCGAAACGATCAACATCGCCGCCGTTTCGACGTTGATCGGCGCCATTGCCGCGATTGCGCTTTCGCTGCTTTCGACCCGCGGCCTGGCACGCTGGCCGCGCCTGATCCCCGTCTTCCGCCGCATCATGGACACGATGCGCGCACTGCCCGAAATCGTCATCGCGCTGGTGCTGATCTTCATCCTCGGCGGCGGACCGGTTCCGGCGATGATCGCCATCGCCTTCCACACCGCCGGCGCACTGGGCAAGCTGTTCTCAGAAGTCAACGAGAACGCGGACCTCAAGCCCGTCGAGGGTCTCGCGTCCGTCGGCGCCTCCTGGCTGCAGCGCATGTGGCTCGGCGTTCTGCCACAGGTGATGCCGAACTACCTTTCCTATGCGCTGCTGCGCTTCGAGATCAATGTGCGCGCCTCCGCCATTCTCGGTTTCGTCGGTGCCGGCGGCATCGGTGCCGAACTCCGGGTGGCGATCGGCTGGGGGACCGGACGCTACGACGCAGCGGCGGCGATCTTCCTGCTTCTTTTCCTCACCATCGTGGCGATCGACCAGGTTTCGAGCCACTATCGTAACCGTCTGGTCAGGGGAAGCTGATGGCAGTCCTCGAAGTCGGCATCGACCTGCCCGCCCGCAAGGCCGCCGCAGACAAGCTTTTCGCGCGCAAGCGCCTGTTCGCCGTCGGTGTCCCGGTCCTGGTCCTTGCCTATCTGACCTACATCTTTTTCGCCTTCGACTTGCCGGGTATCGCCGCGCGGGCCAAACTCGAGAATGCGGGCATCCTGCTTGCCGATACATACAGCTACAAGACCCATGTCGAGCGGGACAACCGGCGCTCCGGGATCAAGGTCGCGATCGAGGGCGAGGCGAAGGGAACCTATGCGGCGGAGAAATGGCCCGAATGGATACGCCGGCAGGGTGAGGCCACGATCATTGATCTCGGCAGCGGCCACGTCGTCCGCTTCGATGCCGACGCGGTCCGCTACGATGTTCCGGGCTATGGCCTGCTGACGATCGTCCAGCGCGAGGACGGCGTATCTCTCGACGCCCCTTCGGGGCCGCTGCCCGACTGGATCAACGCGTCCGACACGCGCGTCGCCCTTGCCACGGCCGCCGGCCGCCTGACGGTGACCCGCAACCGTGCCGAAGTCTTCCGCTATTCCTTCGGCTGGGAACTCTTCTGGTTCACGCTGGACAGCCCGTTCTACGGCAAGACGGCCGGCGAATTGCTCGCTATGGTGGTTTCCGGCGATGCCGTCCGGCCAGGAACATCAAACCTTTCGGCCATGCTCTCAGATTTCTGGAACAACGCGATGTGGCGCCACGGCGACGTCGCCTGGGCGATCTTCGAGACGGTGCTGATGGCGTTCCTCGGCACGATGGGCGCAGCAATCGTCGCGTTGCCGCTCGCTTTCCTCTCGGCACGGCGCTTTACGCCCGGACTTGCCGTGCGTCTGGGCGTCCGCCGCGTCTTCGACTTCCTTCGCGGCGTCGACGGGCTGATCTGGACCATCGTGCTCAGCCGCGCCTTCGGTCCCGGTCCGCTGACCGGTTCACTCGCCATGCTGCTCACCGACACCGGGACCTTCGGCAAGCTTTTCTCCGAAGCGCTGGAGAACGTCGATGAAAAGCAGGTAGACGGTTTGCGCTCCACCGGTGCGAACGCGCTCCAGCGCAGCCGCTTCGGCGTGGTCCCGCAGGTTGCGCCGGTGATCCTCAGCCAGGTACTCTACAACCTGGAATCGAACACGCGCAGCGCCACGGTCATCGGCGCCATCGTCGGCGGCGGCATAGGCCTGCTCCTGACCCAGGCTATCCAGACCCAGAAGGACTGGGAGGAAGTATCCTATTACATCATCCTGACGCTCCTGATGGTGATGATGATGGACGTCCTTTCGGGCTGGCTGCGGCGCAAACTGATCGGCGGCTCCTCGGCATCGGCAAGGGCACGCTAGGGTTCGGGAACGCGAGCCGGACCCGCGTTTTCGTTCACAGGACGGTCAGCCATGACGATGCCTTTGCTCGTCCGGCGTCCGTCGGATACCTTCGTCAATCTGTCATGCAAATCGCCTAAGCCAACCTGGCTTTCGAGGATCCCCCAATGCGCCACGCCATCTATTTCACGCCGGACCGCGACCATCCGCTGACGCGGGTCGCCGCGGCGTGGCTCGGGCGAGACGCCTTCACCGGGGCGACGATGACGCCGCCATCCCTCGCCAGCCTCTCGCCGGCCGAGATTGCCTTTCACACGGCCGCCGCACGCCGCTACGGCTTCCACGCCACGATCAAGGCGCCGTTCCGCCTCGCCGGCGGCGAAACCACCGCGTCGCTGGTGGATGCGCTCGAGGCCTTCGCGCGGGAGACGGCGCCGGTCGTGGTTCCGCGGCTCGTGATCGGCCAGATCGACGGTTTCTTCGCCCTGCTGCCGTCCGGCGGCTTCGCCGAACTGAAGGACTTCGCGGCATCGGTGGTGACGACCTTCGATCGGTTCCGCGCGCCGATCACGGAAGCCGAGATCGAACGCCGCAATCCCGAAACGCTGAGCGCCGAGCAGTTCCGCAACCTCTGCCGGTGGGGCTATCCCTACGTGTTCGACGCCTTCCGCTTCCACATGACGCTTTCGGGACGCGTCTCCGGCGGCGACGTGCCGCGCGTCCGCGCGGCCCTCGAGGAGGTCTTCGAACCGGTCCTCTCCGAGCCGGTCGTGATCGACGGCCTTGCCGTTTTCGTCGAGCCGGAAGCCGGCGGACCCTTCACCATCCTGTCGCGGCACGCGCTGCAACCCCAGCGGGAACGGAAGATCGCCTGATGAGTCCCGAGACTATTCTCACCAACGCCCGCCTTGTCCTGCCCGACGAGGTCGTTCTTGGCTCGATCCTCGTCCGTGACGGGAAGATCGCCGACATCTCCACCGGCGTCATGCGTTCGGGCGCCGACCTGGAAGGCGAATACCTGATCCCCGGCCTCGTCGAGCTGCACACCGACCATCTCGAGGGTCACTACGCGCCGCGACCCAAGGTGCGCTGGAACCCGATCGCAGCCGTCCTCGCCCACGACGCGCAGGTCGCCACGGCCGGAATTACGACGGTCTTCGATGCCCTGCGCGTCGGCCTCGACGACGACGCCGACATGACGGCCGTCGAGATGCGCCGTCTGGCCGACGCCATCGAGGACTGCGTGCGCGAGGACCGTGTCCGCGCCGACCACTTCATCCACCTTCGTTGCGAGGTGTCGGCGCCGGACTGCCTGGAAGGGTTCCGTTACTTCGACGGCGACGAACGCGTGCGCATGGCCTCTCTGATGGACCATGCGCCGGGGCAGCGGCAGTTCGCCCGGATCGAGGCCTACGCGACCTATTATCAGGGCAAGCTGAAGATGTCGGACGACGTCTTCCGCGCGTTCTGCGAGCGCCGCATGCGTGAATCCGCCGAGAATTCCTCGAAGCACCGCATCGCGATCTCGGAGGCCTGCCGCGAGCGCGGCATCGTGCTCGCCAGTCACGACGACGCCACTGCCGACCACGTCGCCGAGGCGATCGGCCAAGGCATCCGCGTCGCCGAGTTTCCGACCACAGTCGAGGCGGCCAGGGCCTCGAAGGACGCCGGGCTCGGCGTGCTGATGGGAGCTCCCAACGTCATGCGTGGCGGCTCGCATTCGGGCAACGTGTCGGCCCGCACGCTGGCCGAGGGCGGCATGCTCGACATCCTGTCGTCCGACTATATCCCCTTCAGCCTCATCCAGTCGGCATTCTTCATCGGTGAGGTCGTCGACTCGATCTCGCTTCCGCAGGCGGTCGCCATGGTGTCGCGCAATCCGGCGACGGCCGTCGGCCTCGACGATCGCGGCGCGATCGAGGTCGGCCGGCGTGCCGATCTCGTCAGGGTGAGGCTCGACGAACACGTACCGGTCGTCCGCACGGTCTGGCGCGAGGGTCGGCGCGTCGCATGATGAATTCGGCGAAGATCGAGCGCGAGATGGCGAGCGGCGAGCGCCGGATGGGCGACGGCGTGTTCGTCGCGGTGGTCGGTCCGAGCGGCGCCGGCAAGGATTCGCTAATAACCTACGCACGCGCGCGCCTCGACGGCGAAGGCGCGATCGAGTTCGTCCGCCGCGTCGTCACCCGACCGAGCGACGCTGCGGCCGAGGACCACGAAAGCCTTTCCGAGGACGATTTCGCCGCGGCGGAGGCGCGCGGCGCCTTTGCGATCTCGTGGGGCGCGCACGGGCTGCGTTACGGCCTACCGGCGAGCGTTGATCGTGGCGTCGAGGCCGGCCACGTCGTGGTGGCGAACGTATCGCGGGCGGCGATCCCCGCGCTCACCGGCCGCTATGCGAGCGTCGTTGTGGTCGAGGTCGTTGCCGCGCCGGAAGTGCTCGCTGCACGGATCGCGGGCCGCGCCCGCGAGAGCGCCGGCGATGCGGCGGCGAGGCTGGCGCGCCGCGCGACGATCGACGCCGGAGGCGCGACCGTCGTGACGCTGGACAATACCGGCGCGCTGGAGGTGGCCGGCGAGCGCTTCGTCGACCTGTTGCGACGGGCGCTTGCCCACGCTGCGATTGCCGGCGCTATCTGAGGGCCTCCGGCGGCGCGGCGCCCTGATTTCAGGCACCTATCTGTCGATGCGCAGGATATGGTTGTCCCAGGCGTAGTCGGCGAAACTCTTTGCCGAATGGTCCGAATCGACGAGCACGCCCGTCCCCGTCGACATCAGGTAGTCATCTTGGTGTGGCGCCAGGCCACAGACCTCGACCAGCCGGCGCAGTTCGCGCAGTCGCCTCGCCCGCGTGTCGATGACGGCGAGGCAGTTGCCCTGCGGCGAGGATACCGCGATTGTGCCGGCCTTGCGGTTGGCGGCAACCGAGCCGACATAGTTGCGCAGCGCGAGGCGGTCTTCTTGCGCCATGTCGAGCATCGAGAGCTCCTCGCCGCGCCGTGCCATGCCGACCAGAGGCGGCGTTTCCGATGCCGGCCCTTCGTGCTGGCAACCGAACCAGATCGTGCCGTCGGCGTCGATATCCATATGGCGGATCGACAGCTGGTGCAGCGCCGGCGGCAGCTCGTGCTTCTCGACCAGATCTCCGGTCAGGCGGTCGACGAGGACGAAGGATGGCTTCATCGTCGCGATATTGAGTTTCGAACGGCCGAAATCGGGGTGGGTTTCTATGCCGCCATTGGCGATTGCCAGCGTCCGGCCATCGCCGAGCAGCACCATCTCATGCGGGCCGATACCATGCGTGGCGAACTCGCCGATCCGGTCGAAGCCATTGCGCGCGTCGTAGACGCCGACGACGCCCGCCGCGTTGTCGAAATCGTTCTCGGTCGCATAGAGCAACGCGCCGTCCGGCGAGAATACGCCGTGGCCGTAGAAATGTCGGCCCTCCACGGCGGCAATGGTCATCGGCGAAGACCGGCCGGTATGGTCGAAGACGATCATGAACGTCCCAGGCTGCCGGGCGAAAACTGCCGCGCGTCCGGAGGCCGGATCGAAGGTCACGTCGTGGCCGCGGTCGGGCAGGGCGATTGCATGGATCAGTTCGGAACGTTCCGACAGAACCGCAACGCCATAGCCGCCGTCACGTCTTTGGTAAGCCGTGGCGAACACTGCGTCGCTCTTGGCCAGCGCCTCGGCGCCGGATGGCAGCAGTGAGAGGGCGAAGCCTGCGCCGGCGGCGCGCAGGAAGCGGCGGCGGTCCACGAGATTCACGGTCAGTCCCCGTCGAGTGAGGAGAATCCGGCGGTCAGGCCGAGTTCCGCGGCGAGTTTCGTGCCGAACAGATCGCTCAGGCTCCTTGTCACGATACGCAGGTAGGAGAGCGCGTTCCGCCGCGCCGGATCCTTCAGCGCTTCGTCGACCGGCCCGTCCGCGCGGTCGGCCGCATGCGCCGCATTGGCGAACTCGAAGCGGATCGACTCTGCGATCCACGCCTGGCCGGTCGGCAGCATGTCGGGGATACCGGACGCTTCGAACAGCCGCGAGAGGCCGGCGAGGCCGCCGGCGATGTTCTCGACGGTCAGTCCGGAGCGCCAGAACAGCGCCTGCTTCGGCTTGTCCTCGCCTGCCGTCTCGCCGAGGAAGCCGAGCCGCTGGTCGTGTACCATTTCGAGTCCCTCGACAATCACGCCAAGCAGTTCGTTACGCGCTTCGGTCTCGTCGTGAAAAAACGGATTAGCCTCACCCGGATTGCTCCACTTGTCGGCATAACCGCCGGGTCGCTGCCATTCTTCTTCGATGGCCTCGGCGATCCCGGCAACGTTCTTGGCTATCGCCGCGGCATAGGCGCAGCGATAGCCGGCGGTCGCTGCGAGCGTCTCCGCGTCGGGACCGAACAGCACGAACTCCAGTGCGCCGAGGCCCTGCATGGCGACGCTCTTGCCGGCCAGGGTCGCGGGATCGACCGCAGTCGGATCCTCGTTCGCCAACGCGGCCTGAACCTGCTTCAATCCCGTGCCCTTCCGGTCCGGCCAGAACAGAACCCTTTCCAGGCGGTTGGCTTCCGTTACCGGTCCGAGGTGCAAGAGTTCGATCCGCGACCACGCCGAGACCGTCCGCCCGAATTCCCTCCGCACGCCGTCCAAGGCGGCCGGCGACGGTGCGGAGCACAGCTGCCCGACCGCGCCGGCCAGTTCGCCCGACCGGGCCTCGAACTCGGCGTAGGCCGGCCTGACGTAGCCTTCGATCGCCGCCGTGACGACGCGGTCGGCTGCTTGCGCAGCGTGGGCTGCCGGCATCGCCAGCCAGGCGGCGAGGCTCAGGGCAAGGCGAACGTTCATAGCGACTCCAGGAAGGTGATCAGCGCATCGCGCTCCGCCTTGTCCAGGGCGGAGAAGCCGTCGCGCGCCGCCTGCGCTTCGCCGCCGTGCCAAAGCACCGCCTCAGTCAGATTGCGGGCGCGACCGTCGTGGAGGAAAAAGGTATGGCCGTTGACGACCCTCGTGAGGCCGATCCCCCACAGCGGCGCCGTCCGCCACTCGCTTCCGGTGGCGTCGCCGACCTGCTGCCCGTCGGCGAGACCTTCGCCCATGTCGTGGAGCAGGAAGTCCGAGTATGGCCAGATCAGCTGGAAGGCCTGGGCCTTGTCGGGCGCATCGCGGCGGGTGACGTACTTCGGCGTATGGCACGAGATACAGCCCAGGTCATAGAACAGCTTCTTGCCGGCGAGGACCTTCGCGTCGCCGACATTTCGCCGCGCCGGCACCGCCAGGTTCTGTGCATAGAACGTCACGAGATCAAGCACCGGCGGCGGCGCCTCGACGTCGCCGAGCCGCGCCTGGACTCCGTTCGGCATCGCCAGGCAGGCCTTCTGCGCCGGGGTGCAATCACCCCAGTGCGTGGGCACCTCGGGCGTCGATATGCCGATATCGCCGGCAAACGCTCCGGCTGATTGCTGTCTGATCGACGGCGTCTGCGCCTTCCAGCCAAAACGCCCGAGCGTCAGTTCGCCGCCGGGCGCGTCGCGCACGATCTGGGGCTTGCCGGAGATCCCGTCGCCGTCGCGGTCGTCCGGATCGGCATGCGCAAGGATGTCGGCGGGATGGATCTGCTCGACGAGGCCGAGGCCGATCATCTGCGGCGTCACTCGCGGCGAAAGGGTGGTATCCGCCGCAAGCGGTCCGTCGGAAAGACCTTCGACGGCATAGCTCGGCTTGCGCAGCGAGACGACCGTCCCGTCCGCGAGCGCGACCGGCATCTCCTCATAGGAGATGACCATTCGTCCTTCGCCGGGCAATCCGGGTACGGCGAGGTCCTGCAACTGGCCGCCATAGACCGGATCGGGGAAGTTGAGAACGGCTCTGTCCGCGACCAGCGCCTTCTCCTCTTCCGTTGAGGCCTGTCTCGCGAGCCGAAGGAACATCGAGGTCGCGTCGGGATTGCCTTCCGGCGGGTGGCCACGCCCGTCCTTCAGATGACAGCTCTGGCAGGCGCGGGCATTGAAAAGCGGTCCGAGCCCGTCCGACGCTTGCGTTGACGACGGCGCCGACACCCACAGCTTGCGGAATATGCCGTTGCCGAGCTTGAAGGTCGCCTCCTGCTCGAAGGTGATGTTCGCCGAGGAGTGGGAGAAGGCGTTGGAATCGACGCTCTTGCGCGACGTTCCCGCACCGCCCTGCATCGCCTCGAACGGCTCGGCCTTCGCGAAGTCGGCGGTCGGCGCCGTGATTGCCACCACGCGGGCGAGGTCTTCGGCGGAAAGATCGTCCCGGACGGGCGAGAGGCCGACTGGCGTCGAGCCGGCGGCCGCGAGTCCGGCAAAGGCGAGCACGAGAAGCACTCCCGCCTTCTTGCCGGCGCGCGCGGTTGCGAAGCCTCCTGAACGCATGTTCCATTCCTTGGGGCGGGGCAATACCGGCCCGCGCCGCCTTGATTGGCTCACTCGGCCTCGTTCGCCGGCGACGCGTTGAGAAGCCCGTACTTCTCCTCGCCGATCGTCGCCAGCAGGTCGAGTTGGGTTTCCAGAAAATCGATATGTCCTTCCTCGTCGGCGAGGAGGTCCTCGAAAAGGCGCATCGTGACGTAGTCGCCGACTTCCGCACAGATTTCGCGCGACTTCTTGTAGGAGGTGCGCGCGTCGTATTCGCCGGCGAGGTCCGACTCCAGCACCTCCTTCACGTTCTGGCCGATGCGCAGCGGCGCGACCGACTGCAGGTTTGGATGACCCTCGAGGAGGATGATACGCGCAACCAGCTTGTCGGCGTGCTGCATCTCCTCGATCGACTCGGCGCGCTCCTTCCTGGCCAGCTTCGCGTAACCCCAGTCCTCTAGAAGCCGGTAGTGGAGCCAGTACTGGTTGACCGCACCCAGTTCGAGGAAGAGGGCTTCGTTAAGCCGCTCGATGATCTGCCTTTCGCCTTTCATGGGTCCTGCTCCCGAATTGGCCGCGCAAACTTCTGACGCGGTCCAGATGTGAAACAACCTCTCCCGCCCTCGCCTCCGAGCGCGCGTGATACTCTTCGGTTACCCTTATGATCGTTTCGACCACATTTGGAAAACAGCCGCAACAGCGGCCCCGCTTGTGCAGCGTGTGGTAGACCTTCGCTGGCACGATCAGCGACCAGGGATCCTGGTCAAGAAGTTCGGTGATCGCGCTTTCGATCTCGTCTTGCGTGATCAGGTTGCAGTGGCAGATGATCATCGTCGCACCGGGGGCTGGCTGACGGCTCGCTGCCGTGGGCTCGCTGGAAGAGCACGGATTCTCGCGCCGTACCTCGATCTACCTCACTGGAACACCTTGTCGGGCGCGTCCAGACTGTCGGAGCCCTCGAAGGCTATGCTCTCCAGCTTGAGGGCGGCGACAGCGCGTTCGATCGAGCGCGTCTGCGCGATCAGCGCATCGATGGCCGCCTGCACGGTGGCGTTGCCCTCGGCGTTGCCTTCGCCGATCTGCTGGTCGTAGGATTCTCCCTGCCCTACCCGGGCGCCGATCGCCTCGATGGCGGCGACGCTTGCGTCGAGCCTTGCCGAGAGGTCGGCGGCGACGGCCGGGTCTGCCGCCTTCACGAGATCGGCAAGGGATGCGCCCTGAATCCTCGATCCGTCGATCCGCTCGTAGGATCCGCGATAGACATTGCGGATGCCGACTGCGTCGTAGAGGTGCGATATGTGGGTATTGTCCGAGAAGCAGTCCTGCTCCTCCTCCGGATCGTGCAGCAGCAGCCCGAGCTTCATGCGCTCGCCGGCGAGTTCGCCGTAGGAGAGCGAGCCCATGCCGGTCAGCATGACGGAGAGGCCGATCCGCGGATCGGCTCCGAGCAGTTCGGTGCGCGCCGCGCCGTCCGCCTGCCAGTTTGCCACCATCTCCTCGAGGTCGGCGACCAGCAGGGTCGTCGCCGACGCCAGATACTCGGCGCGTCGGTCGCAGTTGCCGCCGGTGCAGTTGGCGACGTCGTAGTCGGTATACGGTCGGGCGCCGGCGCCCGGACCCGTTCCGTTGAGGTCCTGACCCCAGAGCAGGAACTCGATTGCGTGATAACCGGTCGCGACGTTCGCCTCGATGCCGCCGGCCTCCTGGAGCGTGCCCGACAGGAATTCCGGTGACAGGTTCGAGGCGTCGACCGGGACTCCGTTGATCTCGATCGAGGTATTGGCGATCACGTTTGCCGTGTAGAGCGTGTTCTCGTCGGACTCCGTGCCGTAGCTGGCATCGACATAGTCGATCAGACCCTCGTCGAGCGGCCAGCTGTTCACCCGGCCCTCCCAGGCGTCGACGATGGCATTGCCGAAGCGGAAGACCTCGGTCTGCTGATAGGGGATCCGTGCCTTCTTCCAGGCCGCGCGGGCGGCAGCGAGCGTCTCTTCCGATGGCTGGGCGATCAGGGTGTCGACCGCGCCCTTCAGCCGTCTCGCCTCGGCGAGCGAGTCCTCATACGTCGCCAAGGCGATATCGGCGTAGTTGGCGACGACGGCCGACGGCTCGGCTGCGTTCGCGGGGAGGACGAAGACAGCCGCCGTCAGCGCGACCGTTGCCAGCAGCGCGGCGAGCTTGCCCGGGCGGAACGCCGGGACGACCCAGAAAATGGTCGAGGAATCCGCCGTGGCGGAACGACTGCGCCGGCAGGAGCCGAAGGCGGCACGAGACAGGCGTGCAGCAGGTTCGCCGCTCGACTGCGAATAATGGAGCATTCCGTCCTCCAATCGAAAGGGTTCAAGGCCCCGACATCAAAGGTGGCACTGGCATGACGATGACTTCACATAAGGCACGATGACATCGTGCTGTCAACGTGACGGGACAGAAAATCATCCTTAAAACAATAACTTAGAACTATTCTAAACAAAAAATATCATGTTTTTCGTCGGGGGGGGGCGGCGCATGTGGCGACTTGACGCATTGGCGGGCTGCCTCACCGGGCGAAAGCCAACCCGTAAACCGCATGTCGGATTTGACTTTTGTCAATCGACGTGACTATTGTCTAAGTGGGGAGGGCGAACGCCATGCCGATCAGGCCGGCTGACCAGATTATCCACAAGGCCGCCTGGCTCTACTATACGCACGGCCTGCGTCAGGACGAGGTGGCGCGGAAACTGGACATATCGCGCGCCTCGGTCGCCATGTACCTGCGCAAGGCCCGCGAGACCGGCATCGTCAACATCAGCACGTCCACGCAGCTCTTTTCCGACGACGTGCTGGCGCGCCGGCTGGAAGACGCGCTCGGCCTTCGGACGGTCTGGATCGTATCCGATGCCGGTCGAAGCACCGAGAACGAGGTGGCGCTCGTCGCTGCAAGCGCCTTCCTCGAGCAGATCGGACGGGGGTACCGCATCGGGGTCGCCTGGGGCCGCACCGTTTACGCGATCGCCGACGTGATGCCTTTTGCCGATCTTCAGGACGTGGTCGTCGTCCAGCTCTGCGGCAATCTCGGCGCACCCTATTCTTACAGGCCCGATGAATGCACGATGGAGATCGCCCGGCGGCTCAACGCCAAGGGCCTCAACTTCTATGCTCCGCTCGTGCTGACCTCGGAACGGCTGGCGGCGGAACTTCGCGACGAGCCGGTCATCCGCGAGCAGCTTGCCGGCATCTCGGAGTGCGACATCGCTCTCTATTCCGTCGGCACGGTCGACGAGGACAGCCATGTGGTCAAGTGCGGGGCCCTCACGCCCACCGAACTCAGGGCATTGCGCGCGGAGGGGGCGGCGGGCGTCATTGCAGGCCAGATCATCGATGCGTCCGGGTCGGCGCTCGACTGCAGCTACAACCGGCGCGTCATCTCCGCCGACCTCGGATCGCTGCGCGCCATCCCGAAGCGGATGATGGTCGTGCACGAGGACGTCAAGCTCGACGCGCTACGCGCCGCCCTGGCTGGCGGATTCGTCACCCATCTTGTGGTCACCGCGCCTCTTGCCCGGCGGCTTCTGGAGCTTGCGCCGGCACACGAGACGGCGCCTGCCGGCACGGCAACCTGATAGCGCCGCGATTTCTGCGGGGTGCTTGTGCGACTCGAAACGAAACTGCAAACGGATTTGACATGAAGAGCCTCTGGAACGATGCCGAAGCCGAGAAGATAGTCGCCGACTACGCCGCCAGGGGTATCACCCGCGATCTTGCGCTCAGGGTCTACACGACGCGCCTGCTCGGCGGCGATCCGCGGCTGGTCCTTCACGGCGGCGGCAACACCTCGCTGAAGACCCGCGTCACCGACCTTATCGGCGAGGAATGGGACGTGCTTTGCGTCAAGGGCAGCGGCTGGGACATGGCCGTCATCGAGCCGCAGGGCCTGCCGGCGGTGAAGTTAGGCCCTCTGCTGAAGGCACGGTCCCTCTCGGTCCTATCGGACGAAGACATGGTGGCGCTGCAGCGCGCCAATCTGATCGACCCCTCCTCGCCGAACCCGTCCGTGGAAACGCTCCTCCACGCGTTCCTGCCGCACAGATACGTCGACCACACCCACTCGACCGCAATCCTCGCCATCGTCGATCAGGGCGAGGACAGCGAGTCGCTCTGCAGGAAGGTGTTCGGACCGCGTATGGGTTTCGTCCCCTACATCAAGCCCGGCTTCGACCTCGCCAAGGCGGCCGCGGCGGTGTTCGACCGCGATCCGACGGTCGAAGGGCTGATCCTCGACAAGCACGGCATCTTCACATTCGGTGACAGCGCCGAAGAGGCCTACGGCCGCATGATCCACTGGGTGACGGTGGCCGAGGACTATGTCTCCGCCAACGGCCGGCCGCTGCCGACGACTGCGGTCGCATCGGACCTGGCCGCGCCGGGCGAGATCGCGCCTCTGCTGCGCGGCGCCGTCGCCTTTCCACGCGGCGAAGGCGCGTACGACCGCTTCGTTGCCGACTTCCGCACTTCGGACCGGGTCCGGGCGTTCCTGTCTTCCAGCGATCTGCCGCGACTCGCGGACACAGGCGTCAGCACGCCGGATCTCTCGATCCGCATCAAGACCGGACCCGTCGTGCTGCCGTCGCCGCGCTCGGGCGAACTTGCTTCCTTCGCCGCGGCGGCGAAGCAGGTGATCGCCGACTATGTGGCCGCCTACGCGGATTACTTCCGCACCAACGACGCGCGCGACGACGTCGCGAGGACGATGCTCGACCCGATGCCCCGGCTGGCCCTGGTTCCGGGCTTGGGCATGTTCGGCTTCGGCCGGACGCTGAAGGACGCGAGAATCGCCTCCGACGTCGGCGAGATGTGGATCGAGGCGGTCGCGGGAGCCGAGGCGATCGGCCGCTTCCGTCCGCTTTCCAAGCCCGAACTCTTCGAACTCGAATACTGGTCGCTGGAGCAGGCCAAGCTCGCCGGCAACAAGCCCAAGCCGCTCACCGGACAGGTCGTGCTCGTGACGGGCGGCGGCGGCGCCATCGGTGCGGCGACGGCGAAGCTGTTCGCCGTCAACGGCGCGCATGTCGTCGTCGCCGATACCGACGAAGACAGGGCGATTGCCGCCGCCAAAGCCGCCGGCAACGACTCGATCGCGGTCGGTTGCGACGTCACGGACCCTGCTTCGGTGCGCCGGGCCTTCGATGTGGCCGTCGCCCGCTACGGCGGCGTCGACATCGTCGTCTCCAATGCCGGCGCAGCCTGGGAGGGCGGCATCGGCGAGATCGACGACGAACTGCTGCGGAAGAGTTTCGAGCTGAACTTCTTCGCCCACCAGTCGGTGGCGCAGAACGCGGTGAGGATCTTCAAGCAGCAGGGCACCGGCGGCGTCCTCTTGTTCAACACGTCGAAACAGGCGGTCAATCCGGGGCCGAAGTTCGGCGCCTACGGCCTGCCCAAGGCGGCGACGCTGTTCCTGTCGCGGCAATACGCGCTCGAATACGGTGCGATCGGCGTGCGCTCCAACGCCGTCAACGCCGACCGCGTCCGCTCGGGCCTGCTCACCGGCGAGATGATCGCCAGCCGGTCGAAGGCCCGCGGCCTCACCGAGAAGGACTATATGGCCGGCAACCTGCTCGGCCTCGAGGTGACCGCCGAGCACGTCGCCCAGGCTTTCCTGCACCAGGCGCTCGCCGAGCGCACGACGGCCGACGTCACCACGGTCGACGGCGGCAATATCGCGGCGGCGCTACGGTAGGGCGTCAGGCGAGGTCGGTCAGCGCGAGGTCCTTCGGCCGGCGCCTCAGCATCCCGCTCTCGCCCGAGTATTGCAATGGTGACAGACGCATCGACGAACATCAGCGTCGCCCCAAATCTCGTCCGTGAAGCGCTTCATGGCGAAGTCAGGATCGCTGGGTCCCATTGCGTCGGCGCGAGCCATCGCGCGACCCGGACCGTCGTCGCTGCGGTCTCTCCGACGCGCGGCCAGGCTCGTTCCGGAGGGCGACTTTTGCCGTTTCCTTCTTGGGGTGAGTCTTCTAGACTCTTTGCAACTCGGACGCGAGTTCGTCCACTTCCTCGTCGCGTATGAACAGCGCCATTGGATATCTCCCTGCCTCAGGAACATATCCGCAATCTGTCGACCCGTAGACAAAAGGGCGGCCGCGCAGGCCGCCCTCTTGCGATCCAGCCCTGCGGCCGAAGTCACTTCGCGTTCGGGTTCGGCATCCAGGCCGGCATGGCGACGTCGGCATGAGCGAACTGCGGCATCTTCGCCGACAGTTCCTCCATGTTCTTGATGTCGTTGTCGTTGAGGTCCTTCTGCGTGATCAGCGTCGGAGGGACGATGACGTTGTGGCCCGGATCCTCGCCGGCGAGCAGCATGGCGAGCGCGCGCACCGAGACCTGGCCGACGACGGCCGGATTGGTCGCCGCGGTCGCCGCCCAGGCGCTGTCGGTCTCGCGCATGGCGGCGATGTCGGAGGTCGAGATGTCGGCCGAATAGATCTTGATGTCCTTCGACAGGCCGGCCTCGTCGACGGCGATCTTCACGCCCTTTGCGAACTCGTCATAGGGGGCGAACATCACCTTGATATCGGGATTGGCCGACAGCACCGAGCGGGCCTGGTTGGCGACCGAGTTTGCGATCGGATTGTCGAGCGTGCCGAACATCGCGACCTCGTTGATGCCGGGATACTTCTTCTTGAACTCGACCCAGGTCTCGTTGCGACGGTCGAGCGGGGCGATGCCGGCGACGTAGACATAGCCTGCCTTCCAGCTTTCGCCATTGTCCCTGATCGCCTGCTCGAGCGCCAGGCGGGCGAGGTCACGGTCGGACTGCTCGATCTGCGGGATCTTGTCGTTCTCGACGTTGACGTCGAAGGCGACGACCTTGATGCCGGCGTCGACGGCCCGCTGGGCGGCGTCCTTCATCGATTCGGTCAGGCCATGCTGGATGATGATACCCTGCACGCCGAGCGCGATGGCCTGGTCGACCATGTCGGCCTGGAGTGCGGCGTCCTGGCGGCTGTCGAAGACACGCAGGTCGACGCCGAGCGCCTTGGCCTGCGCCTCGACGCCCGAGAGATAGGCCTGGAAGAAGTCGCCGGTCGACAGGTAGCGCACCAGGGCAATCTTGACGTTGCCGGGGTTGTCGAAAGGCGCCGGCTTTTCCTGCGCCAGCGAGGGCGTGACGCCGAGCATGGTCGCGCCGGCCAGCGCCATCGTCAGTCTCGTGAAGGTCCTGCGTGTGAAGTCCATCTTTTCCTCCAATGTTGCCGGTAGTCCGGATCGGGCTATCGTTTGCCCCTGTTCGACAGGGCAAAGGTGAACACCAGCGCCACGACAAGGACGGCGCCCTTGACGAAGTCCTGGGTGTAGTAGGGGGCATTCATCATGGTGAGCCCTTGCAGGAGCACGCCGACAAACAGGGCGCCGACCGCCGTGCCGAACGCGTTGGGCTTGGCTGCGCCGAGAACCGCGAAGCCGATCAGCGCCGCCGCGACGGAGTCGAGCAACAGATTGTTGCCCGAGGCGATGTCGCCGCGTCCAAGCCGGGCGGCGAGGAGAATCCCGCCGATCGAGGCGAAGATTCCGGAAATGATGTAGGCCCAGATCTTGTAAGCCTTGACCGGCGCGCCGGCGAGTTCGGCCGCCCTCTCGTTGCTGCCGACGGCGTACATCATGCGGCCGAAGCGTGTGTATTCGAGGAAGAACCAGATCAGAAGGGCGAGCAGGATCAGCACCACCACCGACACCGGAACCAGATTGGGGATGAAGAAGTCGAATCGGTGGCGGCCGAGCGCGAGGAACGCGTCGCTGAATTTGCCGCTGGCCACGGTCCCGTCGGGCATGGTCATGCCGGTCGCGATCGAGCGCCCCTCGGTGGGGATGCGCTGCAGGCCGACCAGCAGGAACATCATGCCGAGTGTCGCCAGAAGGTCGGGCACGCGCGTATAGACGATCAGGAAGCCGTTGATCAGGCCGACGACCGCGCCGATGAGCAGGCAGACCAGGATGGCGACCGTCGCGTCCTGCTCGAGCACCACCATGACGTAGGCGGCGGCCATCATGGCGCTGGTAGCGACCGAGCCGATCGACAGGTCGAAGCCGCCGACCACCAGCGTCGCCGTCACCCCGAGCGCCAGGATTCCGGTGATGGCGACCGACTGGAAGATGAAGACAGCACTCTGCGGCGAGGCGAATCCGTCCGCGGAGACAGCGAAGAATCCGATCAGTCCGAACAGCAGGGCGAGGAAGCCGTAGCGGATCGCAAGGTTGCGCGCGGTCATGATGTGAATTCGTCTCCGGTCTCGCCGGCGGCATGCTGTGTGAACAAGTCGAACCGAAGGCCCGGCCGCACACCGGGCTTTCCGCCGATCGCCACGTGCCTTGCCGGGCTGCCGCGCATCACGCCGCTCCCCGCACCGGCTGGCCCGCCACCTCGGCCAGCAGGCGGTCGATGTCGACGTCGGCATTGACGTGCTCGCCGACGATCGTGTGTTCCGACATCACAAGAATCCGGTCGGCCGTCTCCAACGCCTCGTCGAGCTCGGTTACGAAGATCAGAGTCGCCCGCCCGGCCGCGCTGGCCCTGAGTTTCGCCGCGATGTCGTGACGCGCGGCGATATCGACGCCCTGGAACGGCTCGTCGAGCATGAACAGCGCCGCCCCCTGCGCCATCCAGCGCGCCACCATGACCTTCTGCTGGTTTCCGCCCGACAGCGTAGTCATGTCGTCGCGCTCACTGCGGCAGACGATGCCGAGGTCGGCGATCTGCCGGCGTGCCATGGCGCGCTCGGCGTGGCGCCGCGAGACGCCGAAGGCCGAGAAGCGCTTCAGGAACGGCAGGCTCATGTTTTCGTAGACGTTGAAGTCGCGAACGACGCCGCTTTCCGACCTGTCCTTGGCGACAAGGTAGGCGCCGGCGGCGATCGCCTCGCCGGGACTGGCCGGCAGATAGGGTGCACCATTCAGCGTCATCGTACCACCAAGCGGGCGCCGCGCTCCGAACAGGGTCTCGGCCAGCGCGGTCTTGCCGACGCCGACGAGGCCGGTGACGGCGACCACTTCGCCGTCGCCGAGGCGGAACGAGAAAGGCCTGGAGCCTTCGGCGAGCTTCAGCCCGTCGGCGGAGAAGACGGTGCGGTCAGCCTTGTGCGGCTCGATCGCGCGCCGCCCTATCGCCTGACCGAGCATCGCGTTGACGGCGGCCTCGTAGTCGAGCGGCTTCTCGGCGAAAACGCCCGCGATCTGTCCGTCGCGCAGCGAGACGATGCGGTCGGCGAGCCGCCGGATGTCCGACATGCGGTGCGAGATGTAGAGGATCGCCACGCCGCGCTCGCGCAGGCGGTCGATCAGCGCAAACAGGCGGTTGGCCTCGGCGCTGGACAGCGACGACGTCGGCTCGTCAAGGATCAGCACCTTCGGCTCGTGCGCCATGGCGCGTGCGATCGCCACCATTTGCCGGTCGGCGAGCGACAGGTCGGGGATGGCGGCATCGAGGCTTATATGGAGGCCCATGCGTTCGGCCACCGCCTGTGCCTCGCGGCGGATGCGCCGCGGATTGAGGAAGACTGGGGCGCCGGCGCCGTTGAGACGGTCGAGCGTCAGGTTGGTGGCAACGTCGAGTACGGCGACGACGCCGTCGTTGATGTTCTGGTGGACGGTGACGACACCAGCGCGCATCGCTTCCGCCGGGGTCTCCGGCCGGTAATCGAACCCTGCCAGCGTCATCTGCCCGCCGTCGCGCCGATGGACACCGCTGACGATCTTCACGAGGGTGGACTTGCCGGCGCCGTTCGCGCCCATGAGAACGGTCACCTTCCCCGAATGCAGTTCGAGGTCGACGCCGCCCAGGACCTGGATAGGGCCGAAGGATTTCCTCAGGCCCGCAACGCGGAACACGGCATCCTCGGCCATCATTTCCTCCCTGGAAGGTGACGCTATGGATAATATCGTCAAATGTCAACTCGATTGACATTTGACAGCGGCGTGACTAGCCTCGCCCCGTCATGAATGGTCCGCCTGGATGAACCGCGGATCGGGAGGATGGCATGACGGTGAAGCAGACCTCGTTCGAAGCGCTCACGGTGGACAGCCTTCCCGGCCGGCTCGGCGGCATTGGTGCCGTCGCGGCGCGGGTCGGCGGCACCAGCGCCACCTGGAGGGTACGCGAGGTCGGCGACGGCAACTTGAACCTCGTCTTCATCGTCGAAGGGGCAGCGGGCGCGGCGGTCGTCAAGCAGGCGCTGCCCTATGTCCGCCTCGTCGGTGACAGCTGGCCGCTTCCGTTGAAGCGCTCCTTCTTCGAGTATCACGCGCTGACGCGCCAGGAGGGTCGGGCGCCGGGCGTGGTGCCGGCCGTGTTCCACTTCGACGAGGCCCAGGCTCTGATCGTCATGGAGTACCTGACGCCGCACGTCATCCTGAGGAAGGCGCTGATCGCCGGCCGTCAACTGCCGCGCATTGCGCATGATCTCGGCCTGTTCATGGCGCGCACCCTGTTTCGCGGCTCCGACCTCGCCATGCCGACGCGCGAGCGAAAGGCCGACCTCGCGCTCTTCGCCGACAATGTCGAACTCTGCGACATTACCGAGAACCTGGTGTTCACCGATCCCTATTTCGAGGCGGCGATGAACCGCCATACCTCGCCGCAGCTCGATCCGGTGGTGGCCGAACTGCGTGCCGACCGCGATCTCCGGGTGGAAGCACAGCGCATGAAGCACCTGTTCGCCGCCAAAGCGGAAACCCTGCTGCACGGCGACCTGCACTCGGGCTCGATCATGGTGACCGACACCGAGACCCGGGTGATCGACCCGGAATTCGCCTTCTACGGCCCGATGGCCTTCGACGTCGGCATGCTGCTCGCCAATTTCTGGATGTCCTTCTTCTCGCAGGACGGCCACGAGGCGGGCGGTCCGCGTGATTCGATGCGCGCCTATCTCCTCGGTGTGATCGCGGAAACCTGGTCGGTGTTCCGCGCCGAGTTCGGTCGTCTGTGGCGCACGGAGCGCAACGGCATGCTCTATCACCGCTGCCTGTTCGAGGACCGCGGCGATGTCATCGGCTCAGAGCAGGCGCTGGGCGCAGTCATCCAGTCGATCTGGCACGACATGCTGGGCTTCGCCGGCATCGAGATCCACCGGCGCATCCTCGGACTAGCTCACAATGCCGACTTCGAGTCGATCGAGGACGAAGACCTGCGCGCCGCGTGCGAGGCGCCGGCGCTGCGCTTCGGCCGCCAGATCGTCGTGGCGCGGCACCAACTGCACAGCATCGAAGAGGTCAATGCCCTGGCGGCCCTGATCCGCGGGGAGGCGCGCCGTTGAACGTCGCAGGCCGTCACTACCGGACGATCTGGCTCAACGAGGATGGCGCCGCCGTCGACATCATCGACCAGCGCTGGCTGCCGCATGCCTTCCGCGTCGCCACGCTGCGCACGGTCGAAGACGTCGCCGTCGCCATCCGCGAGATGTGGGTACGCGGAGCGCCGCTGATCGGCGTCACCGCCGCCTACGGCGTAGCGATCGGCATGCGCGAGGACCCGTCGGACACGGCACTCGACGCGGTCTGGGAGACGCTCCACGAGACGCGGCCGACGGCGATCAACCTGCGCTGGGCGCTGGACGAGATGCGCGGCCTGCTGCGTCCGCTTCCCCCTGGAGAGCGTGCGGCGGCCGCCTACGGACGGGCCGGCGAGATCGCCGACCAGGACGTCGAACTGAACCGCGGCATCGGCCGCCACGGAATGGAGATCATCCGCTCGATCGCCGCGCGCAAGAAACCGGGCGAGCCGGTGAACATTCTCACCCATTGCAACGCCGGCTGGCTGGCGACCGTCGACTACGGCACGGCGACGGCGCCGATCTACATGGCCGCGGATGAGGGTATTCCGCTCCACGTCTATGTCGACGAGACGAGGCCGCGGAACCAGGGCGCCTATCTGACCGCATGGGAGATGGCCGGCCACGGCGTGCCGCACACGCTCATCGTCGACAATGCCGGCGGCCACCTCATGCAGCGCGGCGCGGTCGACATGGTCATCGTCGGCACGGACCGGACGACCGCGCGCGGCGACGTCTGCAACAAGATCGGCACCTACCTGAAGGCGCTTGCGGCGCACGACAACGGCGTGCCGTTCTACGTCGCCCTGCCGTCGCCGACCATCGACTGGAGCGTCTCCGACGGTCTTGCCGAAATCCCGATCGAGGAGCGCTCGCCGGACGAGGTGACGCTGGTCTGGGGTCTGAGCGAGAACGGCGAAGTGGAGCGCGTGCGCATCTCGCCGGAGGCATCGCCGGCGGCGAACCCGGCGTTCGACGTCACGCCGGCTCGGTTGGTTACCGGCCTGATTACCGAGCGCGGCATCGCCAGCGCGTCTCCCGAGGGGCTCCGCCGGCTCTTCCCCGAGCGGAGTTCGGCATAACCGCGACGCCGGCCGGGATTTCCCCGCCCCCGCCGCGAAACGCGGGCGAGGCGGCCTATGGCGAGTTGGCGGCATTCCCGAGGAATGGCATTACGACGTCCGCCCCGGCTGCGGTCGGCGCGTCTTCCCCTGCCGCTGCCGCGGAGGTCCACCAGTCCAGATGGACGGAGAAGTCGCTTCCGCCGGCCGGCGGTTGAGCGCCCGCGACTAAGCCGTCACCGGGCTCGGGCGCTGCGGGCGCGACAGTGGTCTTTACGATACCGGGGAGGACGATGGTTCCGCCCTCGGTCGAAGACGACATGACGGTGCTGTCGTGACGGTCGCCGTCCAGCCTAAGGTCGAACTCGCCCCATTCCATGACGTTGCCGTCATAGATGAAGCTGACCTGCCTCGACAGGCAGACATAGATGCCGAGGAAGCCGCCGATGAGGCTGGTGTAGGTGCCCGAGACAGGCACGGCGAGGCGCATCTTCAGCCGCCCGTCGACGATGTCGCCGGTCGCCGGCCCATGTCCCGCGATACCGCGGAACCCGGCGTCTCGGTCGCAGGGCGGTTGCGGCCACGTCCAGTCGAGCCTGACCTCGGCGACGCCGGCCAGCCGGCCGCCGTCACTCGAAAGCGTTGCGGTGATTTCCAGCCGTCCGGCATCTTCGCCGTCCCAGTCCGTAGAGGTGAAATCGACGGTCCGCTTGACGATCAGCCGCTCGGCATTCTGTGCGAGCGCCTGCCCGGCGGCAAATGCCATTGCCAGCGCGAACACCGCCGCACGTCCGATGCCGCCATAGGCGGCACCTCGCGATCCGAACCCGGTAATCGTCGTCTCGATCGTCAACATCAACTCCCGCCCGAGCCTCCCCCCGATTGCAACGATAGCCGCCAAAACATCCGCCGCCGTTGATATGTCTCAACGCGAGGCGACAATATCGGCGTCCGTACCGGCTATATCGAGAAGCGTTCGATCCCCTTTCGCATCGCCTCCGTCAGCGGCTTCGCCTTCCGTTGCTCGAGGTCGAAAAACACGGTCTTTGCGGCAAGGGTGGCGGCGAGTACCCCCGACGAGGCACGTCGCATCTCATAGCGCGTCTCGAGCGAACTGTTGCCCACCTTGGCGACGGAGCCAAAGATCTCGACGAGCGCGCCGGCGGGCACCTCGTCCTTGTATTCGATCTCGTTGCGCACGTCGGCCCAGCCCAGGCCCGCCCACGCCGGATCATCTCCGCTCCAGCCAGTCGAGCGCGACAGCAGCACATAAGATGCGTCGTCGAACATGCCGACATAGTAGCGCGTGGTGAGATGTCCCATCATGTCGCACAGCCAGGGATGCGCGATGGCCCGGGTCAGAAGTTCCATTGTCTTGCCTCCTAGTATCATTCCGCCGCCGTCCGTCCCGCCGACCGGAACGGAGCGCCGGCCTCCTAAGCAGCACGCCGCGCCGCGCAAGGGAAGCCGCCCGGTCCGGACTTCGTCGAATCCGGACGCCCGGGGCAACTCCGTTTCCTGCCCGTCCCGCCTCGACAGACCGGCAAATCGTCGCGAATCGGAACGACACTCTTGCGATTGCCGCCAGCGACGGGAAAGGTGTCGGCAAGGAAGTCGGGGCGGGAAGACCGCACCGGACCATGCCGCCGGTCGCGCGGGGAGGTGAACGATCGTGGACCGTCCGAGACCGACGCTCAGGGATGTCGCCCGCGAGGCGGGCGTCGACGTTTCCACGGCGTCCCGCGTTTTGCGGCGGACCGTCGACGCGGCGACCTCGGCGGAGACGAGGCAACGTATAGAAGATGCCGCGCGGCGCCTGAAGTACCAGCCGAACGTCCTCGCCCGCGGATTGCGGCTGAAGCGCACCGGATCGATCGGCGTCGTCGTCCCGCAACTCGATAATCCGGTCTTCCAGGAACTGGTGCTGGCGGCCGAGGAGGAAGCGGCCGCGAACGGCCAGTCCGTGATCATCTATCATATCGACGAGACGCACCGGCCGGCCCAGTCGCTGGTCAGCCTGGCACAGGCGAACCAGGTGGACGGCCTGATCGTGGCGACGCTCAACGTCGCCGACTCGAGTCTCGGCACACTCCGCGAACTTCCGTGCCCGTTCGTCCTGGTCAACCGCGCGGCCGATGGCGTCGACGCTTCTGTTTCGCTAGACGATGCCGCGGGCGCACAGCTCGCCGTGCGGCACCTCGCCGATCTCGGCCACCGGCGCATCGGCTTCCTCGCCGGCCCGGCCGGACGCTACAACGCCGACCAGCGCCTGGCGGGATTCCGCGCCGGACTTGCCGAGGCAGGCCTCGGATTCGATCCGGCGCTGGTCGAAACGGCCGGATACGACTTCGTCAGCGGCCGCGCCGGGATGCGGCGCCTCATCGAAGCCGGCGCGATCCCCGAAGCGATCGTCGGCGTGACGCTGACGACGGCCGTCGGCGTCATCGCCGCGGCGGCGGAGGCGGGGATCGACGTGCCGCGCGACCTGTCGGTCGTCGCCATCCATGACGGCGTGTTGGCCGAAATGTGCCGGCCGCGGCTGACGACGGTCCGCTTTCCGGTCGGCCGCATGGCGCGACTGGCGGTGCGGGCGTTGCATTGCCGCATCGACGGCGAACGGTTCGACCTGCCGGTCGTGCTGCCGCCGGACGGAATCGTCGTCCGCGATTCCAGCGCCCGTCGCCGCTGATCTCGGCCATCGGCCACCTTGTCCTCCCGATGGGAAGAACGATGTTGCATTAACCGGAAACGGGCTGTAGGTTCCGAGAACAATCGTTTGCGTAGAGGATTTCATGGCCGAAATCGCCCCGCCGCCGTCTCCGCCGAAGGACCTGGTACGCCGTCTCGCCCGCATCGTCGGCGCCGGCAACGTGCTGTCGTCCGACATCGACCGCTTCATCTATGCGCGGGATCGGGCGCCCTTCGGCACCTATCGTCTTCGCGAGGGGAAATTGCCCGAAGGCTGGCCCCACGTCGTCGTGCGGCCGGCAGACGCCGGGGAGGTAGCGTCCGTCCTCAGGCTCGCCGCCGAGATGCGCATCCCGGTCGTGCCCTACGGCGCCGGTTCCGGGGTGCTCGGCGGGGCGGCCTCGCTCGGCGGCGAAATCGTCATCGACTTGAAACGCCTGAGCGGCATCATCGAGATCGACCCCCTCGATCATACCGCGAGCGTCTGCGCCGGCATGAACGGTGCGCTCTTCGAAGCGGAACTGCGTCGCAACGGCTTCACCTGTGGACACCTGCCACAATCGCTGGCGATGTCGACGGTCGGCGGCTGGGTGGCCTGCCGTGGCGCCGGACAGGCGTCGTCGCGCTACGGGAAGATAGAGGACATGGTGCTCGGTCTCGAAGTCGTCCTGCCCGACGGGAGGCTGCTCGACATCCGGCCGCAGGCGCGCCGTTCGACGGGTCCCGACCTCGCCGGCATCTTCATCGGCTCGGAAGGCACACTGGGCGTCGTCGTCAGCGCGACGCTGCGCATCTGGCCCGCGCCGGCCGCGCGCCGCAACTTCGCGGTTGGGTTCGCCAGCCTCGATGGCGGCCTGGCCTGCCTGCGCAGCATGATGCAGGCCGGGCTCAGGCCCGCGGTGGTCAGGCTCTACGACGCCGTGGAAAGTGCGGCGCGCACGCAGTCGCTCGATGCGGCCGATCGCGACCTGTTTCTCTGCCTGCTGTCGTTCGAGGGCCCGGAGCGGCTGATCGAGGCGGAAGAGGCGGAGGCAATGGAAACGATCGCCCGCGCCGGCGGTCGCCGGATCGCCGACGAGCCGTTCCACGACTGGGAGGCGGTCCGCTACCAGAGCTACTCGCCGCAGCACCAGGCGGCGGGCCGCTTCATGGACACGATCGAGGTGACGCTGCCATGGCACGCGCTGCCCGAGGGATACCACCGGTTGAAGGCCGCCGCGCAGCGGGTGGCGCCCGGGGCGCATTTCGGCGCGCACTGGTCGCACGTCTATCCCGACGGCGCGTGCCAGTACATGACGCTGCGTCTCGACCCGGCCCCGCTCGCGGAAGGCGAGGCGCTGCACCGGGCGGTATGGGACGCGGTCGAACGCGAATGCGTCGGCATGGGCGGCGCGATCGCGCATCATCACGGCATCGGACTCCTGCGCGGGCGCTGGATGGAACTGGAACACGGATCGGCCGGCCTCGACGTGATCGCCGCGTTGAAGCGGGCGATCGATCCGCTCGGCATCATGAACCCGGGCAAGCTCGGACTGCCGGCAGTGGCGAGCACGAGGAGTACGAAGCATGGCTGAAACCGACGTCCTCGCCATCTGCGCCTTCTGTCCGGCGCCCTGCCGCGCCGCGCTCGGCGACGCGCATGGCGCCACGACCGAAACGCGTCAACCTTCGGCGCTGGCCCTGGT
>DUSC01000174.1 GCA_012842935.1 Hyphomicrobiales bacterium | reverse complement strand
TCGCGGCGATCGCCGCTGCCGTATAGTCTCCGACGCCGGGCAGGGACCGCAAACCCGCCTCGCTTTCGGGAAACCGGCCGCCATGGGCCGATGCAACGAGATCGGCGCATTTCTTCAGGTTGCGGGCGCGCGAATAGTAGCCGAGCCCGGCCCAAGCCTTCATCACGTCCTCTTCGGCTGCGCCGGCCAGGGCGTTCACGTCTGGCCATCTGTCCAGGAAGGCGCGGAAATAGGGTACCACCGTCTCGACGGTGGTCTGCTGCAGCATGATTTCGGAAAGCCAGACTCGGTAGGGATCGACCGTCGCGCCGGCGGCCGCCTCGCGCGGCGCGAGACGCCAAGGCAGCCTGCGGTGATGCGCGTCGTACCACGCAAGGAGGCGTCGCGCGAAATCTGTCCCGGGCGTGCTTTCGCCGGGCTTTGCCGCTACCATGGTTTCGTATCGCCAGTTCGTCTGGGCCATCGGATAGCAGGAAGCCATGACAGGGAAACGCCGTAGCGGCAATCCCGTGCCGGTCAGCGATCTCGCCACCGAGATCCTCGACCCGGTGATGCGCCGCCGCGCCGGCGTGTCGATCGGGCTCGTCCAGTCTTGGGACGAAATCGTCGGACCGCATCTCGCCGGGCGCACCCGGCCGGAGAAGATCCAGTGGCCGCGGCGTACGAGCGACGACGACCCGTTCGAGCCTGCGGTTCTGGTGATCGCCTGCGAAGGCGCCGGGGCGCTTCATCTCCAGCACGAGACGGCGGAGGTGATCGGGCGGGTCAATGCCTTTCTCGGCTTCCCGGCGATTGGCCGCATCCGCATCGTTCAGAAACCCGTCCGTCGGATCGAGGCGGACCCGAGACCGCGTCCGCGCGCGCTGTCGGCATCCGAGAAGGCCCGACTGTCCGCGGCGGTGAGCGGGATCGAGGACGACGCGCTGCGCGAGGCGCTTGAGCGGTTGGGCAGGTCGGTTCTCGGCTCCGGGAGGGGCGATCGCCGTTGAGCGGCAATCTCTCGCGAACGTGATCAGTATTGACGCCGCCGCTGATTGGTATGAGGAAAGGCCTGCCTTAATTCACGCCTACTCTCGCCTTTGTGTCGGTTTCCGCCGCAGTATTGATCCAGGTTGCAGGTGATTCGATGATCCGTTCCGTTCCCCGCCGCTCCGTTTTGGCCGCACTCTCCGTCGTGCCCGCTGCGCTGTTGATTGCCTCCTGCAGCGATTCCGGCGACAAGCCCGAGGCGCCGAAGCCCGCCGAGCCGGCGGAGCCGGCCGCGCCCAAGGTCGAGGCGCCGAAGTCGGCCGGAACGGTCGACATGGCCAGGCTGCTGGAGGCCGGGGTGCTTCCCGAGCAGGCGCTGGGCAAGGCCGACGCCCCGGTCACCGTCGTCGAGTACGCCTCGATGACCTGTCCGCACTGTGCGGCATTCCACGAGAAGACGCTTCCCGAGCTGAAGGCGAAGTACATCGATACCGGCAAGGTCCGCCTGATCTTCCGCGAATTTCCCTTCGATCCGCGGGCGGAGGCCGGATTCATGCTGGCGCGCTGCTCGAAGGACAACTATTTCCCGATGGTCGACGTGCTGTTCAAGCAGCAGCGCAACTGGGCGGCGGTGCAGAACGCCAAGGACGCGCTCCTCCAGATCGCCAAGCTGGCGGGTTTTTCACAGGAGTCCTTCGAGGCGTGCTTGACGGACCAGAAACTTCTGGAGGATGTCAGGGCGGTGCGGGATCGCGGAGCGAAGGATTTCGGCGTGGATTCCACCCCCACCTTCTTCATCGACGGAAACAGGTATCCGGGAGCGTTGTCGATTGCGGAACTGTCGGCGATCATCGATCCGCTGCTTTCCTGATCTGCCGACCCCCGGCCTGGACAGGCGCGGGGAAGGGTTTTCCGTGCGCCCCGGTCCCTTCCGCGCCGGCGCGGGGCACGGCCCATGAGATTCTCGCGGCTACGCCTGCTCGGCTTCAAGTCCTTCGTCGAGCCTTCCGAATTCGTCATCGAGCGCGGACTGACCGGCATTGTCGGGCCGAACGGCTGCGGCAAGTCGAACCTCGTCGAGGCGCTGCGCTGGGTGATGGGCGAAAGCTCTTACAAGAACATGCGCGCGTCCGGCATGGACGACGTCATCTTCTCGGGTTCCGGCACGCGTCCGGCGCGCAATACTGCCGAGGTCACCCTTTTTCTGGAGAACACGGACCGTACGGCGCCTGCCGCCTTCAACGATTCAGACGAATTGCAGGTATCTCGACGCATCGAGCGCGAGGCCGGTTCCGTCTATCGCATCAACGGCAAGGAAGCCCGCGCCAGGGATGTTCAGCTCCTGTTCGCCGACCAGTCGACCGGCGCGCGTTCGCCCTCGATGGTCGGCCAGGGGCGTATCGGCGAACTGATCCAGGCAAAGCCGCAGGCGCGCCGGGCCCTGCTGGAGGAGGCCGCCGGGATTTCGGGCCTGCACACGCGCCGCCACGAGGCGGAGCTGCGCCTGCGCGCCGCCGAGCAGAACCTCGAACGCCTGGACGACGTGGTCGGGGAACTGGAATCGCAGATCGAGAGCCTGAAGCGTCAGGCGCGCCAGGCGGCGCGTTTCAGGAACCTGTCCGCCGACATCCGCAAGGCGGAGGCGACGCTGCTCCATCTGCGCTGGACGCTGGCCAAGACGCAGGAAGCCGAGGCCAAGTCGGCGCTCGCCGTCGCCACATCGCTGGTGGGCGAACGCGCGGAGGCGCAGATGCAGGCCGCCAAGGAACAGGCGACCGGTGCCCATCGCCTGCCCGAGCTTCGCGATGCCGAGGCCTCGTCGGCCGCGGTCGTGCAGCGCCTGTCCATGGCGCGTACCCAGATCGAGGAGGAAGCTGCACGCATTCGCGCCCGTCAGGCCGAGCTTGAGAAGCGCATCGGTCAACTCGATGCCGACATCCGCCGTGAAGAGCAGATGGTCCGCGACAATGCGGACGTGCTGGCCCGTCTGGACGCTGAGGAGGCGACGCTCCTGGCCGACAACGCCGGTGCCGCCGAACGGGAGATCGCGACCCGCGTGGCAGTGGAAGAGGCCAGCGCGAAACTCGCCCTCAGCGAAAGCGCCCTGGCGACGCTGACCGCCGAACGCGCCGAGGCCGCCGCAACACGCCAGCAGGCCGAGCGGGCTCTTCGCGACAGCGCCGAGCGGCGCGAACGCCTCCGCCGCCAGGTTGGGGAAGTCGAGCGCGAGGCGAGCGAGATCGCGCAAAAGATCGCCGGCCTGCCCGATCCGGTGGAAAAGCGCCGGATGGTCGAGGAAGCGGCAGCGGCGCTGGCCGCCGCCGAGAGTTCCGCCGTTGCCGCGGAAAAGGCCGTCGCCGAGGCCCGGGCGGCCGAAGGCGGCCTGCGCGCCCCCTTGCAGGAGGCAAGGGCCGAACTCGCACGTGTCGAGACGGAGGCGCGCACGCTCGCCAGGATCCTCAATGCCTCCGGGGGCGGCCTCTTTCCGGCTGTTCTCGAGCGGATCCGCGTGCGCAAGGGCTTCGAAACCGCGCTCGGCGCGGCACTCGGCGAGGATCTCGACCTTCCCCTCGATCCTGGCGCGCCGGCGCACTGGGGCGGTGCCGAGCCCGACGCCGCCGATCCGGCCCTGCCGGAGGGGATCCCTCCGCTCGCCTCGGTGGTCGAGGCACCCCGCCAGCTTGCCCGCCGGCTGGCGCAGATCGGTATTGTGGAGCCGGGCGACGGGTGCAGGCTGCAGCCGCTCCTGAAGCCGGGCCAGCGCCTCGTCAGCCGCGACGGCGCCCTTTGGCGCTGGGACGGCATGACGGCGAGCGCCGATGCGCCCAGCGCCGCCGCGCAGCGCCTGGCGCAGAAAAACCGCCTAGCCGAACTCGACGCCGAGGCGGCGGCTGCGACGCGGAAGCTGCGCGCCGCCGAGGAAGAGATGGCCGGCGCCGAGGCCCGGGTACGCGCTGCCGTCGAGGCCGAGAAGGAGTTCCGTCAGGCCTGGCGGAACGCCCAGCACAAGCTCGAGGAAGCGCGCGATACGCTGGCCCGGGCCGAGCGCGCCGCCGGCGAACTGGCGAGCCGCCGAGCCGCGCTCGCCGAGGCGCTTTCCCGACTCGAGGAAGGTCGGCTCGAGGTCGAAGCGGCGCATGCCGAGGCGCAGAGGGCGCTGGCGGCCGCTCCCGACCTGCGGGATCTCCAGCAGCGCCTCGATCGTACCGCTGCAGACGTCGCCCACGACCGCGCCGCCGTTGCCGAGGCGCGCGCCGCCCACGAGGGTTTGCGGCGCGAAGCCGAAGCGCGGACGCGCCGTCTGGCGGCGATCGCCGGCGAGCGGCAGAACTGGATGGCTCGCGCCGAAAACGCCGACCGCCAGATCGCGACGCTTGCCGCTCGCCGCAGCGAGGCGATCGGGGAACGCGACGCGCTGGCCGATGCGCCGGAGGAGCTCGATGCCAGGCGTCGGGCACTGCTCGGCCAGCTTTCGGAAGCCGAGGCGCTGCGCAAGGCTGCCGCCGACCGCCTGCAGGAAGCCGAGACCCGCCAGCAGATTGTCGACAGGGCCGCCGCCGGCGCCGTCCAGGCGCTCGCCGCAGCGCGCGAGGAGCGGGCACGCGCCGAAGAGCGCCTGACTGCCGCCGACGACCGCCGCCGCGAGATCGAGGCGCGCATCCATGAAGCGCTCAACACACCGCCGCATCTGGTGATCCGCCACACCGGCCTCGAACCGGATGAGGCCATGCCCGACATGGCCGATGTCGAGCGCCAGCTCGATCGCCTCCGGATCGAGCGTGAGCGGCTGGGAGCCGTGAATCTTCGCGCCGAGGATGAGCAGAAGGAGCTTTCGGAGCGGCTTGAGTCGATCGTGTCGGAGCGCGAGGACGTGATCGAGGCGATCAGGAAGCTGCGCCAGGGCATCCAGAGCCTCAACCGCGAGGGGCGCGAACGCCTCCTCGCAGCCTTCGACGTCGTCAACGGCCACTTCCAGCGTCTGTTCGCGCATCTGTTCGGCGGCGGCACGGCTGAACTTCAGCTGATCGAGTCGGATGATCCTCTCGAGGCGGGACTGGAGATCCTCGCTCGGCCTCCCGGAAAGAAACCGCAGACCATGACTCTGCTGTCGGGCGGCGAGCAGGCGCTGACGGCGATGGCGCTGATCTTCGCGGTGTTCCTCACCAACCCGGCACCGATCTGTGTGCTTGACGAGGTCGACGCGCCGCTCGACGATCACAATGTCGAGCGTTTCTGCAACCTTATGGACGAGATGGCGGCTTCGACCGAGACCCGCTTCATCATCATCACGCACAACCCGATCACCATGGCGCGGATGAACCGTCTGTTCGGCGTGACGATGGCCGAGCAGGGCGTCAGCCAACTCGTCTCGGTCGACCTCCAGGCCGCCGAGCGGCTGCGCGAGGCGAGCTGATCACCCGACCTGGAGCCGCGGCAACAGGTCGCGGAAGTAGGAGATCGTCCGAGCAAGCCCTTCCTCAAGGCCGATCTTCGGCTCCCAGCCGATCGTTTCCCTGGCGCGGGTGATGTCGGGACGGCGCTGGCGCGGATCGTCCTGCGGCAGCGGTCGGTACACGATCGGTGAGCGCGAGTCCGTCATTCGCACCGTCATCTCGGCGAGTTCGCGGATCGAGAATTCGAGCGGATTGCCGAGGTTTATCGGGCCGGTGACCGTTTCGTCGGTGTCCATGAGTCGGATGAAGCCGTCTATCATCTCGTCGACGTAGCAGAACGACCGAGACTGCGATCCGTCGCCGTAGATGGTAATCGGCTCGCCGCGTAGCGCCTGGATAATGAAATTGGAAACCACGCGTCCGTCGGCATGATGCATGCGTGGCCCATAGGTGTTGAAGATGCGGGCGACCTTTATCGGCAGCCCGCATTGACGGTGGTAGTCGAAGAAAAGCGTCTCCGCGCAGCGCTTGCCTTCGTCGTAGCAGGAGCGTGGACCGATCGGATTGACGTTGCCCCAGTAGTCCTCGGTCTGGGGATGTACGGTCGGGTCGCCGTAGACTTCGCTGGTCGAAGCCTGGAAGATCTTGCATTTCAGTCGCTTGGCGAGGCCGAGCATGTTGATGGCCCCGTGGACCGATGTCTTCGTCGTCTGGATCGGGTCGTGCTGGTAGTGGACCGGCGAGGCCGGGCAGGCGAGGTTGTAGATCTCGTCCACCTCAACATAGAGCGGAAAGGTCACGTCGTGGCGCATGAACTCGAAGCGCGATTGAGCGTGCAGGTGATCGATGTTGCGCTTCGTTCCGGTAAACAGGTTGTCGACGCACAGGACTTCGTGGCCCATGTCGAGCAGGCGGTCGACGAGGCTCGAACCCAGGAAACCTGCTCCTCCGGTGACGAGGATGCGTTTCCTGCTGTCGTAGAGCCGTGCCATCGAAACCTCACATCACCGCAGCAGGCGGCTGGCCGCCGGCGCTGTCACTCGTCGTCGGCGCGCCGGTCTAGCTGAAATCGGGGGGGACCGAAAGACCCGGAGTGACTCGCCGGCTGGCGTCCGATTCAGACGGTCGAGCTCGCCGAGGCCGTCTCGCCGCAGTGCCGCACCAGCAGATCGAGGCAGATGGCGCTTTCGATGTGATGCTTCCTGACGTGTTCTTGCGCCGAAAGTGCCATGGCCTTCAGCCTTTCCTTGTCTGCGAGGGCGGCGGCTACAATGGCAACGATCCGATCTTCGTCGGGAAAATAGCAGAGGCACTGTTCGCCGATGATGAGCGGCCTATAGCGGTCGATCGTCGGAGCGCTCACCAGCGGAACAGAACCGGCGAGCGCCGCTTCCATGTGGCGATAGCAGTCCCAGCCGAGGCCTTCCGGTGAAAGCGTTATCCAGGCCCGGGCACACCGCCTCATGAACTCCTCGACCGGTAGCGGTCCCTCCGGCATATCGACGCTGATGCCTGCCGCCTTGAGCTTGTCGATCAGGTCGGGTACGGCGGCGCGCACCGAACTGTTGCCGGATATGGTTCCCGCAAAGAAGACGTCGCTTGCCTTTTCCGTGGTGGAGGCGACCTCGGCCTGTCCGGCCTGGCGGATCGGCAGTCCCAGGCCGATAGGCCTCAGCTTGGCCACGCGCCGCAGCCAGCGCTTCTTCAGGCGGAACGTCCTGCCGGGCAGCCGTCGATGTGCTGAGCCGAAGAAAACCTTCCAGTGGTCATAGGGCAGCTCCCGTTTGTAGAAGGTATCGACAAGGTCGAGCAGGAAGAAGGCATGACGGGGAAGACCGAAGCTGTCCGAGCGGTCGATCGCGATCGAGCGGCACGAAGGCAGCAGGCGCAGTAGCGCGAAATAGATCGGACTGGTGCAGGCTCCATAGAGATCGAGGGGGCGACCCTTGAGGATCGTGAACTTCAGGGCGGCCAGGAAGGACCGCCAGTGCCAGCCCGGATAGAGGGGAGGGTGCAGGACGACGAGGCCGTAGCGCCCGGCCCGAATGTCGCGGAAGGCCTTGAGAAGGTTGCGAAGGCCCAGATATGGGCGCGCACTGCGCAGGTCGGCACGGTAGCTTGCATAAAGCGCATCTGTCCGATCCGGCAATCCCCAGTGGAAGAGACCGGTTTCGCCGATCTCGAGAATGCGCACTGCCGGAGGGTTCACGATTGCGGGGCCGGTGCCGGTATTCATGGCGACTCCTTGCCGGGAGCTGCATCGCGCCGCCGGACCACTGTTCGTCGAACGGGCCGATTCGGCCCCGGCAGCTGCGTTGCTGACGAGCGCGGGTGTCCTTCCCCGGGCTCGACCCAGCTGGACCTGCCGCCGTCAGTGCGTCGAAACCTTGAACCTTTCAACCGATTTTTCCGTGGCACGGCGAACTTCTAACTAATAAGACGTCCGCACCGGATTCCCTTGACGAGGAAGCGCGATGACGAAATGGGTCTACCTGTTCGGGGACGGCACTGCGGAGGGGCGCGCCGAAGACAAGAACCTTCTCGGCGGCAAAGGTGCCAATCTCGCCGAAATGTGCAGCCTCGGTCTTCCGGTTCCGCCCGGCTTCACGATTACGACCGAAGCCTGCAACTGGTTCTACGCCCACGGCCGGAGCTACCCGGCCGATCTTGCCGATCAGGTCGATGCGGCGCTGGAACATATCGCCGCCATCACGGGCCGTCATTTCGGCGATCCCTCCCGTCTCTTGCTGGTCTCCGTCCGCTCCGGTGCCAGGGCTTCCATGCCGGGCATGATGGATACGGTTCTCAACCTCGGGCTCAACGACGAAACGGTCGAGGCGCTCGCGACGGATTCCGGCGATGCCCGGTTCGCCTATGACAGCTATCGCCGTTTCATACAGATGTATTCGGACGTCGTGCTTGGGCTGGACCACGAGGTCTTCGAGGAGATTCTCGAGGACGAGAAGGCTCGTTTGGGTCACGAACTCGATACCGAACTTTCGGCCGGAGAGTGGCTCGACGTGATCTCGCTTTACAAGGGCAAGGTGCGCGAGGAACTGGAACGCGATTTCCCGCAGGATCCGCGCGAACAGCTCTGGGGCGCGATCGGTGCCGTTTTCTCCAGCTGGATGAATCACCGGGCGATCACCTATCGGCGCCTCCATGACATTCCGGAAAGTTGGGGTACCGCCGTCAATGTCCAGGCCATGGTTTTCGGCAATATGGGAGAGACGTCGGCAACCGGCGTCGCCTTCACCCGCAATCCGTCGACGGGCGAGAAGATGCTTTACGGCGAGTTCCTGGTTAACGCCCAGGGAGAGGATGTCGTTGCCGGAATCCGGACTCCGCAGAACATCACCGAGGCGGCGCGCATTGCGGCCGGATCCGACAAACCGTCGCTTCAGAAGCTGATGCCCGAAGCGTTCCGTTCTTTCGTCGCCATCGCGGACCGCCTCGAGAACCACTACCGCGACATGCAGGACCTCGAATTCACCATCGAACGCGGCAAGCTGTGGATGCTGCAGACGCGTTCGGGCAAGCGTACCGCCAGGGCGGCATTGCGCATTGCCGTCGACATGGCGGCGGAAGGCCTGATTTCCCACGAGGAGGCGGTGGCGCGCATCGATCCTTCCTCGCTCGACCAGCTTCTCCATCCGACCATCGACCCGGCGGCGAAGCGCGACGTCATCGGCATCGGCCTTCCCGCCTCTCCGGGCGCCGCCACCGGCGAGATCGTGTTCTCCTCCGACGAAGCCGAGGACATGAAGGCGCAGGGCCGCAAGGTCATCCTGGTCCGCATCGAGACCAGTCCGGAGGACATCCACGGAATGAACGCCGCCGAGGGCATCCTCACGACGCGCGGCGGCATGACCAGCCATGCGGCGGTTGTTGCCCGCGGCATGGGCAAGCCCTGTGTTTCGGGCGCCGGCTCGCTCAGGATCGACTACCGTACCGGGACCATGACCGCCCTCGGCACCACGTTCCGCAAGGGCGACGTCATCACCATCGACGGCGCCAACGGGCAGGTGCTGCGCGGCGCCGTGCCGATGTTGCAGCCGGAGCTCTCCGGCGACTTCGCCGCGATCATGGAATGGGCCGACCGCATCCGCCGCATGAAGGTGCGCACCAACGCCGAGACGCCTGCGGATGCCCGCATGGCGCGGTCCTTCGGTGCCGAGGGCATCGGTCTCTGCCGCACGGAGCACATGTTCTTCGAGGGCGAGCGCATCGTCGCCATGCGCGAGATGATCCTCGCCGACACGGAGAGGGACCGGCGCGCCGCGCTGGCCAAGCTGCTCCCCATGCAGCGTTCCGACTTCGTCGAGCTGTTCGAGATCATGGCCGGTCTCCCGGTGACGATCCGTCTCCTCGACCCGCCGCTTCACGAATTCCTGCCGAAATCCGAAGACGAGATCGCCGAGGTCGCCGCCGCAATGGGGGTACCGACCGAGAAGCTGCGCCAGCGCACCGAGGCGCTGCACGAGTTCAATCCGATGCTTGGCCACCGCGGGTGCCGTCTGGCGGTTTCCTATCCGGAGATCGCCGAGATGCAGGCCCGCGCGATCTTCGAGGCCGCAGTCGAGGCCGGGCGCAGGACAGGCAGCCTGATCGTGCCGGAGGTGATGGTGCCGCTGGTCGGGCTGAAGAAGGAGCTCGATTTCGTCAAGGCCAGGATCGACGAGGTCGCGAGGGCGGTGACTGCCGAGACCGGGGTCGTGATCGACTATCTTGTCGGCACGATGATCGAACTGCCGCGCGCTGCCATCCGCGCCCATGTCATCGCCGAAACGGCCGAGTTCTTCTCCTTCGGCACCAACGACCTCACCCAGACGACCTTCGGCATTTCGCGCGACGATGCCGCGGCATTCCTCGAGACCTATCGGCAGAAGGGCGTGATCGAGCAGGATCCTTTCGTCTCGCTCGACATCGATGGCGTCGGCGAACTCGTACGTCTCGCGGCGGGGAAGGGCAGGGCGACGCGTCCCGACATCAAGCTCGGCATATGCGGCGAGCACGGCGGAGATCCGGCGTCGATCGCGTTCTGCGAGGAGGTCGGGCTCGACTACGTGTCCTGTTCCCCGTTCCGCGTGCCGATCGCGAGGCTCGCCGCGGCCCAAGCCGCGATACGTGCGCGCGGCTGACCGCGATTAGGGGACGTCCCGGGAGGGCGGCCAGTCCGCGGCTTCGATGAGGTCGCACGCGGCTTCGATGCCGGAATAGAGCAGGGGGTCGGCGCCGTAGGCGATGCCGCGGGCAGACAGCGCTGCGCGGTCGGCCCCGCCGACCGCGCTCAGCGCGGCGTCGAATGCGCCGGGATCGAAAGGGGACGGCACCACCCGTCCCGCGCCGCTCCGTTCAATATGGGGGGAGAAACCGCAGACGTCCGTCGCCACGACCGGCAAACCGTTGACGATCGCCTCGAGGATGACCCCGCCGGTCACGTCGACCCGCGCTGGATGGACGAGCAGGTCGGCGGCAGCGATGGCGTCGAAGTACTCGTCATTGGTGACGTAACCGAGCCAGCGCATGCGGTCCCCGACGCCCAGGCGGATGGCACGCGTCGCATCCCTGCGGCTCTTGTTGTCTGCCGAAGTCAGCCCGCCCACCAGCAGGACCGCGTTCGGACTGCGCGGCAGGGCCTCGACGACGCGATCGAGTCCCTTGACGGTCGGCTGGAGACCGAGCCACAGCCAGGCGATCGAACTGTCGTCGAGGCCGAAGCGCGCCCGCGCGGCGCGGCGCCTTCCGGGTACGTGCAGGTCGGTCCGGCGCCGCGACGGCGGCAGTGTCGGCGGGATGATCACCGTCCGCTCTCGGCTCGCGGGGTAGCGTTCGGCGAAGGCGCGCATCTGGGGAATGGCCAAACCGATGATGCGGGTGCTCGCCCGTGACCCGAAGCAGCCTTCTTCGAGTGCCGCATGGGTTCTGAACCGGGGCGTCATTCGCTTTGCCAGCGGGGCGTCGGCCCTGTTGCGCAGGACATCGGCGACAAACAGAACGTCGGCTCCGGGAACCGGCTGGAAGGCGACGGTACGATCGAAGTGGCCGCGGCTCGCCGCGACGAACCCTGTCGCGAAGGCACGCGCCCTGCCGTGGTTGGTTATCGAGAGCATCGGCGGTCGCAGGACGACATGCCGGAACGGGATATCGTCGTCCGCCGAGGTGAACAGTGTCACCTCATGGCCGCGCTGCTTCAACTCTGCGGCGATGCGCAGGCAGTTGTCTTCGAGGCCGCCGAGCGGCCGGAGTTTCTGAATGGCTAACGCGATCCGCATGGGTGGTGGGGTATCGGACTTTTTTTACCGAATGTCGACGGCGCGGATTAAAAGCGATAGATCGGTCGTCCTCGACGACGAGCGCTTGAGACTGGAGCGGCGCATATCCCGATGCCGAAACGCCTATCTGAATATACGCTGAACGATTTCCTTCATCTGCGACCCCTGACGCAGGCCATCAAGACGCGTAGATACCGCCGGATGGACGAGAAGTACATGCGTCTGCGCGCGGTATCGGAGAACGAGGCGGAACTCATCCGTGCCATTGCCGGCCGCAACATGGTCGCAACCGTCGCCTTCGAAGACCCCGAGGGGCTGGAAATGCACCTGGCACTGGCCCGGCGATATGTCGCTCATGACGTCTATGTCGTGATCGACAACTCGCGAAATGCTGCAGACCGGACAAGCAATGCCGCGATCGCCGGCGCTGCCGGCGCCCTCTACATCCAGCTTCCCGACAATCCCTGGACCAGGCGGAATGACAGCCGCTCCCACGGTATCGCCCTGAACTGGATGTGGCACAACGTCATCCGCCCCGGCCGGCCGCGGGCCTTCGGTTTTGTCGACGACGACATGTTCGCCACCGCACCGGTCGATCCTTTCGCCCCGCTCGAGAACCGGCGATTCTACGGCGACCTGCGATGGGCCGGCGAACGCTGGTTCCTTTGGGCAGGCTACTGCTTCTATTCCTTCGAATCGGTTTGCAACGAACCGCTCGACTTCGGCCTCGACTGGTTCGTCGGACTGGATACGGGCGGAGGCAACTGGGACGTGCTTTATCGCAAGACCGATCCGGCCAGCCTGCCGGATCGACCGATCCTGACGATTCCCGCCCTTCCCGGGTGCACGGCGGCGCAGGCGAGTTTCGAACGGCGTTGCGAATGGCTGCACGAAGTCGGGTGGGGCAACGACCCGGCGTTCCGCAGACAGAAGCGCAGCGCCCTCGTCCACCTCCTCGCGCCGCACCTTCCTCCGGAGATGGCCGAGCGCCTGACCGCCGCCCATCCGCTCGCCTAGGACGCTTGGGGCGGATCGCAGCGGATCATTTCTGCGCAAACCGCGTAGACACTGATGCTCTCGCCGTTCGAGGTGAATACCGCGATTGGCGGAACTTCGCCGAGGTCGACAGGCAGCAGCGCCTTGTTCTGGTCTCTTTCGGACCACACGACGAGCACGTCGAACGCCTTCTTCTTCTCGAAATCGGTCGGCGGAAGCCCGAGAAGGCGGGTCACGCCGCCCGTCTTGCGATAGTTGAGACCCGAGAAGTAGGCAATCCGCGCGTCGTTCATCCAGACCCGCGAACCTGTCGGGACGTTGTCATGGATCCACACTCCGGCATCCCGGAAATGGTGCGAGCCGGTACGCTGCGGCACGTCGAGTGCGAAAGTCACGCTGCTCAGGATCACCAGCGACGGGAAGACGATGAAGGCGCGCGGACGGAACATCAGCAGTTCGCGCCAGCTCGCCGTCGCACAGTAGATGATCCCGAACATGGCAAGCAGGGCCAGTGCCATCGGATAGCGCCAGTCCATCAACGCGTTGATGAAGCCGACGAGGAAGAGCATGGGCAGCTGAGCCAGGGTGAACCACGCGATCGGCAGGACGGCCTTCCTCGGTACCAGCCGATTCGGGATGAAGGCGAAAAGGCCGAAAAAGGAGAAAACGGGCGTTATCGCGCGGATCACGTCCATCACAGTCATGCCGAGGATGACGCTGGCATAGGCCGACCATTTCCGGCCCGCCCCGCCCTGCAGGACTTCCGTCCCGAGAATGTCGACCCTGTGCTGGATGACATCGGTGAACCGGGTAAGGTCGACTGCTGTGGCCTTTCCCGCGATCCACCTGCCGAACGTGCCGTTGACCCAGATGCCGAAGGCGAAAGGCAACAGCAGCATGACCCCGACGATGAATACGGTGATGGTCGTCACCTGAGCCGTGACGGTCCGAAGTCTCTTCAGGACGTAATACCCCGCAACCAGAAGGATGAGATATAGTCCTTCCACCCGGAAGAGGGTCGCGCCGAGCAGCGCTGCCGCCAGCGCCAGCTTGCGCCAAGCCGACGGCCTCTCGTTGTCGGCAACTGCCAGGTATACCGCCGTGACGAAGAGCGCGATGTAGCCGTGGTCGCGGATGATCCACGACCGCAACTGCATCAGTTGGGGCTGAAACGCGATGAATATCGTCGCGATCGTGACCACGGCCCGATCTCTGTTGGAGAATTCCGACGCCAGCGCGACGAAGACGAGCGTCGTGACGAGCGTGAAGAGCGCGTTGACGACCTGTGCGGCGAGGAGGGCGTCCAGACCCGTCGCTGCCTGGGTGAGACCGATGACGAAGCTGTATGCCGGCCACTTGTAGATCGCCAAGGCGTCGTAGAACCGTCCCGCGGCAAAATGGTCGGCAGCCCGCAGGTAAAGCGCGGCATCGGGATTGGGGATAGCGTTGGTCCATGTGCTCCACGCCGAGAGCACGAGGCTGGCGAATGCGGCGCTGAGATAGTGCCACTTCAGGGGAAGTCCGCCGCTCTGGTATCGTCCTGTCAAAAACGCCCCGTCCGATCGCCCGCGCTGAAATCGATTGAAGGACGAAACGCCCCCTACGACAATGCAACGTCGTGGGCAAATGCGTTTTCGGCGCAAGAAGAGTCGACGCAGTCGGTCGCAGTAAGTCGCGAGGGCAAATCTGCCGCGCCGGTGTGCCGGGGTCTTATGACGTCAGGCCTTCCTTGTGCACCCAGGCCTCGGCGTCGGCCAGCGCCAGCTCGAACCGATCGAACAGTTCGTTGAGTTCCGGCTCCGTGATGATCATTGGCGGACAGAACGCGATCGTGTCGCCGAGGGAGCGCAGGATCGCTCCGTGATGTTCGACGAAGCGCGACAGCTGGGCGCCGACGCCTTTCTTCGGGTCGAAAGGTCGTTTCGTCGCCTTGTCAGCGACCAGTTCGGCGCCGCCGACCAGACCGCAGTAGCGGGTCTCGCCGATCAGCGGGTGTTCGGCGATCCGCTTCAGCCGTTTCTCGAACACCGGGGCCAGGGCTCGTACGCGGCCGAGGATATCTCTCTTCTGATAGATCTCGATCGCCTTGACGCCGAGCGCGCAGCCGAGCGGGTGTCCGCCGTAGGTGAAGCCGTGGCCGAAGGTTCCGGCCGCCGCCGAATTGTCGACGCAAGCCTGATAGATCTCCTCCGGGACGAGCACGGCGCCCAGCGGAGCATAGGCGGCCGTCAGCTGCTTGGCGGTCGAGATGGTCGTGGGCGTCATTCCGAGCGTCTGGCATCCCCACCAGTTGCCGGTGCGCCCGAACCCGTTGATCACTTCGTCATCGATGAGGAGGATGTCGTGTTCTTCCAGGATCGGTCGGATTGCCGGGAAGTAGTCCATCGGCGGAACGAGGACGCCGCCTGCGCCCATCACCGGCTCGGCGATCATCGCCGCGATCGTCTCCGGC
>DUSC01000173.1 GCA_012842935.1 Hyphomicrobiales bacterium | reverse complement strand
GGACAAGGCCGCGGCGTCCCCCGCCGGTCTCCGGAACGAGCGGACAACCCCTTGTCATTCCATCGGAAAAGGCCCGGCGCGGGACGGTCCGCCGCGGCATCGACAGGCCCGCCCCAGTGGTTGGAAAAAAATCCAACGACCGGCGATCCAACGTCCGCGCCGGCGGGAAAGGCGCGCGGCGGCCGGCGACGCGGCGGCCCCGCTGCGGTCATCTCGCCCGGAAAAGCTGCCAGCCGAGCACGGCGGCGGCGAGCAGCGCGACAAGGAACCAGCTGACATTGCCGGCGACCGCGGCGAGTTCCTCGACGCCGCGGCCGGCGGCGGCGCCAAGAGCCATGAACAGCCATACCCACAACGCCTCCCCGGCGAGGCTGAGCGGGGCGAAGCGCGGCCAGGGATAGGCGGCGACGCCGGCGACGACGTTGACTGCCGGGCCGATCGGGCTGAGCAGCCAGCGGGTGAAGAAGACTCCGGCACCGCCCCAGCGCGCGGTGATGTCCCTGGCGCGGGCGAAACCGGCGGCGAGCGAGGGATGGCGGACGAGGCGTTGTTCGATTCCCGGTCCAGCGAGACGCCCGAGCGCATAGCCGAACTGGTCGCCGAGGACGGCGCCGCAGATGCCCCAGGCCGCCATCGCCCACCGGTCGACGTCGCCCGCGGCGGCGACCACGCCGGTGGCGAGCAGGAGCGCGGTCGACGGCAGCGGCAGGCCGATCGCACCGAGGAGAAGAACGGCGAACAGCGCCGGGCCGCCCCAGGCGCCGAGCAGGGACAGCGCTGCGTCGGTCATTGCCCGGCCCGCTCGCGCGCCGCCTTGACCGCGGCAAGCGCTTCCTCGACCTCGGCGACGAAAGCCGCCGTCGCCATCCCGCGCGCCCGTGCGATCTCCTCGATCGGGCGCCGGTCGGCGACGCCCTCGGGCAGGCCGAGCGCGCGGCGCAGGGCGCCGACCGGCACCCCGTGCGAGCGCGCCACGTAGCCGAGCGGCATCCAGCCGGCGACCTCTTCGTCGCGGTGGTTGCGCCAGTAGACGAAGCGGAAGGCCGCGCGCGCGGCGAGCGCCACAGCCGCCGCCAGCGCCAGGGCGAAGGCGATCTTCAGGAAGGTGCGGCGGTCAAGACGTCCGGCCACGGGCCTCGGCTCCTCTCGGGGAAGAAGCGGAGCGCGACCGGACGACGGTCAGGGCCGCGATCCGGCCGCGACGAGGGGCCGCCCGTCAGCTCATCGCCTTCTGCAGATTCTCGTCGATCTTGTCGAGGAAGCCGGTGGTCGACAGCCAGGGCTGGTCGGCGCCGATCAGCAGCGCGAGATCCTTGGTCATGTAGCCGGTCTCGACGGTCTGCACGCAGACCTTTTCCAGCGTGTCGGCAAAGCGGGCGAGCTCGGCATTGCCGTCGAGCTTGGCGCGGTGGGCGAGGCCGCGCGTCCAGGCGAAGATCGAGGCGATCGAATTGGTCGAGGTCTCCTCGCCTTTCTGATGCTGCCGGTAGTGGCGCGTCACCGTGCCGTGCGCGGCCTCGGCCTCGACCGTCTTGCCGTCCGGCGTGACCAGAACGGACGTCATCAGGCCGAGCGAGCCGTAACCCTGGGCGACGATGTCGGACTGCACGTCGCCGTCGTAGTTCTTGCACGCCCAGACATAGCCGCCCGACCACTTCAGCGCCGAGGCGACCATGTCGTCGATCAGCCGGTGTTCGTACCAGAGCTTCCTTTCCTTGAACTTCTGGGCGAAGTCCTTGTCGAACACCTCCTGAAAGATGTCCTTGAAGCGGCCGTCATAGGCCTTGAGGATGGTGTTCTTGGTCGACAGATAGCAGGGCACGCCGCGGTCGAGCGCGTAGTTGAAGGAGGCGTAGGCGAAGTCGCGGATCGAATCGTCGAGGTTGTACATGGCCATGGCGACGCCGGCCGAGGGCGCGTCGAAGACCTCGTGCTCGATGACGGCGCCGTCGTCGCCGACGAACTTGATGGTCAGCTTGCCCTTGCCGGGGAAGCGGAAGTCGGTGGCGCGGTACTGGTCGCCGAAGGCGTGGCGGCCGACGATGATCGGCTTGGTCCAGCCGGGCACCAGGCGGGGCACGTTCTTGCAGACGATCGGCTCGCGGAAGATGACGCCGCCGAGGATGTTGCGGATGGTGCCGTTCGGGCTTTTCCACATCTCCTTGAGATTGAATTCCTTCACCCGGGCCTCGTCGGGGGTGATGGTGGCGCATTTCACCGCCACGCCCACCTTCTTGGTCATCTCGGCCGAATCGATGGTGACCTGGTCGTTGGTCGCGTCGCGGTTCTCGATGCCGAGGTCGTAGTAGAGCAGGTCGATGTCCAGATAGGGCAGGATCAGCTTCTTCTTGATGAAGTCCCAGATGATCCGGGTCATCTCGTCCCCGTCCATCTCGACGATGGGGTTGGCTACCTTGATCTTCGACATGGGCCTTCTCCGCTGGATTCGCTGCAGCGCCTGATAGCGGAAATCGCCGGGCGGGGAAAGATGGTATGCGACGGTATACGAAAATCCGCCGCTCAGACCTGCGCCGCAAAGAACGCCTGCACCCGTTCGCGCAGCCGCGCCCAGAGACCGGGCGCCCCGCGCACGACCTTCGCGCCCACGCGCGCCTCGATCTGGGCGAAGG
>DUSC01000172.1 GCA_012842935.1 Hyphomicrobiales bacterium | reverse complement strand
TGAATCGATCCGCGAAGGGAGAGGCCGAACGGGCCTTGAAGAACGCGATCCTGATAGCGGGGCCGACCGCGAGCGGCAAGTCGGCTCTGGCGCTCGATCTTGCGGAGCGCCTGGGCGGCGTCGTCGTCAACGCGGACAGCATGCAGGTCTATTCAGTGCTCGAAGTGCTGACGGCGCGGCCGCGCGGCGACGACCTGGCCCGTGTGCCGCATCGGCTCTACGGCCACGTCCATCCGGGCATAGCCTATTCGACGGGCGCCTGGCTGCGCGACGTCGAGGCGCTTGCCGCGGAACTGGCCGGCAGGCCGGCGATCTTCGCCGGCGGCACCGGGCTCTATTTCCGCGCGCTCACCGAGGGCCTCTCGGAGATACCCGCCGTTCCCGACGAAGTCCGTGACCGGTGGCGGCGTCGGCTCGCCGAAGAGGGGCCGGAGCGGCTTCATGCCCTGCTTTCGGAAAGGGACCCGGAGAGCGCGGCCATTCTGCGGCCGGCCGACCGCCAACGGATCGTTCGCGCGCTGGAAGTCCTCGATTCGTCAGGCCGTTCGATTCGCGTCTGGCAGGCGCGAAGGGGCCGTCCGCTCGTCGACCGCGCCGCCGCGCGTCTCTTCGTCATCGAGCCCGACCGCGCCGATCTCGTCGCCCGGATCGAGCGGCGTCTCGACCGGATGGTGGAGGAGGGCGCCCTCGACGAGGTACGCGCCTTCGTCGCGCTCGGCCTTGACAGGTCGCTGCCGGCGACGAAGGCAATCGGCCTGCGCGAACTCGAGGCGGCGCTGGCGGGACACATCGACCTCGCCGAGGCGATCACGAGAGCGAAAGCGGCAACCAGACAGTACGCGAAGCGGCAGTCGACCTGGTTCCGCAACCAACTCGGCCCGCAATGGCGGCGAATCGGCCCCGGCGAGCGTCCGTGACAGAGCGCCCTTCCGGCCCGCCGGGCAACCTTACCTTTACGTCATATTCGCGCATAAGTTGTCCCCGATTAACCATCCGTAAGGCGGTTGATGCCATAACGGCATGGGTGTCACCAGCGAGTTGCAGATGCGCTTCCACAAATCGGAAACGGCGTTGTTCGTCATCATTGCCGTTCTCATCGCGCTGGGCGCGCTCATGTACCAGACCTTCGCGATGCTCGCGCCCGCGGCCGAGGCGCTCACCCAGGACGATCGCGTCGCGCAGATCCGCGACATCGCCAAGCTGCTCCTGTCGGCCGGGCTGCTGCTGGGTATCGCCCTGTTCTTCAGCATCTTCTTCATCTACCCGATGATCCGGCGCCAGACGCGGGAAGAGGGAAAGCTGCGCGCCATGACGGCATCGCTCAGCGCCAGATCGCAGACGCTGGAGCAGGCTGCGCTGACCGACGGGCTTACCGGCATGCAGAACCGGCGCTATTTCGACGATGCGCTGAAGGAGTATCTCGAGGAATTCCGCCGGATCGACAAGCCGGTGGGACTGATGATCCTCGACCTCGACCATTTCAAGCAGGTCAACGACACGCATGGTCACGACATGGGCGACGAGGTGTTGCGGGCGGTCGCCGAATGCCTGAAGGCGCTTACCCGATATCACGACGTCGTGGCCAGACTCGGCGGCGAGGAATTCGCCGTGGTGGCGCCGAACCTCGACAACGACCGTCTGGTGAAGCTCGCGGAACGGATCCGCAAGGCAATCGCGACGATGCCGGTCACGTCCGGCAACGTCCGGCTGAAGGTCACGGCCAGCGTCGGCCTCGCGGTTTGGGACGGCACGGAGACGGCAGAAGACTTCTTCCGCCGCGCCGACCGCATGCTCTACGAGGCGAAACGCCGCGGCCGCAACCGCGTGTGTGCCTGAAGCGGGCAGGACGCGATTGAACGGGCTGATGGGCGGTGCGCGAACGCCACCGCCGATGCAGAGGCCTTCGCTCAGGCGGCAACATTCTTGGTTGTGACGACGGGGAAGTCGATGTCTGTCTTCGCGACTTCATTGATATAGTTCGTCCATGTGTTCAGCGCGACGTGGAGAACGATTTCGACGATCTGAGCATCTTCGTAGCCGGCCGACCGGACGGCCTCGACATCCTCCGCGCTGACATGGCCGCGCTCCCGCGCCACTTTGGCCGCGAAACGGACGGCTGCATCCGCCATCCGATCGTTGGAAGCGCCACTGCGGTTGGCGGTCATCTCCGCCTCGTCGAGTTTCGCCAGGTTCCTGCCGAGGTAGATGTGAGCGGAAAGGCAATAGTCGCAGCCGTTGATCTCCGCGACCGCCAGCGCGATGCGTTCGCGTGTCGGAGCATGGAGGGCTCCCTTGCTCAGGGCGCCAGAAAGCGCGAGGTAGCCCTGGAGAGCGGCTGCGCTGTTGGCGACGAGCCGGAACAGGTTCGGCACCACACCGAGTTGCTTCTTCACCTCAAGGAGTAGCGGCCGGGAGGCGGTCGGCGCGGCTTCGATTGTTGCCGGGATGGGGATAAGGGACATGATGGCATCCTTTCTTGCGTGACGGGTTCACCCGAGCCAGAGAAGGGTATCGTCTTCCACGTTTTGGACGTACCATGCATTTCTGGAATGTTTCCTCTCGGAAAATGGAAGCATGTCGGACCGTCTCGAGGCCATGTCGATCCTTCTGGGCGTCGTCGACGCTGGCAGCCTCTCCGCGGGCGCCCGCAAGCTAGGCCTGCCGCTCGCCACCGTCAGCCGGAAGGTCTCCGACTTGGAGGCCCGGCTTTCCACCCGTCTCTTCAATCGATCCAACCGTGGTCTTTCCCTGACCGACACCGGCCAGGCTTATGTCGCCGCCTGCCGGCGCATCGTCGAGGATGTGGCCGAGGCGGAACGCGCAGCCTCTGGCGAGTTCAGCGCACCGAAAGGAGATCTCGCGATCACGGCACCGGTGGTGTTTGGCCGGCTGCATGTCCTCCCAATCATCCTAGAGTTCCTGAGGGTCTATCCCGATATCGATATCCGACTGGTGCAGCTCGACCGTGTGGTCAGTCTGCTGGAGGAGAAGTTCGATCTCGCCGTGCGGATCGGCGAGTTGCCCGACAGTAGTCTCCTTGCCCGGCGCGTAGGTGAAATTCGCCGCGTTTTGTGCGGAAGCCCGGACTACTTTGCGCGGCGGTCGCTGCCGGAACGTCCCGAGCAGCTTGCCGCCCACGACTGCATCACTTTTGAGAACCTGACATCGCCCACGAGCTGGACCTTCGGAACGGGCAAATCCCGGAAGAGAGTGCCGATCCGCTCCCGGCTGGTCGTCAATTCGGCCGAAGCGGCGATCGACGCCGCCATTTCGGGGCTGGGCGTGACACGTGTGCTTTCCTATCAGATCGCGGACGCGGTCGCTGCGGGACGGCTCGCCATTGCGCTCGAGAGGTTCGAGCCAGCCCGCTGGCCGGTCAGTCTGGTCTATCAACCTTGGGGAAACGTCCCGCAGAAACTGCAAGCGTTCGTTGACTTCGCCACGCCACGCCTGAAGACGGCATTGAGGGACGGCTAAAGAACGCTTCGCACCGTCCCGGTGTTCACCACTTCGGGCGACTGCATCGGTCAGCCTGACGTCCCAGATGGGCGCAACGCGCCATTTTCCACCCGGAGCGGCCGTCTCCCTGTCAATCCCGTCGTCAACTCCGAGAGCCGAAGCGGCCGGGCTTCAGCCCATAGCCGAAATTGATATCGTCCTGATCGTGTACCGGGCGGCGAGGCGCAGGCGACGGTTCGGGCCTGCGGTAGCCGGGATCGCCGGGCTGGAGCGCTCCGCTGACCGGTTCGGCGAAGGCGGTGCCGGTGGTCGTCTTCTGCACGTTGCGCAGGCGCTCGACGATCTCGACGAGATCGGCATCGTCAACGACGCCCTCGTCGAACGCGGCCCGGCGCGTCTTGGAACCGGGAAGCAGGGCGTTGTCGATCTTCTCGAACTTCATGCGCATCGTCGTGGCGACGCCTTCGCCGAAGGCGATGGCCTCGCGCTGGCCCATGGACGACAGGAACGACAGGGTGGAGGCGGACGAATCGGCGATTGCGGAGCGGATGATGGCCTGGTCGTGCTCGTTGGCCAGGCGCATGGCAAAGACGGTCGAGCATTGCGAGAGGATGGTCGGATCCAGCTCACCGGGGCGCTGGGTGACGACGCCGAGATAGCAGCCGTACTTTCGCCCTTCCTTGGCGATGCGCGACAAGGCGTGCCGGGTCGGCGCAAAGCCGAGCCGCTGGTCGGCCGGCATGTAGCGGTGCGCTTCCTCGCAGAGCACGAGCAGCTTGAGCTTGCCTTCGCTCCACAGGGCGAGGTCGAAGGCGAGGCGGGCCAGAACCGAGCAGACCGAGTTGACCACTTCCGACGGAAGCCCGGCCATCTCGAAACAGGTGACCGGCCGGCCGTCGAGGGGCAGTCGGAAAATCTTGCCGACGGTCTCGTGGATCGTGTCCTCGATCAGCCGCGAGTGGAACATGAAGCGGTAGCGCGGATCGTTGAGCGCAGCCTCCAGGCGGACCTTGAGGGCGCGATAGGTCGGCCGGTCGTTCTTGCTTTCGAGCAGGCCCATGCGCTCGTCGATGAGCTTCAGCAGGTCCGCCATACGATAGGGAATCGGCGTGTCGGCGGTCAGCGCGTCGCCGCCGCGGCGGACGTAGATGCCGCCGCCGGGGTTCCGATACTGGTGTTTTGCCACCGGGATCAGATCGCGCAGGATGTCGATCTCCTCGGCGACCGTCTCGCGGCCGCGGTAGACGACCTCGGCAAATTCCTCAAGCCGGAACATCCAGAAAGGGAGTTCGAGCGTCGAGGTGTCGATGCGGATCGAGACGTCGGGCAGCGAGGAGGCGAACTCGTTGTGCGGATCGAGGATGAGCACGCGCAGGTTCGGCCGCGCCTCCAGCGCCTTGCGCACGAGCAGCGACACGGCCGTCGACTTGCCGACGCCGGTGGTGCCGACGACGGCGAAGTGGCGGTTGAGCGTGTCGTCGATGGCGACGCAGGCGTCGACCGTTTCGTCCTGCGACAGCTTGCCGACGGTGATCGCCTTGCGGCCGGCGAGATCGTAGATCGCACCGAGGTCGCGGGCGCGGATGCGGTGCGAGATCGCGCCGATATGGGGATAGACGGTGATGCCGCGATCGAAGAAGGGTCCCTCGGGCCCGTCGCGGACTTCGCCGATGAGTTCGACGCTGACCTCGATCGGATTCTGGGCGTCATGGTTCCAGAAGCGGTCCGATTTGCCGATCTCGTAAACGAGGCCCACGGTGCGCGTGTGACCGAGGTTGATGGAGATGAGGCGGCCGACGGTCCAAAGCCCGGTCACCTCGCCGTCGGCGCCGTCGGCGAAGGCGGCGATCGTGGCGCGCGCGCCGTCGCAGCGAACGACGTGGCCGAGAATGCGCTTGTCGTTCTGCGCTGCGTCGCGACGCTCCTGCGTCGTGGCTTCTCCGCTCTTGTCGCCGCGGTCCACAAACATCGGCACTTCGTCCCCGGATTCCCCAATGCGCCAAGGACCTTAGCCGAACGGCGTTAAGGTCGGGTGTGGCGGAATGGTTGAGAGGAAGTGAAGCATTTCACGAAAAGTCTTCGCCAATTCCCCGTGCGAAGCCGATCATCGCCCCCGATACGCCGGAGGGGTCGGCGATCGTCCGCCGGCGTCGCGTCCTCTTGCCGCGGATACGGTCAGGCGCCGGCGCGGCGCCGGACCGTGCCCCCTTCCGGCGCCGCACAAAGCGGTTGACTTGCCGGGCGGTCCGCCATTAACGTTCGCGCCGATGAACAAGAACCTCATTCTCGTAGGAGGAAGGCGCGTGGGCAAGGCGGTGTGACCGCCGGGCGAAATCCACCCATGCGCCGAACGAAGGCTCCCTCGGGGGCCTTTTTTATTGCGCCACACACGACTAAACGAGCAGGAAACGGCGACGAACGCCGAGCAGACGGGACAGAGCCAATGAACAAGGTGCACAGCAGCGGCGGCCGGCGCGAGATGAGCGGCGCCGAAATGGTGGTACAGGCGCTGAAGGACAACGGCGTCCGTCACATTTTCGGCTATCCGGGCGGCGCCGTTCTTCCGATCTACGACGAACTGTTCCAGCAGGACGACATCCAGCACATTCTGGTCCGCCACGAGCAGGGCGCCGGACACGCGGCGGAAGGCTATGCGCGCTCGACCGGCAAGGCGGGCGTCATGCTGGTGACGTCCGGTCCCGGGGCGACGAACGCGGTGACCCCGCTTCAGGACGCGCTGATGGACTCGATCCCGCTGGTCTGCATCACCGGACAGGTTCCGACCACCCTGATCGGCTCCGACGCCTTCCAGGAGTGCGACACGGTCGGCATCACGCGGCCGTGCACGAAGCACAACTGGCTGGTCAAGGACGTCAACGAACTCGCCGGCATCCTGCACGAGGCGTTCCACATCGCCACGACCGGCCGGCCCGGCCCGGTGGTCGTCGACATTCCGAAGGACGTCCAGTTCGCCAAGGGCATGTACACGCCCCCGCAGACGGCGCCGCGCACCTCCTACCAGCCGAAGATCCAGGGCGATCTCGACAAGGTGAAGGCGGCGGTCGCCCTGATGGCCGAAGCCAGGCGGCCGATCATCTATTCGGGCGGCGGGGTGGTGAATTCGGGGCCGGAGGCCAGCCACCTGCTGCGCGAACTGGTCGATCTGACCGGCTTCCCGATCACGTCGACGCTGATGGGGCTCGGCGCCTATCCGGCGTCGGGCAAGAACTGGCTCGGCATGCTCGGCATGCACGGCACTTACGAAGCCAACATGGCGATGCACGACTGCGACGTGATGGTCTGCCTCGGCGCGCGCTTCGACGACCGCATCACCGGCCGGCTCAACGCGTTCTCGCCGAACTCGAAGAAGATCCACATCGACATCGACCCGTCGTCGCTGAACAAGAACGTGCGTGTCGACGTCCCGATCCAGGGCGACGTCGGCCGCGTGCTGGAGGACATGGTGCGGCTGTGGCGGGCGACCGCCAAGGCCGACAAGAAGGCACTCTACCCGTGGTGGGAGCAGATCGCCCGCTGGCGCGCGCGCGACTCGCTCGCCTTCCGGCCGAGCGACGACGTCATCATGCCGCAATTTGCGATCCAGCGCCTCTTCGAACTGACCAGGAACCGCGACACCTACATCACCACCGAGGTCGGCCAGCACCAGATGTGGGCGGCCCAGCACTACGGCTTCGAGAAGCCGAACCGCTGGATGACCTCCGGCGGCCTGGGCACGATGGGCTACGGCCTGCCGGCCGCGCTCGGCGTGCAGATCGCCCATCCCGATGCGCTGGTGATCGACATCGCAGGCGACGCCTCGGTGCAGATGACCATGCAGGAAATGTCGACGGCCGTGCAATACGAGGCGCCGATCAAGGTTTTCATCCTCAACAACCAGTACATGGGCATGGTGCGCCAGTGGCAGCAGCTCCTGCACGGCAACCGGCTGTCGCACTCCTACACCGAGGCGATGCCCGACTTCGTGCTGATGGCGCAGGCCTTCGGTGCCCACGGCATCCGCTGCGAGAGGCCGGGCGACCTCGACGCCGCCATCCAGGAGATGATCGACGTGAAGAAGCCGGTGCTGTTCGACTGCCGCGTCGCCAACCTCGCGAACTGTTTCCCGATGATCCCGTCGGGCAAGGCGCACAACGAGATGCTGCTCCCCGACGAGGCGACCGACGAAGCGGTGGCCAACGCCATCGACGCGAAGGGCAGGGAACTGGTCTAGTCGCGCGAAAGCGCACCGACTTCAACCCATTGCGCCGACCTGCTGAGATCGAGAATCAAATCATGAACGCCCAGCTCCAGCCCACCGGTTCCGCCTACTTCATCGCCAAGGAGACCGAAAAGCCCGAAAAGCATACGCTCTCGGTTCTGGTCGACAACGAGCCGGGCGTGCTCGCCCGCGTCATCGGCCTGTTCTCCGGGCGCGGCTACAACATCGAGAGCCTGACCGTCTCCGAGACCGAGCACGAGAAGCACCTGTCGCGCATCACCATCGTGACGCGCGGCACGCCGCATGTGCTCGAACAGATCAAGCACCAGCTCGAGCGCATCGTGCCGGTCCACCGCGTCGTCGACCTGACCGTCGTCGCCGACGAGATGGGCAACGGCACGCCGATCGAGCGCGAACTGGCGCTGGTCAAGGTTACCGGCAAGGGCGACGCGCGCGTCGAGGCGCTGCGGCTCGCCGACGCCTTCCGCGCCAAGGTGATCGACGCCAACACGGAACACTTCATCTTCGAGATCACCGGCAAGGGCTCGAAGATCGACCAGTTCATCGCCATCATGAAGCCGCTCGGCCTGGTCGAGATCTGTCGCACGGGCGTCGCCGCCATGAACCGCGGCCCGCAGGGGATGTGAAATGGCGGGTGGCGGCCATGGCCGCCTGTACCGGCCGGATGCGCCGCTCCAGCCGGACCCGCGGCTCGCCGTGGCCATTGTCGCGGCAGATCTGCCGAGCGTCCCGACCGAGGCCTGATTCGGCACACCGCCACGACGCTGCTCTTCGTCCTCTCGGCCGCGGTGCGACTCGAGTGGTTCGGCTCAACGAGATCGTTGCCGGGGCGACGCTCTGGCCCGTGCTTGCCTGGCGACCATGCCTTGCGGGCAGGGCCTTGCGGAACTAGTTTCGCCACCATGACGATCCACGACCACGACCACGACCACGACCACGACCACGACCACGGCCATGACCACGACCATGGTCATCATCATCATGATCACGACAACGAGCTCGATCCGATGGCGGCGCGGGTGCGCGCGCTGGAGACGATCCTGACGCGCAGGGGCCTGGTCGACCCGGCGGCAATCGACGTCATCGTCGACACCTACGAGACCAAGGTCGGTCCGAGGAACGGCGCCCGTGTCGTCGCCAAGGCGTGGAGCGATCCTGTCTTCGCCGACTGGCTGCGGCGCGATGCCACCGCCGCGATCGCCTCGCTCGGCTATGCCGGCCGCCAGGGCGAGCACATGCAGGCTGTCTTCAACACGCCCGATACGCACAACATGGTCGTCTGCACGCTGTGCTCCTGCTACCCGTGGTCGGTGCTCGGCCTGCCGCCGGTCTGGTACAAGGCGCCGCCTTACCGCAGCCGGGCCGTGATCGATCCGCGCGGCGTACTCGCCGAGTTCGGCGTCGAGCTGCCGGCGGACAAGGCGATCCGCGTCTGGGATTCGACCGCCGAGCTGCGATACCTCGTCGTCCCCGAGCGGCCGGCCGGAACGGAGGGCTGGAACGAGGAACAACTGGCCGCGCTGGTGACCCGCGATTCGATGATCGGCACCGGCCTGGCGCGCGAGCCGGAGGCGGCATGAACGGACCTCAGGATCTCGGCGGCCAGATGGGCTTCGGCCCGGTCGCGCCGGAAAAGGACGAACCCTATTTCCACGCCGAATGGGAGAAGCGCGCGCTGGGCGTCACGCTCTGCGCCGGCGCCATGGGCGCCTGGACCCTCGACGAGAGCCGGCACGCCCGCGAAAGCCTGCACCCGGCAGACTACTATTCCTCGAGCTACTACGAGATCTGGATCAAGGCGCTGGAGACGCTTCTGGTGCGCCACGGCTTCGTCGACCGCGCCGAACTGCGCGACGGCGCGGTGCATGGCCCCGGCGCGACGCCGAAGCGAGTGCTGAAGGCGGCCGACGTGCCGGCCGTGCTCTCCCGCGGCGGACCCTGCGACCGGCCGGTATCGACTCCGCCGAAATTCGCCGCCGGCGACCGGGTGAGGGCGCGCAACATGCATCCCGTCGGCCACACACGGCTGCCGCGCTACGTACGCGGCCATGTTGGCGTGGTCGACGCTGTGCGCGGCGGCTTCGTCCTCCCCGACACGAACGCGCACGGCAGGGGTGAGAACCCGGAATGGGTCTACACGGTCGTCTTCGCCGGCCGCGACCTTTGGGGCGACGGCTCGGACCCGACGCTTTCGGTCAGCGTCGATGCCTGGGAGAGCTATCTTGAGCCGGCATGACGCGGCGCGGGTCTCTCCCGGCCTTCCCCGAGACTCAGACGGTCCCGTCTTCGCCGAACCGTGGCAGGCACAGGCTTTCGCCATGGTCGTGGCGCTTCATGAGCGCGGCCTGTTCTCCTGGGACGAGTGGGCGCATACCCTGTCCGGCGAACCGAAGGCGCCCGGTGTAGCCGCCGACGGCAGCGACTACTTTCACTGCTGGCTCCGCGCGCTCGAGCGCATGCTGGCGGCGAAGGGCGTGGCTGCGGCGTTCGAGATCGACGATCTGACGCAGGCATGGCATCGCGCCGCGCGCGCGACACCGCACGGCAAGCCGATCCTGCTCGAGAACGATCCCGAAGCGGTGGCCAGGCGCGGCTAGAGCCGAATCCCATCACGTTGCATCGTAACCTGCGGCAGCGAAGTAGTTTCGGCATTCTGCCGGGGTGAAGAGGTCGATGATGCGGCCGATGGCGTTCCAGAGGCCGTCGACGGTGCGCTCGGCGGCCTTTCTGA
>DUSC01000171.1 GCA_012842935.1 Hyphomicrobiales bacterium | reverse complement strand
GAGCCGCACAGAACGCCGAGGGCGCGGCCCCGCCCGCTGCGGCACCGGCCCAGCCGGCACCGACGGCAGGCGCGGAAGCGACGGCGGCAGAACCATCGCTCGACGACATCGTCAGCTCGACGCGCAAGACGCTCCAGGATATCGACGAACTGCTCGAAAAGGACGCAGAATGAACGCCACGCCGTCCATGGTCCGGCACGACAGCAAAGCCGCACCCGGTCCGCACGGGCGCAGCCAGGCGCGCATCGAGCGGGGACAGGATGCCTTCGATCGTCTCTTGCACGACGCCGCTCCCGTCGCTGTGCCGGCGGCGGAAACCGGGGGGACCGAAACGCCGGCGATCGCGGGCGAGGCGTTCGCGGCGGGCGACGCGGAAGGCAATGAGACGAGGACCAGGACAGCGCACGACGTGACGGCCGGCTTCCTGCCTTTTCTTCGGATCGTCCTTCCCGAAGGGAGGGAGGCGGGCGGGACGCCTTCCGACGACATCCGCGCGGCCTTCGGCGGGCCGGCCGCGAGCGGGGCGCAGCCGGAGGTCCCGTACAGACCGGCGTCGCAGGCGACTGCGGCAACGGACAGCGCCTCCGGGAGCACGCCGGCGATGGTTCGGACACCGACGGCATCGCAGGCGAATGCGGCAGCGGACGGCGCCTCCTCCCCCTCCCCCGCGGAACCGCGGCGTCCGGCCGATCCCCGGAAGACGGCCGACACCCGACATGCTTTGGCGGCACGGCCGGGAACGGATACACGCCTGGCGTCGGAGGCTTTGCCCGCCATCGACCGGTCCCAGTCTGACACGCTGCGCCATACCCCGGCGACGGTCGTGTCTGCCGCAACGCCGCCGCCCGTCGAAGCCGCTTCCGCAGCGAGTGCGTCAATGTCGCTGCTCTCCCGGCTGAATCTCATGTCCGCGCCGGCGGGTCGAAGCGCGCCAACAAGGGTCGGGACGACCGCCGGCGAGACGCCGGCCGGAACCGTTCGGGGCACTGCAGACGCCGCAGCCGGTGACACGGCAGAAGTTGCGCCGACTCCGGTGGCGCGGGCGACCGCCGCAGACGAGGCAGGCGACCGTTCCCCAAGACCGGGCGAACGGCCGGACGGGGCCGGCCCCACCGCCGAGCGAGCCGCGCCCCTCCCGACGTCCCTGCCCCAGGCCGGACAACCGCCCAGCATCGCCACACAGATCGTCCAGGTACTGGCTTCAAGTTCGGACGGCGCCGCACCGTTCCAGAAGGTCGTGACGACGGCCCATGTCGACACGCCGCCCGGCGGTACCATCCGGTCATTGACGATTCAGCTGCGGCCGCACGAACTCGGGCAGGTGACGGCCAAATTGAGCATGGCCGGCGGACAACTCTCGATAGAAATAGAGGTCGACACGATCGAAGCGCACCACAAGCTCTCGAACGAAAGCGACACGATCATCAAGGCGCTGCGCACGCACGGCATCGCCGTCGACCAGGTGACGATCCAGGCGCCGCAGTCCAACGCCGCCGCCCGCGGCGGCGTGGGCGCCGAAACCCCGGCCTTCGCCGGGCAGGACACCGGCGGCAGCAGCCATTCGGGCAATCCCGCCGGCGGCAGCCGAAACGACAGTTCACCGGATCGCGATCATGGACAGGAAACGCGTTCGATTGGCGAAAGCCACGCTTCTGGTACTCGCAGCGCTGGCGGCGTCTATATCTAGAGGTGCGGCAAATGAGGGCGGCAACGCCTGCGAAGCCGAGATCCTGCGGGCCTCGGCTCGTTACGGGGTTCCCGAGGGCATCCTCTATGCGGTGGGGCTGGCAGAGACGGGCCGCAAGGGCAGCCTGCAACCCTACGCCCTGAACATCGAGGGCCGCGCCGTCTTTCCCAGCACGCCCGCCGAGGCGATCGCCGAGTTCAAGGCCGCGGTGAAGCGCGGCAGCAAGCTCATCGACCTCGGCTGCATGCAGATCAATCACCACTACCATTCCGAGCATTTCTCGGGCTTGGCCGAGATGCTCGATCCGCGCGCCAACGTCGACTACGCGGCGCGTTTCCTCGCGCGGCTGAAAGCCAAGCACAAGACCTGGTCGATGGCGGTCGCGCGCTACCACGCCGGACCGGACAACGACCCGGCGCAGAAACGCTACATCTGCCGGGTCATCGCCAACATGGTGGCGACCGGTTTCGGCAAATGGACGCAGAACGCCCGCGATTTCTGCGCCGCCTGAACGGGAATCGACGGCCCTTCTCCCGATCCGGTCTGCACCCGGCGTCTCCCCGGGGCGCCCGTTAACCATTTGTTAACCATGCCTAACTAATTATGAGCCATAGCGGATTCCGGTCACGCGGGTGAGCGGCCGGATTCCCAAGAACTGACTCACAAGAAATGACGGTTTCCCAAGATTCCCGGCAGCGGATACCCGTTGTCGCGGGCGACGACTACAACTGATTCGGAGGGCGGGCCGATGATCGTGATAGTGGACGAGCGTGAGGGCGTAAAAGAAGGTTTTTCCTCTCTTTTCGGGCGCGAAGGCATCGCCAGCACCGGCTTTGGCGGCAATGAATTCGGCGAATGGGTGAGCACGGCCGCCGATGCCGACCTGAAGTCGGTCGGCGCATTCCTCATCGGCGAGTGCGAAAGCCGTCACTTCTCGCCCCGCATGATCCGCGAGCGCACCAGCGCTCCGGTGATCGCACTGAGCGAACAGCACTCCCTCGAGAATACGCTTCGCCTCTTCGAATCCGGCGTCGACGACGTCGTACGCAAGCCGGTCCACCCGCGGGAAATCCTCGCGCGGATCTCGGCGATCCGTCGCCGCCAGCAGCAGGAGCCGAGCTACTCGCAGATCGGGCCGATGCGCATCTTCTCGGACGGCAGGGATCCCGAGATCAACGGAGAACCGCTGCCCCTTCCGCGGCGCGAACGCCGCATCCTCGAGCTGCTGGCTGCCAACCTCGGCCGCCGCCTGACCAAGACGCAGGTCTTCAACTCGATCTACGGGATCTTCGACGAGGAGGTCGAGGAAAACGTCGTCGAAAGCCACATCAGCAAGTTGCGCAAGAAACTGCGCGAGAAGCTGGGGTTCGATCCGATCGATTCGAAGCGTTTCCTCGGCTATCGCCTCAACCTCTGACGTGGCGACCGCCGCATTCCTCACGGCGGCAAAGTCGAAGCGGGAACAGGGCAGCCGAAATGCTTCGCCAAATCAGCTTCACGCAAGTCCCGGGAACTAGTCTGGCATCCGATTGCGGCGGATCTGAGGATTATTCACCATGAGCCTTACCGGGATGATGCGGACCGGCGTGTCCGGCATGAACGGCCAGTCGAACCGGCTGTCGGCGGTCGCCGACAACATCGCGAACTCCAACACCAACGGCTACAAGCGGGCCAAGGCGGAGTTCTCCACCCTCATCATCCCGAACGCGCCCGGCAGCTACAATTCTGGCGGCATAACGACCGCCATGCGCTACGAAGTGTCCCAGCAGGGCGTGCTGAATTACACGACCTCGGTGACGGATCTCGCGGTCAACGGCGACGGTTTCTTCATCGTCCAGGACGCGAGCGGCACAAGCTACCTGACGCGAGCCGGCTCGTTCGTGCCGGACGGCGAGGGCCGTTTCGTCAACGCCGCCGGCTACTACCTGACCGGCTACAGCTACGCCAACGGCACACCGAGCGCGACTGCCAACGGCTTCGGCGGACTGGAAGTGATCTCGGTGATGGATTCCGCCCAGATCGCGCTGCCCTCCACCCTCGGCTCCTTCGCCGCCAACCTGCCCTCGACCGCCGAGATCGTCGCCGCAGGAGACCTCCCCTCCGACAACGTCGCCACGTCGACCTACACGGCGAAGTCCTCGCTGGTGGCATACGACAATCTCGGCTCCCAGGTCATGCTCGACGTCTATTTCACCAAGACGGCCGACAACGAATGGGAGATCACGGTCTACAACAAGGCGGACGCCGCGACGGGCGGAACGACGTCGTTCCCCTATTCCGCTCCGGCACTGGCCACGCAGACGCTGACCTTCAGCAGCGCCAACGGGCAGCTCACCAGTGGCGGCGACATCAGCATCCCGATCCCGAACGGCGACACGCTGGCACTCGATCTCGGTTCGATGAGTCAGCTTGCCAGCGGATATGCCGTCTATGAGGCGACGGTGAACGGAAACGGCCCCAGCGCCATCGACAGCATCCAGATTTCCGAAGACGGCATCCTCTCCGCGGTGTTCGAGAACGGCCAAGTCAAGCCGCTCTATCGCATTCCGCTCGCGACCGTGATCAGCCCCGACCAGCTGACGGTTCTCCCCGGCAACGTCTATGCCCAGAGCGAAGATTCCGGCAACGTCCGCATCGGCTTCCCCAACGAGAGCGGGTTCGGCACGGTCGTGTCGGGCGCACTCGAGTCCTCAAACGTCGACATCGCTCAGGAACTGACCGAGATGATCGAGGCCCAGCGCAACTACACGGCGAACTCGAAAGTGTTCCAGACCGGCGCCGACCTCCTCGACGTCCTGGTGAACCTGAAGCGGTGACGGACAGGCAGATGTCGCCGAAGGCATAAGAATGTCGCTTACGTCCGCACTGAGCATCGCGCAACGATCGCTTCTCAACACAGCGCGGCAGACCAGTGTCGTTTCCCAGAACATCAGCAACGCGCAGAATGCGGACTACGCGCGGCGGTCGGCGGTTCTCGTCAGCACCTCGCCCGGCGCGACAGCACTCACCATCCAGCGGGCGACGAACGCCGCCCTGTTCCGTAACAATCTCGCGGCGCTGTCGTCCTACAACGCGCAGTCGACGCTGCTGACGGGCATCGACAACCTCACGCTCCAAGTTAATGGCGTGGAGAATGCCAGTTCCGCCTCGACGCTGATCGGCAAGCTGCAGGAAGCGCTGCAGTCATTTGCCACGACGCCCTCGAACGAGAACCTCGCCGAAAACACCGTCGAGGCGGCGCGCCAGCTCGCCAACGCCCTGAACGACGGCACCGACGCGATCCAGACCTTCCGCAGCCAGGTCGATCAGGACATTTCGGTGTCCGTCGCCCGTCTCAACGATCTGCTGTCGCAGTTCCATGCCGCGAACAACACCATCATCCATGCCACCCAGGCGGGTACCGACGCTTCCGACGCCCTCGACCAGCGCGATTCACTGCTGAAGCAGATCGCCGAGCTCGTCCCCATCTCGACGATATCGCGCGCCAACGACGACATGGTCATCACGACCGCCAGCGGCGTGACCCTCTTCGAGACCGTGCCCCGCAGCGTGACGTTCTCGCCGATCCAGTCCTATTCGGCGTCGACGGCAGGAAACGCGATCCTGATCGACGGGGTCCCGCTGGGACCGGGCCAGGGCGCCAACACGTCCGCAGACGGAAGCCTCGCCGCGATGCTGCAGTTGCGCGACACGGTCGCCGGCACGATGCAGAGCCAGCTCGACGAAATCGCCCGCGGACTGATCGTCTCATTCGCCGAGACCGATCCGAGCGGCGCCGGCCTGCTGCCGGACGTGACAGGCCTCTTCACCTGGCCAGGGGGACCCGACCTCCCCGCAGACGCCACGATCAGCACGGGCCTCGCCGGCCTCATCGCCGTCAATCCGGCGGTGGATACCGCGGCCGGAGGCGACGTGACCCTGCTGCGCGACGGCGGCATCAACGGAGCGGCCTATGTCGCCAATGCGTCGGGCGGCGCTTCCTATTCCGAACTCCTGTTCAAATACAGCGAACGTCTCGATTCCCCGATCGCCTTCGATCCGGCCGCGGGCCTCGACGTCAATGCCAGCGTCACGGACTTCGCCGGCAGCGCCATAAGCTGGCTCGAGCTTTCGCGACAGCAGGCGACCGACGCTTCCGAGGTCAAGAGCGCTCTCATGCTGCGCACGAGCGCTGCGCTGTCGAACGAGACGGGCGTGAACATCGATGAGGAGATGGCGCTGCTGCTCGACCTCGAGCACTCCTACCAGGCGTCTGCACGACTGATCAGCGCCGTCGACGACATGCTGTCGACGCTCCTAGCGGCGGTGCAGTAGGCCATGAAGATCTCCTTCGTCTCCTCCCAAGCAATCTCCAAGGCGCTCAGCTACCAGCTGATGCGTCTTCAGAGCGATCTTGCCAAGGCGCAGACGGAGGTGACGTCGGGCAAGTTCAACGATGTCGGCGTCGCGCTCGGCGCGCGAACCGGCCAGGCGGTCGCCCTCAATCGCGACATCGACCGACTGAGCGGCATGATCGACACCAACAGCCTGATCGCCACCCGGCTGGACGCTACACAGGAGGCGCTGTCGCGCATCACCAGCGAGGCCGAGACGTTCCTGAGCGCGCTGACGGTGGGCGGCAGCGGCGACACGGAACGCCAGATCCTGCAGGCGAACGGCAACAACGCCCTCGAGACGCTGACGTCGGTGCTCAACACCAGCCTCAACGGCGAGTACATCTTCGCCGGCGTCAATACCGACGTGAAGCCGATCAACGCCTACGGTGCCGACGGCGCCCCGAACAAGGCCGCCTTCGACGCCGCCTTCCTGGCCCACTTCGGTTTCGCACAGACCGACGCCGCCGCGGAGACGATCACTGCCGATCAGATGACGGAATTCCTCGACAACATCGTCGAGCCGATGTTCACCGGACCGGAGTGGGAGGCGAACTGGAGCAACGCCACCGGCGAGACGATCACCAGCCGGATTGCGCTCAACGAAACCGCCGAGACGTCCGTGAGCGCCAACACCCAGGGCATGCGCAAGCTGGCCATGGCGACGTCGCTTATCGCCGATCTCCTGAACACGCCGCTCAATGCGAACGCGCAGACGGCCCTGGTGGAGAAGACCCGCACGCTGGTCGCCGAGGCGATTTCCGATATCCAGAACGTCCAGGCGAAGGTCGGCCTGGTGCAGACCCGCGTCAGCAACGCCAGCGACCGGCTGTCCATGCAGGTGGACATCATGACGACGAATCTCGGCGACCTCCAGGGCGTCGATCCCTATGAAGCGTCGACACGCGTGAACAACCTGCTCGCCCAGATCGAAACGTCCTATGCCCTGACCGCCCGCATCCAGAAACTCAGCCTCCTCGATTACCTGTAACCGAACGCAGCAGAACCGGCAGACGGATCACAATGTACCAATTCTCCTACGCAGACATTCAGAGCGATGCTGTCCCGTCGAGTGGTGTAGCTGGCGCTGATCGTCACCGTGATGTTCGGCGCGGGCCTGCTTGATCAGGATGCCACTGCGGGCAGGCTGATGACGGGATCATCGCCCATCGGCGCAATAGTTTCCAGCGTCATG
>DUSC01000170.1 GCA_012842935.1 Hyphomicrobiales bacterium | reverse complement strand
CGACGAACCGACGGAAGGTATCCAGCCGTCGATCATCAAGGACATCGGCCGCGCCATCCGCTACCTGCGCGACCGGGCCGGCATCGCCGTGCTTCTCGTCGAGCAGTACCTCGATTTCTGCCGGGATCTCGCCGACGAGGTCAACATCATGGATCGCGGGCTGATCGTCCACACCGGTCCCGCCGAGGATCTCGACCGCGCCGATGTGCGGCGGTTCCTCACGGTCTGACGGCATTTATTCGGCCTCGCTCAGGAGCCGGTATCGCGGCAACGAAACGCGCCGCCCTGAAAGCGTGGTAGGATTTTCGAGTATCTGATTCGTGGTTCGCGGTTGGCCCTTCGGGCGGAAACCGCTTGTACCGGCGCATTGACGGCGGAGAGCCGCCGCAGCCCTCGTAGCATTCAGTCGTACCGTTCGAGTCCCATCTTCACGGGCGAGGACAACGAGATGCTCATTACCACCGACGACTGCGCCAAACGGCGCCTGACCGAACCCCTGGAAATCCTGACGGCCGTCAGCATCCTGCGATCACGCGGCGTCAAGCGCGACGACATGATCCTCGAGATGTCGAAGATCTTCTACGTCGATCTTGACGAATTCAATCGCGTCTTCCTCAAGACGTGAGCCGCCGCGGCGCAACGCGATGGAGGACCGCGTCGTCATCCTGCCGCGGAACTGGCAGGCCGCGGAGGCTGCGACGCCCCCGGGTGACCTCGACCGCTTCATCCCGGAGGGGTTCTCGCTCGGCGGCCCCGCGATCGTGCGGCCGTGGGACTCCATCGATGCCGCGTTCCGCACGACCGGCTATTATGGCGTCGACCAACGCAGCGCCGATCCGATCCTCAGTGCGCCGTCGGAGCTACCCTGCGGCGGGACGCTCTATTTCGACGAGCACGCGATGGGGCCGCATTTCGCGCCCATGCTCGACGCGCTCGGGATACACCGCAGGCTGACGGAATTCGCCGTCTTCGCCGGCCGGTCGGAAGACACTGTCCGCGACCGCTATCTCGAACAGGTCCGACTGGTCAGTCACGCGGCATTGCGCCAGCTGTTCGGCGTACCGGCTCCTGCCGTTGCCGCGCTCGGCGCGCAGAAGGCCAATCTCGAGGAAGGGATCCTGTCGTTCATCGAGGGCCAGCGCCGCCGCTGGAGCGACCATCGGGCGCTCGCCGGCAAGCTCGGCGGCGACGGCGACTGGGCGAAGGAGCGGCTCGCCTTCGGCCTGTTCGTCGAGAACGGCAACTGGCAGGTCGTCCGCGTCTGGAGCCGGCCCTGGCTGTTGACGAAGTGAACGACGTGCAATGGGCCCGCCGTTCGCCCTCCCGCCTCACAGCGGGATGTTGTCGTGTTTCTTCCAGGGATTTTCGAGGTCCTTGTTGCGCAGCATCCGTAGCGCCCGGGCAACGCGGCGGCGCGTCGAATGCGGCATGATCACCTCGTCGACATAACCGCGCTCGGCGGCGACGAAAGGTGAAAGAAAACGGTCCTCGTAGCGCTTCGTGTGTGCGGCGATCTTCTCCGGATCGGCGATATCCTTGCGGTAGATGATCTCGACGGCTCCCTTGGCGCCCATCACGGCGATCTGCGCCGTCGGCCAGGCGTAGTTCATGTCGCCGCGCAGGTGTTTCGACGCCATGACGTCGTAGGCGCCGCCGAAGGCCTTGCGCGTGATCACGGTGACCTTCGGCACCGTGGCCTCGGCATAGGCGAACAGCAGCTTGGCGCCGTGCTTGATGAGGCCGCCATATTCCTGCGTCGTGCCGGGCAGGAAGCCGGGCACGTCGACGAAGGTGACGATCGGGATGTTGAAGCAGTCGCAGAAGCGCACGAAACGGGCCGCCTTGCGCGAGGCGTCCGAGTCGAGCACGCCGGCCAGCACCATGGGCTGGTTGGCCACGAAACCGACCGTGCGACCCTCGACGCGGCCGAAGCCGGTGACGATGTTCCTGGCAAAAGCCGCCTGGATCTCGAAGAAGTCGCCCTCGTCGATGGTCTTCAGGATCAGTTCCTTGATGTCGTATGGTTTGTTGGCGTTGTCGGGAATCAGGCGATCGAGCGAGAAGTCCGCCTCGTCGGCGGACTGGAAACACTCGATCTCCGGGATTTCGGCCGTGTTGGACGCCGGCAGAAGGTCGATCAGGCGGCGCATCTGCAGGAGCGCCTCGACGTCGTTGTCGTAGGCGCCGTCGGCGATCGAGGACCGGGTCGTGTGCACCGACGCGCCCCCGAGCTGCTCGGCCGTCACCGTCTCGTTGGTCACCGTCTTCACCACGTCGGGGCCGGTGACGAACATGTAGGAGGTGTCGCGCACCATGAAGATGAAGTCGGTCATGGCCGGCGAATAGACGTCGCCGCCGGCACAGGGTCCCATGATCACCGAAATCTGCGGGATCACGCCGGACGCCAGCACGTTGCGCTGGAAGATCTCGGCGTAGCCGCCGAGCGCGGCGACACCCTCCTGGATGCGCGCCCCGCCGGCATCGTAGATGCCGACGATGGGCGCGCGGTTCCTGAGCGCCATATCCTGGACCTTCATCACCTTCTCGGCGTGCGCCTCCGACAGCGAGCCGCCGAATACGGTGAAGTCCTTGGCGAAGACGAAGACGGTCCGGCCGTTCACGGTGCCCCAGCCGGTGACCACGCCGTCGCCGGCGATCTTGGTCTTCTCCATGCCGAAATCGGTGGAGCGGTGCTCGACGAACATGTCGAACTCCTCGAACGACCCCTCGTCGAGGAAGATGCCGATGCGCTCCCGCGCGGTCAGCTTGCCGCGCCGGTGCTGGGCCTCGATCCGTTCCCTGCCGCCGCCGGCGCGCGCCATTTCGCGGCGGCGTTCGAGTTCCTTGAGCACATCCTTCATGAGTGTCCCCCAGCGGTCGCTGGGAGACCTGTTATCACGCTCCCGATGGAGCGCAAGCCGGCAAAGGTGCGGGACCCGCTGTTCTACCAGGTGCCGACGTTGGGCATCGACAGCCACGGCTCCTGCGGCGGCAGGGCCTCGCCTTCCTGGAGGAGTTCGATGGAGATGTTGTCGGGCGAGCGGACGAAGGCCATGTAGCCGTCGCGCGGCGGGCGGTTGATGGTCACGCCGAGGTCCATCAGCCGCTGGCAGGTTTCGTAGATGTTGTCGACCTTGTAGGCGAGATGGCCGAAGTTGCGGCCGCCCGTGTAGACCTCCGGGTCCCAGTTGTAGGTGAGTTCCAGCTCCGGGGCGCGCGATGCTGAGGACGCGGCCTTGTCCTTCGGCGCGGCGAGGAAGATCAGCGTGAAGCGGCCCTTCTCGTTCTCGTAGCGGCGCACTTCCTCGAGCCCGAGCTTGCGGCAATAGAAGTCGAGGGAGGCCTCGATATCGGTGATACGGACCATTGTGTGGAGGTAGCGCATGATGTTTCTTCCCGGCTGTCGGAATGCGTTTCAGACCATAGGTCGGAGGTGGGGCCTCGGGCAACCCGCAAGCCGGGATCACGGCCGGCATTCTGCCGTCCTAATCGGTGAAAAACCGGAAACCGAGCCTTGCATATGAGCGTCGGCGCAATGTTATCCTGCGAGGGAGAATCAGTGGCGGCGTAATCGAGGAAAGGGTGCGTTCTGATGGGGGAGAAAGCCTCTTTCATGGGGCGTGACGCGTCGAACGACACGGCGTCGACCCGGGACGAAAGCATGGAAGGCCTCGGACTGTTCGAGGTGGCGGGCGCGATCAAGTGGTTCGATGTTGCCAAGGGTTTCGGCTTCATCCTGCCGGATACGCCGGGCATCGGGGACATCCTCCTTCATGTCACCTGCCTGCGCCGCGACGGTTTCCAGACCGCACTCGAAGGCGCCCGGGTCGTCTGCCTGGCCAGGCAGGGCGATCGCGGCCTCCAGGCCTTCCGCGTCATCTCAATGGATGTCTCGACCGCGGTCCATCCCGCGGAGCAGCAGGCGCCGCGAACGCACGTGGCGGTCACCGCCGAGAGCGGTCTGGAGCGTGCGCTGGTGAAATGGTTCAACCGCACCAAGGGTTTCGGCTTCCTGACCCGCGGCGAGGGAACGGAAGACATCTTCATCCACATGGAGACGCTGCGCCGCTACGGGATCACCGAACTTCGCCCCGGCCAGGTGGTCCTGGTGCGCTTCGGCCGCGGCGAAAAGGGCCTTATGGCCGCCGAAATTCATCCTGATATGGGTACGCTGCCGATTTCGCACTGAGCAGCGCACGCACGGGTCATCATGTCTCGATTGAACTGGTTTGTGGCGGCTGTCGCCGTCGCGCTCCTCGCCGTCGCGGGCTCCGCGCTCCTGCGTCCGACGGCCCCGCACGGCGGCGAGGACGGGCTCTTCACCGTCGACCCGGCGCCGCTGGTCGTCCTTACCGACAACGGCGAGCGGTCGTTCTCCGTCGAGATCGCCGACGAGCCAAGCGAGCGGCAGCAGGGGCTGATGTTTCGCGAGCACATGGAGGACGATCACGGCATGCTGTTCGTCTTCAGCGAAACGCAGCAGGTCGGCTTCTGGATGAAGGACACGCCCCTGGCGCTCGACCTGATCTTCATCGGCCCGGACGGGCGGATCCGCGCGATCCGCCGGGGGGAGCCGCTGTCGATGGCGACGATCTCGCCCGACGTGCCGGTGCGGTTCGTCCTCGAGGTCAAGGCGGGCATCGCCGCGCGACTGGGCATCGAGGAAGGCGACCGCGTCCGCCATCCCGTCATCGACGGTGTCGCCGGCGAAGGCAATCCCGGGGCGGCTGGCAGCGGTCCGCTCAACGACGGCTAGTCGGCCCCGATGAAGCGCTTCACCCACGACGGTTTCGATCTCGCCTTTCTCGACCGCGGCGCCGGCGATCCGGTGCTTCTGATCCACGGCTTCGCCTCGACCCATCACGTCAACTGGGTCGCCCCGGGCTGGGTAAAGACCCTGAATGACGCCGGATACCGCGCCGTCGCCATCGACAATCGCGGGCACGGTGCGTCGACGAAGAGCTACGAGCCGTCCGACTATGCCCCCGCCAGGATGGCCGGCGACGCAGCGGCGCTGTTGCGGCATTTGGGCATCGCGCGCGCCCATGTGATGGGCTACTCCATGGGCGCGCGCATCTCGGCGTTCCTTGCCCTCGAGGAGCCCGCAATGGTGGCGACCCTGGTGTTCGGCGGTCTCGGCAGCGGCATGGTCGACGGCGTCGGCGACTGGAGCCCGATCGCCGATGCTCTGCTCGCCGAAGATCCGGCGACGGTGACCGATCCGCGCGGCCGGGCGTTTCGCGCCTTCGCCGACCAGACACGCAGCGACCGGCGGGCGCTGGCGGCATGTATCGCGACATCGCGCCAGGAACTCACCGAAGCGGAGATGCATCGCATCTACCAGCCGACGCTGGTCGCCGTCGGCACCAGGGACGACATCGGCGGTTCGCCGGAGACGCTCGCTGCGATGATGCCGAACGCCGAGGCCTTCGCCATTGAGGGCCGCGATCACATGCTGGCGGTCGGCGACAGGACCTTCAAGGCGCGCGTCCTCGACTTCCTGGCAAGCCATCCGCTCTAGGGATCGGCGCGGCGAGACGGCGGGACTACCGTCCCTCGAAGGCGGGTCGCCGCTTCTGCAGGAAGGCTGCGCGGCCTTCGGCGTAGTCGGCGCTGTCGAAGGTCAGGTCGCCGAGTTCCCGGGCGCGTTCGAAGTCGGCGGTCTTGCCGGAGACCGCCGCCCTGATGGATGCCTTGGACGCCCTAACCGAGAGCGGGGCATTTTCCGCGATCGCCGCGGCGAGACCGGCGACGCGGCTTTCGAGCCGGTCCGGCTCCACGACGTCGAGGAGAAAGCCCGCCTCGCGCGCGGTCGCCGCGTCGATCCGCGCGCCCGAAAAGGTGAGGTACTTCGCCATCTGCTGGCCGAGGGCGCCGACGATATCGGCCATGGCGTCCGCCGGATAGGCGAGGCCGAGGCGCGCGGCGGGAACGGAAAAGAGCGCGTCGGCGGCGGCGATCCTGAGATCGCAGGCCGCCGCGAGGCCGAATCCGCCGCCGAAGCAGATGCCGCGGATGGCCGCGATCACCGGCAGCCTTGCCTCGCGGAGGGCGGCGAACGCAGCCGAATTGGCGGCTTCGTAGGTGCGGGCCGACGCGCCCGCAGCGCGCAGCGTGGAGAATTCCGAGATATCGGCGCCGGCGGAAAAGTCGCTGCCGGCGCCGCGCAGCACGATGACGCGGTTGGCGTCGTCGGCCGCGCAGGACCGCACGCGCACGGCGATTTCGTGCCACATCGCCTGGGTAATGGCATTGCGCCGCTCCGGACGGTTGAGCGTGATCGTGGCGATGCCGCCCGAGCAGACGACCGTCAACGGCTCGTTTTCCATCCCGGCTTGAAATTCCATCGTCAAATCCCACTTCACGGAACGCTCAGGAAAATACAATTCAATCGCAACCGGTTTTGCCGTATGTTCCGCCCTCGCTCAAGACCGAGCGGCCGGCAGGGAGAGTCCGATGAGCCAGAGCCATGCGCAACGAACGGCGAGACTGCAGCCGGTCGACCCGATCTGGCGGGCGATCCGCGACGAGGCGATGGAGGCGGTCGAACGCGACCCGCTGCTCGCGGCGTTTCTCTACGCCACGATTCTCAACCAGGAATCGCTCGAGGACGCGGTGATCCACCGTATCGCCCAGCGCCTCGACCACCAGGACATCGGCGCCGATCTCATCCAGCACACGTTCAAGGCGATGATGCGCGACGAGCCCGACTGGAGCTCGATCGTCCGTGTCGACATCCAGGCTTATTACGATCGCGACCCGGCCTGTGACCGCTTCATCATGCCGGTCCTCTATTTCAAGGGCTTCCATGCCATCCAGACCCATCGGCTGGCGCACTGGCTGTGGAACCAGGGCCGCAAGGACTTCGCCCTCTACCTGCAGAGCCGATCGTCGGCGGTGTTCCAGACCGACATCAATCCTGCGTCGAAGATGGGCAAGGGCATCTTCATCGACCATGCGACCGGCCTCGTCGTCGGCGAGACCGCCGTCATCGAGGACAATGTGTCCATCCTGCACGGCGTCACCCTCGGCGGCACCGGCAAGGCCGGCGGCGACCGCCACCCGAAGATCCGCTACGGCGTCCTCATCGGCGCCGGCGCTAAGATTCTGGGCAATATCGAGGTCGGCCATTGCGCCAAGATCGCGGCCGGCTCTGTCGTCCTGTCGCCCGTGCCCAGCAACAAGACGGTCGCCGGCGTACCGGCGCGCGTCGTCGGCGAAACCGGCTGCGATCAGCCGGCGCGGCAGATGGACCAGCTGCTGCCGTCGCAATCCATGGATCACGTCGTCACCTTCGACATCTGAGCGACGGCGGCCGGCATGCGG
>DUSC01000169.1 GCA_012842935.1 Hyphomicrobiales bacterium | reverse complement strand
CGCCGTGCTGCGGGCTGCGGGCGGCCGCGTCCGCCGTCCGGACGGCAGCCCGCTCCTCTACGGCAAGCGCGGGCAGGCGGACGACGTCGACTTCGCCAATCCGTGGTTCGTCGCGGACGTCGGCGAAGCCGTGGAAGCGTTCCGCCGCTAGCGGCGACTCAGTTTCTCGCCGCGCGCGCCCGGCGGCGCATGCCGATGACGCTCGCTGCGGCGAGGCCGCCGCCGGCGACGAAAGCGGCGAGATCGTAGGGTGTCCCCCAGCGCAGGCCGGCGATGGCGAGCGCGCTCGCCACGACGTCGATTGCGGCCACTTCGGCGACGATCGAGAGGATCGGTCTCCCGGCGCGCCGCGCCACCTGATAGGCATGGCCGGAATGGGCCGCGAGGATGTTCTCGCCGCGGATGCTGCGCAACACGACGGTCGAGACGCTGTCGGCGAGGAAGAAGGCGAAGGGCAGGAGCGCTGCCCATGGCGACCGCGTTGCCAGCAGCAGCGCGACCGCGCCAGAGAGCAGGCCGAGCGCCAGGCTGCCGCTGTCACCGAGGAAGATGCGCGCGGGCGGCAGGTTGAAAGGTGCGAAGCCGAACAAGGCCCCCGCGATCGCCGCCGAAAGCAGTGCCGGCGCGGCGTCGACGAGCCCGGCTGCTCCGGAAAGTGCGACGACGGCGTGCGGCACGCCGATCCCGGCAACCATCATCAGGTCGAGCCCGTCCATGAAGTTTGTCATGTTGACCCACCAGACGAGACCGACGGCGAGCAGAATCCGTTCGGCGAAGAGCGGCACCGTCGCCGGAAGGACGCGCAGGTCCGGCGCGACGAACCAGAGCAGAAGAAGCACCGCCGCGAACTGTCCGGCAAGCTTCGCTCCGGACCCGAGGTCGCGCCGGTCGTCGACGAAGCCGAGCGCCGCCAGGAGGGTGGCGCCGGCAACGGCGCCCGAGGCGAACCGCGCATCCACGATGCCGAGAAAGGTCGCCGCCGCCACGACCGCGATGGCGGCCGGCGCCGCGGTAAGCCCGCCGATCTGCCGCGCGGGGCCGGCATGGTTCGAGCGCGGCGTGACCGCCGCCGCCAGGTAGCCGGCCGGCAGCGATCGGCCGAGGATGGCGAGAAGCCCCGCCGTCACCGCGAAGCTGCCGAAGAGCAGGATGAAGATCGTCATCGGCCGACCGCTATCACGCGGCGCATCACGGCGGCAATCGGCCCGCGTGATGCAAGGGTGCCACAAGGCATGGCGTCGATATGCTCGGACTCCCCTCCGCGGATGGATCGCGACGGCTTGAGCGGCTAGATAGGGTACGGCGCGGGCCGATACCACAGGAAGGAGTTGAGCGGATGAAGATCATGGCTGCGACACGGTTGATGGCTGCGGTATCGGTTGCCGCGGCGGGCCTTTCGTTTCCGACATTGGCCGCCGACGGCGCCTGGGAGGCCAATTACGCCTGCCAGATCACCTCTCCCGAGCGGGCCGGCGCGCCGCGCGTGAACCTGCTGGCGACCCGAAAGGGAGACGTCGGCGGCGACATGTCGTCCGCTGCGCGGTTCCGCCTTTTCAACATCGACAAGCTCTCCGACGAGGACGGCGCGAGCTTTCCGGACACGGCCGTCGAGATCGCCGGCTTCGCGGTCTGGACCGGCCTGAAGGCCACGGGAAAGCAGGAGAAGTCAGGGTATGCGCTCTACATCCCGTTGCCCGATATCGAGAAGGTCGTGGGACCGATGGAGGGAGGGCGCGTCCTCAGGATCACCGTCCAGGCCAAGGACGGCCCCGTGACCTTCGAAGTCGACCTGACCGGATCGGCCAGGGCCGTCGCCTCCTTCCGCGTCTGTTCGACCTGAGCCCGTCCGGCGACCGGCGTCCGCTTCGACACGGTCGGTCCGCGATCCGCGCTTCAGCCGCGACGCGTCGGCGCCGCATACGCCGCGATTCGCGCGCGCGTGTCGGAAACCGGTGCCCAGCCGAGCCTTTCCAGTCCGTCGGCCCGCGCCGTCAGCGGCCCGTTGAGCCGTCGCCAGGCTTCGCCCCATCCGGCGAGGCGGAGCGGCGCGGCCAGCAGCGCGTCCGGAACGGCAAACAGCAGGGGTTCCCTGCCGCTGCCCTCGCGCATCGCCGCGACGACTTCGGCAACGGAAACCGGCGCCTTGTCGCAAACGACGAAGGGCCCCGTCGCGGGCCTGTCCTCTTCGAGGAGCAGGAGGATCGCGTCGGCCAGCGCCTCGACGTCGAGCAGCGACCGTTTTGCGGCGAGGCCGGCGATCGGCAGGGGGACCGGCAGCGCCGCCAGCCGCGCCAGGGCGGAGAGGTTCCCTTTGACGCCCCGTCCGTAGATCAGCACCGGGCGGAGAATCGTATGTCGCCCTCCGCCTGCGAAGGCTTCTGCCACGAACCGCTCGCCTTCCAGCTTCGACCGGCCGTAGTCGTCCACCGGCTCAGGCGGCGTGGTATCGCGAAGTATTGCGTCCGCGACCGGTCCGGCCATGGCGCGAATCGACGAGACGAAGACGAAGCGGCCGCCGATGATCTTCGCCGCGGCGCGGGCCAGCGCACCTGTCAGTTCCGCATTTGCCGCCATGTAGGTTTCCCGCGGAATGCTCGCCGTCGCATGGGCTATGCCGGCGCAATGGACGACATGGTCGACATGGGCGAGTAGCGGCGCCCAGGCACGTTCGTCCGTCACCCTTTCCGGCAGGGGGACGACGTCGTGGTAGATCGCGGCGAGCGTTTCGGGCCGCCGCGACACCGCGCGAACGGCATAGCCGGCGCGGATGAGTTTCTCCCCGAGCGCCCTGCCGACGAAACCGCCGGCGCCGGTGAGCAGCACGCGTTCCGCCATCCCTCTTCCTCTTTCACCCGCGGCGCCGCTGCATCGCGCGACGCACCCTATGTCGTGTGGCGCTCCCGCTCAACGGCAAGGGAAGGGAGGCTGCCGTCAGGCGAGTTCGTGCCTCCACGGTGGGTTGGCTCCCGCCCGGGAAACCGTCACGGCGGCCGCCTTGGCGCCGAGCGTCAGCGCTGCGCGGACAGCATCTGGCGAGAGCGATGCGATGGCCGGTTTCGAGAGAAGCCCCTGATCGTGCAGGGAGGCGAGCACGCCCGCGTTGAACGTGTCGCCCGCGCCGACCGTGTCGACGACGTCGACCTTGAGCGAATCGACCTTGACCGAGCCGCCCGCACCGTAGGCCGTCGCGCCCTTGCTGCCGCCGGTGACGATGACCAGTTTCGGCCCGCGTTCGAGCCAGCGACCCGCGATCTCGGTGGCGTCTCCCGCCTCGCCGAACCAGGCAAGGTCGTCGTCGGACAGCTTCACGATGTCGGCCATCGCGATCATGCGGCGCATGCGCGCCAGATGCGCTGGACGGTCCGAAATGAAGCCCGGGCGGATGTTTGGATCGAGCATGACGACGCGGCGACGGTGCTCGCGCCGCATCAGCGCCTCGTAGGCGGAACCGCACGGTTCGGCAATCAGGCTGATCGCGCCGAACAGCATGGCGTCGATGTCGTCGCCCAGCTTCGGCAGGTCGTTCTCCCCGAGCATCCTCCCTGCCGTGTTCTCGTCGTAGAATGTGTAGGTCGCATGGCCGTCCCGGAGGCGGACGAAGGCGAGCGTCGTCGGGCGGTCGGAAAGCGCGGCATGTTTCGTGCCGACGCCGCTCTCGGCCAGCATCCGGCGGATCTGATCGCCGAAAAGGTCCGACGACAGGCCGGAAAAGAATCCGGTCGGCACGCCGAGGCGACCGAGGGCGATTGCCGAATTGAAGACAGCCCCGCCCGGGTAGGGCGCGAACGCCGGCTCGCCGGTCGTGCTGGTGCGCGGCAGCATGTCGATCAGGGCTTCACCGCAGCAAAGGATCATGCCTACTTTTCCGCTTCGGGGTGTATCACGCCCTTGCGGACGATGAAGTTGGCGTAAAGCCGCGGTTCGCTCGTCGCGACGACGGCATGCGCGGCCCTGACGCGGCTGTAGAAGGTCTCACCGACCAGCGGCACCACGGCGAAGCCCGGCGCACGCCGCGCGCAGATGGCGAGCATCTCCTCGTGGACCGGGTCGAGGGCGTCGGGCTTGCCGCCGACTGTTGAGCGGAACAGCGCGTGCGGAACGAAATCGTCGACCGGCAGGATCTGCAGCATTGCATCGAGAACCTCAGGCAGCCCGAGCCCGTCCGCGCGGACCAGCCGCCTGGCGTGCTCGGCCGCCGGGTAGTTGCCGTCGACGATGGCGATCTCGTCGCCGTGGCCCATGGCGCGCAGCACGGCGAGAAGGTCAGGGCCGAGAAGGGGTGGTACGCCGATGAGCATGATCAGCCTGCCTTCGCCGTCTGGCCGGAGCCGAGCAGGAACCGGTCGGAAAGCGGCAGGCTGGCGGCGCCGAGGGCGCGCGCCGGGTGGCCGACGCTTCCCTCCCGGATTTCGGGCAGGGTGAGGCCTTCGACATCGATATCCGCCGTCGCGGCAAGGGTTGCCGCAACGAGTCGCCGGCGCACGTCGACAGGCATCCAGCCGTCGATGATGGCCGCTTCGAAATCGATCACGGAAGAGGCCGCGACGATTGCATAGGCGAGCGCGGCGCCGGCGCGGGATATCCAGCGGTCGAGTTCCTCGCCGACATCGCCCCAGTCGTCGGGCGACGTCCACAGCTGCCCTCCGTCGATGCCGCGGGCATTGAGCGCCTTTTCCAGAACCGCGATCGAGGCGACGTCGATGAGCTGGATGGGCTTGCCGCCGGGACCGGGTACCGGCATCGAACCCAGTGCCCCGGCGTTGCCGGTGGCCCCGGCATGGAGCGATCCGTTGAGCACCACGCCGCCGCCGGCGAAGGCGCCGATATAGAAGTAGACGAAATCGCGGACGTCGCCGCCCCGGCCGAACACCAGTTCGGCACCGCAGGCCGATGTCGCATCGTTCTGCAGGTAGACCGGGAAGGCGCAGCGTGTCTGGATTTCCGCGCCGATGTCGAAATGACGCCACTGATCCATGATCTCGCGCGGCGCTCCAGCCGTATCGGCCCAGTTCCACAATTCGAACGGCATGGCGACGCCGAGACCGGCGATCCGGCCGTCCTGTCGGGGTGTAAGCTCGGCGCGGATCGCGGCCATTCCCTCGGTGACGAAGTCGACGGTGTCGCGGGGAGCCGGATAGCGGTAGGAAAGCTGGCGCGCGGCGCGCACATTGCCGAGAAAATCGATCAGGACCAGTTCGGCACTGCGGCGCCCGATCTTCAGGCCGAGGAAGTAGGCACCCTCCGGATCGAGCGACATCGGAACCGAGGGTTGGCCGATCTTGCCACGCTGCGGTTCGCCGCGCCTGAGCAAGCCGTCGTCCTCCAGCTTGCGCATGATGACGGATACCGTCTGCGCCGAAAGGCCGGTCATCCTGGCGATGTCGGTCTTCGACAATGCCCCCTGACGGCGCACCAGCGACAGGACCAGTCGCTCGTTGGAGTCGCGCATGCCGCTCTGGTTGGTGCCGCGTTGCAGGCGGCTTTCCCCCGGCGCTATCGCACTGGTCCGCAACTGTCCCGCCTCCATGGACGCTCCTCCGCAAGCCGAGGCCTTTGTCGCGAGAATGCGGGTTCGCGTCGAGTCTGTCAATAATAATTAAGAGTGATTTATTTATTGACAGCCGCATCGAGTTGGTGTTTGGTCCACCCAGACGCCGGGAATGAGATGCCCCGGGTCTGCGGCGGCGAGGGCCGCCAGGTACCATCACCACCGGGAGGACTATCGTGACCAAGACCACGCTCAAGTACACCGTATTCGGCGCAGCCGCGGCCGCCCTTGTTGCGCTCGCCGCGCCGGCTTCGGCCGACGAGATCGGCGCCTGCCTGATCACCAAGACCGATACCAATCCCTTCTTCGTCAAGATGAAGGAAGGCGCCACCGCCAAGGCCGCCGAGCTCGGCATTTCGCTCAAGAGCTATGCCGGCAAGATCGACGGCGATTCCGAGAGCCAGGTCGCGGCGATCGAGACCTGCATCGCCGACGGCGCCAAGGGCATCCTCATCACCGCGTCCGACACCAAGGGTATCGTGCCGGCGGTCAAGCGGGCGCGCGATGCCGGTATCGTCGTCATCGCCCTCGACACGCCGCTTGAGCCTGCCGACGCGGCCGACGCCACCTTCGCCACGGACAACCTGCTGGCCGGAAAGCTGATCGGCCAATGGGCCGCCGCGACGCTCGGCGACGCGGCCAAGGACGCCAGGGTTGCCTTCCTCGATCTTGCCCCCTCGCAGCCGTCGGTCGACGTGCTCCGTGACCAGGGTTTCATGATCGGCTTTGGCATCGATCCGAAGGACCCGGGCAAGATCGGCGACGAGGACGATCCGCGCATTGTCGGCCACGACGTGACCAACGGCAACGAGGAGGGCGGCCGCAAGGCGATGGAGAACCTCCTGCAGAAGGATCCCGGCATCAACGTCGTGCACACCATCAACGAGCCGGCCGCTGCCGGCGCCTACGAGGCACTGAAGGCCGTCGGCATGGAAAAGAACGTCTTGATCGTTTCCGTCGACGGCGGCTGCCCGGGTGTCAGGAACGTCGAGGCCGGTGTCATCGGCGCCACGTCGCAGCAGTATCCGCTGCTGATGGCCGCGCTCGGCATAGAGGCGATCAAGAAGTTCGCCGAGACCGGCGAGAAGCCGAAGCCGACCGAGGGCAAGGATTTCTTCGACACGGGCGTCGCCCTGGTCACCGACAAGCCCGTCGCGGGCGTCGAATCGATCGACGTCAAGACCGGCCTCGAGCGGTGCTGGGGTTGATCTGAAGGCACGACAGTAAGACTGTTGTCGCGACGGAGGGCGGCGCTCCGCCCTCCGTGCGACGGGCCATGGCGCCCGCGGGAGGAAATCAGGATGAATGACGCGACGGCGCAGGGCCGGCGGCCGCAGGAGTTCGAGACCGTTCTCTCCGGCAGCGACACCAGGGTGGCGAGCTTCGACGCCCACAAGCGGTCTCCCATCGAGCACGTGCAGCACTTCCTGCACTCCAATCCGGCGGCCGTGCCGCTGATCGTGCTCGTCCTGTCGCTGCTCGCGTTCGGCATCATGGTCGGCGGCAAGTTCTTCTCGGCGTTCACCATGACGCTGATCCTCCAGCAGGTCGCCATCGTCGGCATCGTCGGCGCGGCGCAGACGCTGGTGATCCTGACCGCGGGCATCGACCTCTCCGTCGGCGCCATCATGGTGCTTTCTTCCGTCGTGATGGGGCAGTTCACCTTCCGCTACGGCCTGCCGCCGTCGCTGGCGATCCTGTGCGGTTTCGCCGGCGGCGCCCTGTGCGGCTGGATCAACGGTGCGCTCGTGGCCTTCATGAAGCTGCCGCCCTTCATCGTCACGCTCGGCATGTGGCAGATCGTGTTGGCCGCAAACTTCCTCTATTCGGCCAACGAGACTATCCGTTCCCAGGACATCGAGGCCGCGGCCCCGATCCTGCAGTTCTTCGGCCAGAACTTTCGCGTCGGCTCCGCCGTATTCACCTATGGAGTCGTGGCCATGGTGCTGCTGGTCCTGGCGCTCTGGTACGTGCTCAACCACACCGCCTGGGGTCGCCATCTCTATGCCATCGGCGACGACCCGGACGCAGCCGAACTCGCCGGCGTGCGCGTCAACAGGATGCTGGTTACCGTTTACGTGCTGTCGGGCCTGATCTGCGCGTTGGCGGGCTGGGCGCTCATCGGCCGGCTCGGCTCGGTCTCGCCGACGGCCGGCCAGTTCGCCAACATCGAATCGATCACCGCGGTGGTCATCGGCGGCATATCGCTCTTCGGCGGGCGCGGCTCGATCCTCGGCATGCTGTTCGGTGCGTTGATCGTCGGCGTCTTCTCACTTGGTCTGCGCCTCGTCGGCACCGACCCGCAATGGACCTATCTGCTGATCGGCGCGCTGATCATCATCGCCGTCGCAGTGGATCAGTGGATCAGGAAGGTAGCAGGTTGATGTCCATGGAACCGATCCTCACGGCCCGCGGCCTGGTCAAGCGCTACGGGCGGGTCACGGCGCTCGACAACGCCGACTTCGACCTCTATCCGGGCGAGATCCTCGCCGTCATCGGCGACAATGGCGCCGGCAAGTCGTCGCTGATCAAGGCCATCTCGGGCGCCATCAACCCCGACGAGGGCGAGATCAGGCTGGAAGGGCGGGTCGTCCAGTTCCGCTCGCCGATGGAGGCGCGCGACGCCGGCATCGAGACGGTCTACCAGAATCTGGCCCTGTCGCCGGCGCTGTCGATCGCCGACAACATGTTCCTTGGCCGCGAGATTCGGCGGCCAGGCATTCTCGGCTCCTGGCTGCGCATGCTCGACCGTCCAGCAATGGAGAAGCGGGCCCGCGACAAGCTCACCGAACTCGGCCTGATGACCATCCAGAACATCGGGCAGGCGGTGGAGACGCTGTCGGGCGGCCAGCGCCAGGGCGTCGCCGTGGCGCGCGCTGCCGCCTTCGGCTCGAAGGTGGTCATCATGGACGAGCCGACGGCCGCGCTCGGGGTCAAGGAATCGCGCCGCGTGCTCGAACTCATCCTCGACGTGAAGAAACGCGGCCTGCCGATCGTGCTCATCTCCCACAACATGCCGCACGTCTTCGAGGTCGCCGACCGCATCCACATCCACCGACTCGGCCGCCGGCTGTGCGTCATCGATCCGCACCGGTACTCCATGTCGGATGCGGTGGCTTTCATGACCGGCGCCAAGGAAGCGCCGCGCGAGGCGCTTGCCGCGTGATCGTCGGGCTCGACGCGGCAGCGCCCTGCCGCGTCGCCAGTTTTTTCGTGCATTTGCCGACCAATTCCGGCTAGCTTCCTCTCGGGAGGAGTTCGATCATCGAGGCGGCCGGGCGACCGGCGGACCCTCTACTCTGGATGGGATCATGAAGCCCGCGACTGCGAACGAACTTCCGAGGCCTTCCTTGCACGAAACCGACACCGAAACCCTCGCCATCGACATTCTCAGGTGCCTGACCTATCGCGGCGGCAAGGACGCCACCGTTGCCACGCCCTACGACTGGCTGACGGCGGCGATCAAGGTTGTCCGCGACCGCATCATCGAGCGCTGGATCGATTCGACGAAGCACGCCTACGAACAGCGCGCGAAGAGGGTCTACTACCTGTCTCTCGAGTTCCTCGTCGGGCGGCTGATGCGCGATTCCTTTTCCAACATCGGCATGCTCGACCAGATGCGGGCGGCGCTCGCCTCGCTGGGCGTCGACCTCGACGTGATCGCCGAGCTCGAGCCGGACGCCGCGCTCGGCAATGGCGGCCTCGGGCGGCTCGCCGCCTGCTTCATGGAGAGCATGGCGACCGTCGACATTCCCGTCCACGGTTACGGCATCCGCTACAAGAACGGCATGTTCCGCCAGGAAATCGCCGACGGCTGGCAGGTCGAGCTGCCGGAAAACTGGCTGGATCACGGCAATCCTTGGGATTTCGAGCGCCGCGAGCGCTCCTTCGAGGTCGGCTTCGGCGGCTCGGTGCAGTCGGTCACCGCCCGCGACGGCCGCCTCGAGCACCATGTCTGGAAACCGCAGGAACGCGTCCTCGCCGTGCCTTACGACACGCCCGTCGTCGGCTGGCGCGGCAAGCGTGTCAACACGCTGCGCCTGTGGGCGGGCATGCCGATCGACCCCATCCTGCTGGAGGCCTTCAACGCGGGCGACCACATCGGCGCGCTCCGCGAGAGCAACAAGGCCGACGCGCTGTCGCGCGTGCTCTACCCGGCCGACGCCACCGCGGCCGGACAGGAGCTTCGCCTCCGGCAGGAATATTTCTTCACCACCGCCTCGCTCCAGGACATTGTCCAGCGTCACCTTTCCCAATATGGCGATCTGTATTCCCTGCCCGACAAGGCGGCGATCCACCTGAACGACACGCACCCGGCTGTTGCCATCGCCGAACTGATGCGGCTGCTGATGGACGTCCACGAGATCGATTTCGACACGGCCTGGGACCTCACGAAACGCACATTCGCCTACACGAACCACACCCTCCTCCCGGAAGCGCTGGAGAGCTGGCCGGTGCCGCTCTTCGAGCGGCTGCTGCCCCGGCATATGCAGATCATCTACGCAATAAACGCTCAGGTTCTCCACGAGGCGCGTGCGGGAGGCTTTTCCGACGACCAGATCCGTGGCATTTCGCTGATCCACGAGGACGGCGACCGCCGCGTGCGCATGGGCAATCTGGCCTTCGTCGGCTCGCACAAGGTCAACGGCGTCTCGGCGCTGCACACCGGACTGATGAAGGAGACGGTGTTCTCAGATTTGCACCGGCTCTATCCGGAACGCATCAACAACAAGACCAACGGTATCACGCCGCGGCGCTGGTTGTTCCAGTGCAATCCGGGCCTTACCGCGCTCGCCCGCGAGGCGATCGGCGACGCCTTCCTCGACGACATCACCAGGCTTTCCGGCCTCGATGCGCTCGCCGACGACGCCGCGTTCCGCGAACGCTTCGCCGCAGTCAAGCGCGACAACAAGAGGCGTCTCGCCAACATCGTGTCGGAGCGTCTCGGCCTGCGCATCGATCCGTCGGCGCTGTTCGATATCCAGATCAAGCGCATCCACGAGTACAAGCGCCAGCTGCTTAACATCGTCGAGACAGTGGCGCTCTACGACCAGATCCGCTCGCATCCCGAACGGGACTGGATGTCGCGGGTGAAGTTCTTCGGCGGCAAGGCCGCGCCCAGCTATCACAACGCCAAGCTGATCATAAAGCTGATCAACGACGTGGCGCGGGTGGTCAATCACGATCCCTCGGTCCGCGGCATGCTGAAGGTCGTCTTCATGCCGAACTACAACGTCAGCCTCGCCGAAGTGATGATGCCGGCTGCCGACTTGTCGGAGCAGATCTCCACCGCCGGCATGGAAGCGTCGGGTACCGGCAACATGAAGTTTGCGCTGAACGGGGCGCTGACCATCGGCACGCTCGACGGCGCCAATGTCGAGATGAAGGAACATATCGGTGCGGAGAACATGGTCATCTTCGGGCTGACCGCCCAGGAGGTCGCTGACCGCCGCTCCGGCGGTTACAACCCGCGCGCCGTGATCGAATCCTCGCCGGAACTCGGCCAGGCGCTGGCGGCGATCTCGTCCGGCGTATTCTCGCCCGACGATCCGGATCGCTATCGCGCCCTGATCGATGGCCTCTACGACCATGACTGGTTCATGGTGGCCGCCGATTTCGACGCCTACGCGGCGGCGCAGCGCGGCATCGACGTGCTGTGGCGCGACAGCCCGAACTGGTACGCCAGGGCCGTGCACAATGTGGCGCGCATGGGCTGGTTCTCGTCGGATCGCACCATCCGCCAGTACGCGGAAGACGTGTGGAACGTGCCCGCCTAGCGGAGGCGTCCAAGGGGGGAGGGGGCGAAGGAATGAGCGCGGCGCGAACCGCTGCACCGGTTGGCGGGACGGAGGCGGGCTTGCCGATCGCCGCGGTGAAGGCGATCGTTGCCGGCCGGCACGGCGATCCGTTTGCCGTTCTCGGCGTCCAGGCCGCGGGCTCGGGATTTGTCGCACGCTGCTTCATTCCCCATGCCGAGACGGTCGTTGCCCGCACGCTGGCAGGGCGCAAGGTCGGCGAACTCGTCCGCCGCCACGACGCCGGTTTCTTCGAGGGCAGGGTCTCGATCCGCAAGCGCCAGCCGCTGCGCTACCGCGCCCGCAACGCCGGTGGCGAATGGGATGTCGGCGACGCCTATTCCTTCGGCCCGGTGCTCGGTCCGATGGACGACTACTACATCGCCGAGGGCTCGCATCTGCGGCTGTTCGACAAGCTCGGCGCGCACCTGATCGAACACGAGGGCGCCGTCGGCATCCACTTTGCGGTCTGGGCACCCAACGCGAAGCGCGTCTCGGTGGTCGGCGACTTCAACGACTGGGACGGCCGCCGTCACGTGATGCGTCGCCGCGTCGATACCGGCATCTGGGAGATATTCGTCCCCGACATCGGTGCCGGACGCGCCTACAAGTATGAAATCGTCGGCGCTGACGGCAAGCTGGTGCCGCTCAAGGCGGATCCCTTCGCCTTCCGCTCCGAATTGCGCCCGGCGACGGCCTCCGTCACGACCGCGCCGTCGACCCACCGATGGGGCGACGACGCTCACCGCGCCTATTGGCGTTCCGCCGATCCGCGCCGGGTGCCGATCTCGACCTATGAGGTCCACGCCTGCTCCTGGCAGCGGCGCGAGGACGGGACCTTCCTCTCCTGGGACGAACTCGGCGAAAGGCTGATCCCCTATGTCGTCGACATGGGCTTCACCCATATCGAGTTCCTCCCCGTTTCCGAACATCCCTACGATCCCTCTTGGGGATACCAGACCACCGGCCTTTTTTCGCCGACGGCCAGGCTGGGCGAGCCGGAGGGCTTCGCCCGGTTCGTCGACGGAGCCCACCGTGCCGGCCTCGGCGTCATCCTCGACTGGGTCCCGGCGCATTTTCCCGTCGACGCCCACGGGCTCGCCCGTTTCGACGGAACCGCGCTCTACGAGCATGCCGACCCGCGCAAGGGCTTCCATCCCGACTGGCAGACGGCAATCTACAATTTCGGCCGGCGCGAGGTGATTTCCTATCTCGTCAACAACGCGCTCTACTGGGCCGAGAAGTACCATGTCGACGGGCTGCGGGTCGATGCGGTCGCCTCGATGCTCTACCTCGATTACTCGCGCAGGGCGGGCGAGTGGATTCCCAACGAGAAAGGCGGGCGCGAGAATCTCGAGGCGGTGCGCTTCCTCCAGCAGATGAATCGCACGCTCTACGGCGTCCATCCGGGTGTGGTCACCATCGCTGAGGAATCGACCTCCTGGCCGAAGGTTTCGCATCCGGTCCACGAAGGAGGGCTCGGTTTCGGCTTCAAGTGGAACATGGGCTTCATGAACGACACGCTGCGCTATCTGGCGCGCGAGCCCATCCACCGCCGGCATCACCATCAGGAAATCACCTTCGGCCTCATGTATGCGTTCAGCGAGAACTTCGTCCTTCCGCTCAGCCACGACGAGGTCGTCCACGGCAAGGGCACGCTCCTGCACAAGATGCCCGGTGACGACTGGCAGAAGTTCGCGACGCTACGCGCCTACTACGCCTTCATGTGGGGTTATCCGGGCAAGAAGCTCCTTTTCATGGGCCAGGAATTCGCCCAGCGCGCCGAGTGGAGCGAAGCGCGCGCGCTCGACTGGTGGCTGCTCGACCACGCTCCCCATCGCGGCATGCAACAGCTCGTGCGCGACCTCAACGCCGCGTATCGGTCGCGTCCGGCACTGCATGCCCGCGACTGCGAGGGCGAGGGGTTCTCCTGGCTGGTGGTCGACGACGCGGCGAACTCGGTTTTCGCCTGGTTGAGGAAGGCGCCGGGCGCCGCGCCGGTGGCGGTGGTGTCGAACTTCACGCCGGTACCCCGCGATGATTATCGCATGCCCTTGCCGCATGCCGGCCGCTGGCGGGAAATCGTCAACACCGACGCCGCAGACTACGGTGGCAGCGGCAAGGGGAACGGAGGGGTGGTCGAGGCGAGACAGGAAGGCGTCGGCGCGTCGGCGACGCTGCTTCTGCCCCCGCTCGCCACGCTGCTGCTGGAATTCGAGCCCGAAGGGCCATTGGGAGGATGACATGGAAAGGCGCAACCAGCCGCTCGCGCGCGACGCTATGGCCTATGTCCTTGCCGGGGGGAGGGGAAGCCGGCTCAAGGAACTGACCGACGTCCGCGCCAAGCCGGCGGTCTACTTCGGCGGAAAGAGCCGCATCATCGACTTCGCCCTGTCGAACGCGTTGAACTCCGGCATCCGACGCATCGGGGTCGCCACGCAGTACAAGGCGCATTCGCTGATCCGCCACCTGCAGCGCGGCTGGAACTTCTTCCGCCCCGAACGAAACGAGAGTTTCGACATCCTGCCGGCCAGCCAGCGCGTCTCCGAGACGCAGTGGTATGAAGGTACTGCAGACGCGGTCTTTCAGAACATCGACATCATCGAGTCCTACAATCCGGAATACATGGTCATCCTCGCCGGCGACCACGTCTACAAGATGGACTATGAGCTAATGCTGCGCGAGCACGTCAACTCCGGTGCAGACGTCACCATCGGCTGCCTCGAGGTGCCGCGCATGGAGGCGACCGGTTTCGGCGTCATGCACGTCGACGAGAAGGACCGCATCGTCTCCTTCATCGAGAAGCCGGCCGATCCGCCCGGCATCCCCGACAAGCCCGACTTCGCCCTGGCCTCGATGGGAATTTACGTGTTCCGCACCATGTTCCTGATGGACCAGCTGCGCCGCGATGCCGCCGATCCGGGTTCGAGCCGCGATTTCGGCAAGGACATCATCCCGTGGATCGTTGCGAACGGGAAGGCGGTGGCGCACCGCTTCGCCAAGTCCTGCGTCCGTTCCTCCTTCGAGCACGTCGCCTACTGGCGCGACGTCGGCACGATCGACGCCTACTGGGAGGCCAATATCGACCTGACCGACGTCCTTCCCGAACTTGACATCTACGACCGCGACTGGCCGATCTGGACCTATGCCGAAATCAAGCCGCCGGCAAAATTCGTCCACGACGAGGACGGCCGCCGCGGCTCGGCGGTGTCGTCGCTGGTCGCCGGCGACTGCATCATCTCGGGTGCCGCGCTGCGCCGCAGCCTTCTCTTCACCGGCGTGCGCGTCAATTCGTTCTCCTTGCTCGAGGAGGCCGTGGTGCTCCCCGACTGCGTGGTTGGACGCAACGCCACCCTGCGCAAGGTCGTGCTCGACCGCGGCGTCCGGATCCCGGAAGGCCTGTCGGTCGGCTACGATCCGGAGCTCGATGCAAGACGCTTCCGCCGTACCGAAAGCGGCGTCTGCCTGATCACCCAAGCGATGATCGACAGGCTGGGGCGATGAAGATCCTCGCGGTCGCGCCGGAGATCTTCCCGCTGGTCAAGACCGGCGGGCTCGCCGACGTCACCGGCGCGCTGCCCGGTGCGCTCGCCGGCCTGGGCGTGGCGACGCGCTCGCTCGTGCCTGGCTATCCGTCGGTGATGACCTCCGTCCCGCGCAGGAGAGCGCTTCATCGCTACGACGCCCTGTTCGGCGGCAAGGCGGCGATCCTGGCGGCAGAAGCCGCAGGTCTCGACCTCCTCGTCCTCGACGCGCCGCATCTGTTCGACCGGCAGGGCGGCCCGTACGGCGACCCGACGGGTGCGGACTGGCCGGACAACTGGCGCCGCTTCGCCGCTTTCTCGCGCGTTGCTAGCGACATCGCCGGCGGCATCGTGCCGGGATGGCGACCCGACCTCGTCCATGCCCACGACTGGCAGGCGG
>DUSC01000168.1 GCA_012842935.1 Hyphomicrobiales bacterium | reverse complement strand
GCCTCGCTGACGCCGCGCGAGGAGCGCGTGCTCAGGATGCGCTTCGGCATCGGCATGAACACGGACCACACGCTGGAGGAAGTCGGCCAGCAGTTCTCGGTCACCCGCGAACGCATCCGCCAGATCGAGGCCAAGGCGCTGAGGAAACTGAAGCATCCGAGCAGGTCAAGGAAGCTCAGGAGCTTCCTCGACAGCTGAGACTGTTCTATCGATGAACTGGAAAAACCCGGCGGCGACGCCGGGTTTTTTCGTCGTCTCTGCCGAGCGACCGGAGTCGGAGCGGTCGATGCGAAGGATGCGCTGCGGAGCAAAGGCCTTCCCCGGATGACGTCCCCGCCCGGTTTCTGCTATCCTTTCCGCATGAACGAGCACGCCGCCCCTTCGCTTTCCCGCGCGCCGGCGACGACGCAGGCGGCCGAGGGGCTGCCGCGGCGGCCCTGGAGCGTGGCCGAGATCGAGGCCATGGTGGCGGCCGGCATCATCGACGAGGACGAGCGCTTCGAGCTGATCGGCGGGCAGGTGGTGCCCATGTCGCCGAAGGGGGCACGCCACGAGACGGTGAAGATCGCGCTCAACGAGTTCCTGCAGCGCGCCGGGCTCGCCGACGTCTTCGTCGCGCCGGAGACGACGCTGCGGCTCGACGAGAAAAGTTTCTTGGAACCCGATTTCTGCGTCTTTCCCCGGGCATTGTCGCCGGGCGAGATGCGCGGGCCGGACGTGCTTCTGGCGATCGAGATCGCCGACACAAGTCTAGCCTACGATCTCGGCCGCAAGATCGAGGTCTATGCCGCCCATGGCGTGGCCGAGGTCTGGGTCATCGATGCCCGTAGCCTGCGCCTGCGTCTCCACCGGGGACCCGGCGCCGACGGCTATGGCGAAATCCGCGAGATTGCGCCTGTCGAGTCCGTCGCCGCCGGGCTGGTGCCCGGCCTGACGCTGTCGCTCGCAGCGATCGGCCTGTCACCGGCCAAGGACTGAACGCGCCCGCCGCTGTATCCGCGCGCCGCCGTCCACCGGTCAGGTGCTGCCGCCGAGCGCGATCGCCAGCGAATTGTCGATGTGGCGGGCAAGGCCGGCCGCCATCGCCTCCGCGTCGCGCCGGGCGAGCGGCTCGAGGATGGCGAGGTGTTCGTCGATCACGCGCAGCGCATTGTAGGACGTCACCCGGATCCGCGACTGCACGGCCATGCGGATCTTGATCGCGGTCACCCGGAAGATGTTGACCATGAGGCGGTTGCCCGTCATCGCGACGAAACCCTCGTGCATGGTCCAGTCCCGGCGCTGAAGCTCCTCCGCCGCCCGGGCGGCTTCCCTGTCCCCGCCTTTCTCGGCGCGGGCGCGCAGGTCGCGATGCCAGCGGATCAGTTCGCCGATCGCCTCGTCGGACATGCGCTCGACGGCATCCGGCAGGGCCGACATTTCGAGCACCCGCCGCAGCTGGTAGGCGTCGCGCACGAAGGCAATGTCGAGGCTCGGCACCATCAGCCCGCGCTGCGGCACCGTCTGCAGCAGCCCCTCGGCTTCCAGGCGCGGAATGGCCTCGCGCACGGCGCCGAGCGTCAGGCCGGTCAACTTCACCAGCTCGCGCTGCGAGACGAGCTGGCCGGGTTTCAGCTCGCCGCTCTTCAACAGGGTCTCGATGCCTTCATAGGCCGCCTGGCGCAGCGGGATCTCGGCCCGCCGGGGATCGCCCGCATCGTCCGGCGCCGCCCCAAAGTCCGACATATTCCGTCGTGCCTCCATTTGAGTCGACACTAACATCACATTGACATGTCAGAGGCGAAAGGGTAAGCCGAAACAACGCCCCTTGCGGAAAAATTCCTTGCCGGGGGCTCGGTCGCACGCGGGAGGACTTGCCGGACGCGGCCGGGGGCATGCCCATTTCGCCACCAGGGAGGAAGACAGACCATGACGACGACCACCACCCGCCGCAGCCTTCTGGCCGGCAGTGCCGCACTTGTCGCGCTGGGGCTTTCGGTCGGCGCGACCAGCGCCGCCGACAAGATCACCATCCGCATGTCGACGCCGGCGACCGAGACCGACCAGCGCTCGGTTGCGCTGGCGACCGTCTTCGCTCCGGCCGTCGCCGACTTCGCCACCTACGAGCCGCACTACAACGCCTCGCTGTTCAAGCAGGGTACCGAGCTCGAGGCGATCGCCCGCGGCAACCTCGAAATGTCGATCACCTCGGCGCAGGAACTGGCCACGATCTTCCCGGAATTCTCGATCTTTACCGCGGGCTACCTGCATCGCGACGCGGAACACCAGAAGAAGGTGTTCGCCGCGGACTTCATGGCGCCGCTCAAGCAGAAGGTCGAGGACGAACTCGGCGTGAAGCTGCTCGCCGTCATGTATCTCGGCCGCCGCCAGCTCAACCTGCGCATCGACAAGGAGATCAGGACCCCCGCCGACCTCGCCGGCGTGAAGCTGCGCATGCCGGGTTCGGACGCCTGGCAGTTCCTCGGCAAGGCGCTCGGCGCCAGCCCGGTTCCGCTCGCGTTCACCGAAATCTACACGGCGCTGCAGACCGGCGCCATCGACGGACAGGACAACCCGCTGCCCACCGACCGCGATTCCAAGTTCTACGAGGTGACCAAGCAGATCGTGCTGACCTCGCACCTCGTCGACCTGAACTACATCGCCTTCTCGAAGAAGGTGTGGGACGGGCTCACTCCCGAACAGCAGGCGACCGTGCAGAAGGCTGCCGACGACGCCGCCGAGAGCGGCCGCCAGAAGCAGCTGGCGCTGGAGGCCGAACTCGAGCAGTTCTTCAAGGACAAGGGGCTCAAGGTCTACACGCCGGACATCGACGCCTTCCGCACGCAGGTGCAGAAGGCCTATCTCGAGTCCGACTTCGCCAAGAGCTGGCCCGAAGGCATGATCGACAAGATCAACGCTCTCTGACGCGGCCAGGCGATGGGATCGGCCCGCCGACTGCTGGAATGGCTGGGGGAACGGGCCGACGACGTGGCGGCGGGTTTGCTCGCCGCCATGTTCGCGACCTTCATCGTGCAGATCGTCGCGCGCTATTTCCTGCTGCCGATCTATCCGGGCATCAACATCGGCTGGACGGTCGAACTCTGCCTCACCCTCTGGCTCTGGTCGGTCTTCTGGGGAGCCGCCTTCTGCCTGCGCGAGGGCGACCATGTCCGTTTCGACATGCTCTATTTCGCGGCGGGCAGACGGACTCGGCGGGCCATGGCGATCGCCGCCGCATTGATGATCGCTGCCGGCCTGCTGGCGGCGATGCCGGCGACCTGGGACTACATCACCTTCTACAGGATCAAGAAGAGCGCGGTGCTGCGCTGGCGCCTCGACTACGTCTTCTCCATCTACGGCGTCTTCGCCGCGGTGATCGTCCTGCGCTATCTCTGGCGCGCCGTCGCGCTGCTGCGCGGCAGGCCCCTCGACGAGGAACTCGCCATCGAATCGCTGGCGCCCGCCGGGCATGAAGGCAAACCGCAATGAGCGCTGCCTTCCTGGTCTGCCTCGGCGTCGTGCTGCTCGTCGCCGCGCTGGGGGCGCCCGTCGCCTACGCCATGATCGTCGGCGGCATCGCCTATGTCGCGATGAGCGGCCGCGACCTCGCGCTTCCCGCCGAGCAGATCATCCAGGGCCTCTACGACAGCTTCGTCCTGCTGGCGGTGCCGCTGTTCATCGTCGCGGCGAACATCATGAATGCCGGTACCATCTCGCAGCGGCTCCTCGGCTTCGTCGTCGCCGTGGTCGGGCGCTTCCGCGGCGGGCTGGGGCACGTCAACGTCGTCACCAGCATCATCTTCGCCGGCATGTCCGGCTCGGCGGTTGCCGACGCCGCCGGCATCGGCAAGCTCATCATCAACATGATGCGCGAGGGCAACCGCTATCCGGCGGGCTATGCGGCGGCGATCACGGCGGCCTCCTCGACGATCGGGCCGATCATCCCGCCGTCCATCCCGATGGTGCTCTACGCCCTGGTTTCCGACCAGTCGATCGGCTACCTCTTCCTCGGCGGCATCCTTCCCGGACTGCTGATGGGCCTGGTAATGATGGCGCTCAACGCCTTCGCCGCCCGCCGCCGCAACTTCGCCCTCGAGAGGCCGGTGCCGGTGCGCGAGCTGCCGCGCCTCACCGTCAACGCCGTGCCGGCGCTGCTCATGCCGGTCATCCTGCTCTATGGCATCTACGGCGGCATCACCACGCCGACCGAGGCGGCGGCGGTGGCGGCCGGCTATGCCCTGCTGCTCGCCGGCGTCTTCTACCGGGCGCTTTCGTTCAGGGCACTGCGCCACATCATGCTGACCAGTGCCAACCAGTCCGCCGCGGTCGGCGTCGTCATCGGTGCGGCGCTCATCTTCAACTACATCGTCGCCTCGGAGAACATCCCCGCGCGGATGCAGGATTTCGTCGGCGGACTGTCGGTTTCGCCGCTGGCCTTCCTGATCATCGTCAACATCATCCTGCTCGTGCTCGGCTGCCTGCTCGATGCCTCGACGCTGATCCTCGTCATCATTCCGCTGTTCCTGCCCGCCTGCCGGCTGCTCGGGATCGACCTCGTCCATTTCGGCGTCGTCGCCATCGTCAACTGCATGATCGGCCTGATCACGCCGCCCTACGGGATCGTGCTGTTCGTCATCAATGCCGTGACCGGCATCCCCTTGCGCGACATCGTGCGGGAAATCCTCCCCTTCGTCCTGGTGCTCGTCTTCGCGCTGCTGCTGCTGATCCTGTTTCCGGAGATCGTGCTCTGGTTGCCGCGGCAGTTCGGCTACCAGGGCTGACCCCCATCACGACCCGAACCGGACCCCTCCCATGAAGACAAAGCTCGACGGCATCATCCCGGTGATGATCACCCCCTTCACGCCGGCCAACCGGATCGACTGGCGAGGCTACGAGGCCTTGATCGAATGGTACATCGACAACGGGGCCCAGGCCCTGTTCGCCGTCTGCCAGTCGTCCGAGATGCAGCATCTGTCGCTCGACGAGCGGCGCGATCTCGCCCGCTTCACCGTCGAGCGGGTCGCCGGGCGGGTCCCGGTCGTCGCCTCGGGCCACGTCTCCGACACGCGGGCCGGCCAGCGCGAGGAACTGGCGGCCGTCGCGGCGACCGGCGTCGACGGGCTGGTCCTCGTCACCAACCGGCTGGCCGGCCTCGAGGAGGGCGCCGAGGCGTTCCGCGCCCGGGTCGAGGACCTGCTTGCCGTCCTGCCGCCGGACCTGCCGCTCGGGCTCTACGAATGCCCGGCGCCGTTCCGCCGCCTGCTCGGCGACGAGGAAATCGCCTATTGCGCGGGCTCCGGCCGCTTCACCTTCCTCAAGGACGTGTCCTGTGACCTCGGCGTGGTCAGGCGCCGTCTCGAACTCGTGCGCGGCACGCCGCTCGGCATCAACAACGCCAATGCCGCGATCGCCTGGCCGGCCATGCAGGCCGGCGCCAGCGGCTTCTGCGGCGTCATGCTCAACTTCCACCCGGACCTCTACCGCTGGCTTCAGGACCACGGGGCTGCGCATCCGGAACTGGCGGAGGATCTCGCCACCTTCCTGGTCATGGCGGCGATGTCCGAGGCGTTCGGCTATCCGAAGCTCGCCAAGCACTATCACGTGCGGCGCGGCACCTTCGCCTGCGACGCGAGCCGGGCCGTGCCGTTCGACATCCACGAACGGTACTGGGCGCTGGATACGATTCTCGACCGGATGGACCACGGCGCGGACCGTTTCCGCCGCCGCATCGCGGCGGCGCAGGCCAAGGGAAAGAGCGCCGCCTGAGCGTGCGGCGCCGCGGGGCGCCGGCGGGCACAGGCGAATGACGGCGGGGGCACCGATCCCGCGCCGCCCGTCTTGACATCGCGCCGTCGGTCACGATCATCCGCCCCATGTCGCCCGAATTCCTGCTCACCGCTCTCATCATCGTCGCCTCGCCGGGCACCGGCGTGCTCTACACGCTCGCCGCCGGGCTTTCGCGCGGGGCGCGGGCCAGCGTGCTCGCCGCCTTCGCCTGCACGCTGGGCATCGTGCCCCATCTCGCCGCCGCCATGCTCGGGCTGGCGGCCCTGCTCCATGCCAGCGCGCTCGCCTTCAACCTGGTCAAGTATGCCGGCGTCGCCTACCTGCTCTGGATGGCGTGGCAGACGATCCGGCAGAAGGGCGCGCTGTCGATCGATGCGAAGGACGACCCGCGCTCCGGCTGGCGCATCATCGGCGACGGCGTCCTGCTCAACCTGCTCAACCCGAAGCTGTCGATCTTCTTCGTCGCCTTCCTGCCGCAGTTCATCGCCGCCGACGCCGCGCATCCGCTCGGCGCCATGCTGGAACTCTCGGCCGTGTTCATGGCGATGACCTTCGTCGTCTTCGCCCTCTACGGCGTCTTCGCCGCCGCCATGCGCGACCATGTCGTCTCGCGCCCGGCGGTGATGGCCTGGATGCGGCGCAGTTTTGCCGCCGCCTTCGTCGCGCTCGGTGCCCGGCTGGCGCTCACCGAGCGGTAGGCCGGTTCGCGTGGCCCGGCACGATGTGCTAGGCTTCCCGCCATGAACGACCGCTTCACCCCCGACGGGCTTGTCGGGCCGGCGACGACCCGGGCCGCCGACGGCATGCCGCGGCGCGCCCGGACGCTCGCCGAGATCGAGGCGATGCAGGCCGCCGGCATCATCGGCGAGGACGAGCGTTTCGAGCTGATCGGCGGGGAAGTGGTGCCGATGCAGGCCAAGGGCGGACGCCACGAGATGGTGAAGGTGGAGCTCGACCGCCACCTGCAGCAGACCATCGCCGACGCGCTGACGGCCGCGCCGGAAACCACGCTGCGGCTCGACGAGCACAACTTCGTCGAGCCGGATTTCTGCGTCTATCCGCGCGCGGTCTTTCCGGGCGACCTGCGCGGCAATCATGTGCTGCTCGCCATCGAGGTCGCCGATTCCAGCCTCGCCTACGATCTCGGCCGCAAGATCGGTATCCATGCCTGCTTCGGCGTGCCGGAAGTCTGGGTGATCGACGCCAACACGCTGGTGACGCATGTCCACCGACGGCTCGGCGCGCGCGGCTACGAGGAGATTTCATCCGCCGGGCCGGCGCAGACGCTCGCCGCGGCACGCGCGCCGTCGGTGGCGAACTGCCGCGAAAGCCTCGGCCTCAGGCCGCTCTGAGGCGCCGGCTCACCCCGCCTCCCGAGACGCCTTTTTCAGAATGCGACCGTGGCAACCGCCGCGCGGTGGTCGGCCGGCCAGGGCGTGACCACGATGTCGGCTTCCGGGGCCTTTTCGCCGACGATGCCGGCACTCAGCACCTTCAAGCCCGGGCCCCTGGCGAAGACGAAGTCGATGCGGTCGTGATGGTCCTCCGGATCGCCCGGCTCTGTGGTCGGCGTCCACGTCATGCCCGGCTTTGCCACCGGATCGGGATATATCGCGCGGAACGTGTCGACGAAGCCCGCGGCCTCGAGCTTGGATGTCCCCGGCCAGGCGACCGCCAGCGGCTGCAGCCCCGCCTTCACGGTCGCTTCGGTCCAGTCGCGATGGGACGGCTCGTTGAAGTCCCCGGCAATGAAGACCGCCGCCGCGTCGCCGGCGGCGTCGGCATCGGCGATCAGCGCGTCGAAAGCCTTGCCGCGCGTTTCTTCGGCGAAGCGCACGGCCTCGTCCGCCGTCTTGATGAAGGGTGCATCGCCATACTCGATGTTCAACAACTGGTACGGCTGGTAGGGCGCGTCGTCGAGGTTGACACAGAACACGTAGACCTTGCGGCCGTCGACGTCGATCGAGACGCCGAGATCGTCCGCGACCGCCTTCTCGATCCGGTAGCGGGATATGATCGCATTCGCCCAGATCGCTGGGTTCTTCGCCGTCTGGTCGTAATAATGGAAACCGAGCGCTTCGGCGATCTTGGCGGTGACCGCCGGTCCTGCGGGCGGGCAAGAGTCGGCGGTACAGGGATCGCCTTCCTGCCGGGTTTCGGAAACGGCGATGATGTCGGCGCCCGCCGCCTTGATTGCCGCCACGGTTTCGTCCACCGGCTTGCCTTCGTTGGCACCGCCGCCCCAAATGTTGAAGGCCATCACGGTCAGCGTCGTGTCTGCCGCCCAGGCGGGCTGGCCCGCGGCCAGGAACGTACCGATCATCAAAGCCGCGCAGAATCTCGTCATATCGTCCTCCAGTACCTTGCCGGAACCGACCCCTAGAGCGACTTCGATGAACGCAGAGTCGGTTTGAGGATTCACGCGGGCGGCCTTGTCTGATTCACTGGTCCTGGTGATTTGCCAGGAGGTGATGATGACGAGGAGCCTGAGCGGAGACCTTCGGGGTCGAGTGATTGCG
>DUSC01000167.1 GCA_012842935.1 Hyphomicrobiales bacterium | reverse complement strand
TACATGACGCTGGAAACTATTGCGCCGATGGGCGATGATCCCGTCATCAGCCTGCCCGCAGTGGCATCCTGATCAAGCAGGCCCGCGCCGAACATCACGGTGACGATCAGCGCCAGCTACACCACTCGACGGGACAGAATCCCCGTTTCTGGTAGCGGCTGGTCCGGTCGTCCGGGAAGGGAAGGACGCCAGGCGCGGACGTCGCATCGGAGCGGCCGCGCGGGTGGGGACCCGACTGCCGGCCGGCGGCCGGCCTGCAGGCCGCGATGTCGGTCACCGAGCCGCCTGCCTGCAGCCGGCAGAGACCGGAGAGGAGGCGCCGGAACTCGGGTAGCAGGCCGTCGCCGCGTGCGGCTGCGATGCGGTCGAAGGCCAGACCGGCCGCACCAAGGAGATCGCGGGGCGGGTCGTCGGGCGTATTCGGGCTCATGTGCCGAACTCGACGCCGGCCTTGGTCGCGGTCGACAACCTTCGCATGCAGTCGGCCGGGGCGATGCCGTCGCCGACGCATTCGGTCGCCTCGTTGACGAGGACACGGCCGAGCGTCGCGCAGTCAAGGCCGGCGATGTCGAAGCGGCTGACCTTGGTCTTGCCTTTCGGCATCTTCTGGAAGGCGAGCACCGCGAGCCGGTCGACCGACCCCGCCTTGCCAAACAAGGCGAGCTCGAAGGCGACCCTTTCGATGTCGCCCGGCAGGCGGTTGCCGACGACGAAGGTCAACCGGCAGCCTTTCTCGGAGGGTTGAACGGCGTTGAGCTCGAGCCAAAGGGATGACGTCGGCGCCTCCTCCTGCGCCGACGCCGGGGCGACGGCGAGGAAGAGCGCGGAGGTCAGAACGAGGCTTATCCTTGCCGCGACCCCCATGGCATCACCAGCCGAACTGCCTGGACAGGGTGACCTTGAATGTCCGCCCATTGGCGTAGTCGTTCATCAGGAACTCCTTGTACTGGCGGTCGAAGATGTTCTCGACGCCGAGATAAGCCTCCCAGCCGGTGAACTGCCCTTCCTTCGGCGTCCAGCTGAGGAAGACGTCGTGGACGTCGAAGGCGCGGGCGTAGCGGGTCGAGGTGCCGATCGGTGCGTCGGACCGGCGCGCCGGATCCTGCGGCGCGGCGACGATACGCGCTTTCCAGCCGAAGCGCAGGTCGTGCTGTGGCAGCTGGCCGCCGAGCGTCAGCGCCAGCTCGTGCGGGGCGATGGTCTGCAGATAGGCTCCGCTCGTCCTGTCCTTGCCCATCAGCCAAGTGTAGGCGGCGTCGGCGAAAACGTAGTCGGCCTCGTAGGCCGCCTCAACCTCGACGCCGTAGATTTCGGCGCGGTTGATGTTGACGAAGCCCGGCCGGTCGTTGAAGCCCGGCGAGAAGGGCGAGGCCAGCGCGATCAGGTCGGTGACGTCGTTGTAGAAGCCGGTGACCTTGACCTGGCCGGCGTCGCCCGCCTGGAAGAGGTCGTTGCCGGAGAGCGCGAGGCCCGCCTCGAAATTGTTCGACTTCTCCTTGCGCAGACCGAGGCTGGGCAGGAAGGTCGCCGACGAGCTCGATGTGGAGAAGACCTCGTCGATGGTCGGGAAGCGCTCGGTGTGGGCGATCGAGCCGAACACGGCGAGCGTGTCGTTGAGCTTGTAGTGCGCGGCGATCTTGGGCGAGATCGCGGTGTCGTCGGACGCCGCCGCCGTCAACCCGGTGCCCGGGTCGATGACGCCGTCGTCCGGCGTCAGCTTGTGCCAGTCGAAGCGGATGCCGGGGATCAGCGTCAGCCGCCCGTCCCAGACGAACTCGTTCTGCACGAACAGGCCGGTCTTCAAGTCGGTGCCCTCGGGGTGGAAGGTGACGGGGAAGGGCGCGCCGTCGTTGAAGTAGGCGTCGGCGACGCGTGTCTGGAAGGACGACTGCGAGCCGACGGTGAGGAAGTTCTCCCAGTTGTCGCCGCTCCACTCCATCGTGTTCTGCGCGTTGAGCTGCCAGGTGTCGTAGGCGTAGTCGGAATCGCAGACCACGGCGAAGGAGCCGGGGCTGCACATCGAGCGCAGGTCGGCGTCGCGCTGCTCGTTGGAGGTCGCCGAGTAGGAGAGCGCCACCTTGAGGTCGAGCATGTCGTTGTCGGAAAACGGGTTCTCGTAGGCGGCGATCGCCGTCCGGTCGACGACGTGGCGGTCGATGAGGCCGAAGAAGGTGGCCGTCGAGGTTTGCGACAGCTGCTGGTCCTCGAGGTCGGAATCCCATTGCTGGTAGGAGAGGCGTAACGTGCCCTCGTCGCCGACCTTGAACGTGCCCTTGGCGAGGCCGGACCAGGTTTTGAAGTTGCTGCCGATCACTTCCGTGCCGTTGCCGGTGAGATAGGTGTCGGCGAGCCGGTAGTTGCCGGTGAGCAGGAAGTCGGCGTCGCCGAATCGCTGCGCCAGGACGAACGAGGTCATCCAGTTGGCGCGGTTCGAGTTGTAGCCGCCCTTGATGCGCAGGGCGCCCGTCTGGCCGTCGGCAATGTAGTCGGAGGCGTCCTTGGTCTCGAAATTGACGACGCCGCCCAGCGCGCCGGACCCGTAGAGCGTCGACGATGCCGGGCCGCGCAGCACCTCGACGCGCTTGTAGAGCTCGGGGTCTGAGAAGAACGAGCCCATGCGGTACTGCTCGTAGAACTTCTGCACGCCGTCGACATTGATGATGATGCGGCCGCCGTCGCCGGCGTTTTCCGGGGCACCGATGCCGCGGATGTTGAAGCTCTGGCCGAGCATGCGGTCCGAGCCGGTGACGTTGACGCCGGGGATGTCACGCACCACGTCGCCGATAGTCGCAGCCTGCTCGTCGTCGATCTCCTTCTGCTCGATGACCGTGACCGACTGCGGCGTGTCGATCGCGACCTTTTCCACCCCGGCGCCGACGACGATCTTCTGCAGGGCGGTCACCCGCCCGGTCTTCTCGGCTTCGTTAACGGCAGTTTCGTCCCCGGCTTCCTGGGCTCTCGTCGCGCCAGCCGTCGCGATCACCGCCAGCGCCGCTCCGCCGAGCAGAGCGGCCATTCTCCTGCTAACCAACCCCATCACCCACTCCTGGATTGTCCGTGCTGGCTGGCGCGGCGGCTCGCTGGCACGATCGTAAGTTCGCCCGGAGGCAGATAACTTGACATGTTTACTCCGGTATTGCACTCACTAGTAAACATGATATTTGGAGTCAACTATAAAGCGGGCGGCCGCGACGGGCGGGCGCCGAGAGGGAGACTGGCCGTGGACGACCGCAGCCGAACCGACCTGCACAGGGATGCGTCAGCCCTTTCCCGCCTGCGCGAGGAGCTCGCCCGCGACCGCGAGAGCGTCCGCACCGTGACGAGCGAGGCGCTGTTCGGCGGGCATCGCGAGATCGGCATCGACCATCGCGGCGCCCTCTACCGGCTGAAGATCACCCGCCAGGGCAAGCTCATTCTAAACAAGTGAAGGTTCGCGACATGATGACCGAAACGAGGCCCGACCCGCAGGCGATACGCCGTGCCCGCGAGGAGAACCCGAAGACGCGCGAACGCGACCTGGCGGCCCGGCTGGGCATCAGCGAGGCCGAGTTCGTCGCCGCCGGGTGCGGGGAAGGGACCGTGCGCATCGAACCGCGCGTCAACGACGTGCTGGCCGGGCTGGAGGCCGTCGGCGAGGTGACCGCGCTGACCCGCAACGAGGACGCCGTGCACGAGAAGATCGGCGTCTACGACAAGATCGTCACCGGCAACCACAACGCCATGGCGCTCGGCGAGAACATCGACCTGCGCATCTTCCCGAAGGTGTGGGCGCACGGCTTCGCCGTGGAGAAGCGCGACGGCGACGCCATCCGGCGCAGCCTGCAGTTCTTCGACGCGCGCGGCGAGGCGGTGCACAAGGTGCACCTGCGCCCGGCCTCCAGTCTCTACGCCTACCAGCGGCTCGTCGATTCGCTGGTTGCCGCCGACCAGTCGCCGGTCGTGTCGGTGGAGGCCGCGACAGCCGACAAGAGGCCTGCGCACGGCGAGGCCGCGGGCGTCGACCGCCTGCGCGAGCGTTGGAGCGCCATGACCGACGTGCACCAGTTCTTCGGCCTGCTGCGCTCGCTGAACCTCACCCGCCACCAGGCGGTACGCATGGTCGGCCAGGACTTTGCATGGCCTCTCGACGGCAGTGCGCTGACCGCCATGCTCCACCGCGCTGCGGACGAGCGGATCCCGATCATGTGCTTCGTCGGAAACCGCGGCTGCATTCAGATCCACAAGGGGCCGATAGCCAACATCAGGCCGATGGGTCCATGGATCAACGTGCTCGACGAAACCTTTCACCTGCATTTGAGGCTCGATCGCGTGCACGATGTCTGGGCGGTGAGAAAGCCGACCGCGGAAGGTCACGTCACCTCGATCGAGGCCTACAACGCGGACGGCAAGCTGATCATCCAGTTCTTCGGCGTCAGGAAGGAAGGCCAGGACGAGCGTGACGACTGGCGCATGCTGGCCGAAAGCCTGCCGCGCGACGTCAGGTCGTCGGCGGCGTGAGGAGACGGGACATGGCATTCTCCGTTCGCGCCTGCGCCGCCTTCGCCGCCGCATTCTTCGCGCTCGCCGACGGCTCGGCGGCCTCAGAGACGGTCGGCACGCTGCCGGATTCCTCGAGGCTCGTCGCCATTGGCGGCTCGATCACGGAAATCGTCTACGCGCTCGGCGAGGAGAAGCGGCTGATCGCCCGCGACACCACGAGCGTCTATCCGCCGGCGGCACTGACGCTGCCCGATATCGGCTATATGCGCCAGCTTTCGCCAGAAGGCGTGCTCTCCGTCGGGCCGAGCGCCGTCATCGCCCTCGAGGGCAGTGGACCGCGCGAGGCGATCGACGTGCTCAGGAAGGCGAGCGTGCCTTTCCTCGAAGTGCCGGAACGGTTCGACGGCGACGGCATCCTGGTCAAGATCCGTACCGTCGGCGCGGCGCTCGGCGTCACCGAGAAGGCGGAGGCGCTGGCGAAGACGGTTGCCGCCGATCTCGACGCGGCCGGGAAGGCGACCGCGTCGATCGGAGCGCGCAAGCGCGTCATGTTCCTGCTCGGTGCCCAGGGCGGCAAGCTTCTCGCCTCGGGAAGCGGTACGGCGGCCGACGGCGTCATCCGGCTCGCCGGCGCCGTCAACGCGGTCGAGGGTTATGAGGGATACAAGCCGATCACCGACGAGGCGGTGATCGCGGCGGCGCCGGACGTCATCCTGATCATGGACCGCGGCGGCGGCGAACCCGACCCGTCGGCCGGCATCCTCGCCAATCCGGCGATCGCGTCGACGCCCGCCGGCCGGGCGAAGCGGCTGGTGCGCATGGATGCGGCCTACCTGCTCGGCTTCGGCCCGCGCACGGCCGCGGCGGTGCGCGATCTGGCGGCGCAACTCTACGGCGACCAGGTCTTGCGGTGAGCGGCGCCGTGGACGACCCCGCCGCCCTGCCGCCGCCGGCCGGGCCACTGGAAGGCGACCGCACGGCGCGGGCCCGCGCCGTCGTCGTCCTGCTTGCCGCGACGCTCGCCGCGACGATCCTCCTCAGCCTCGCCTCCGGGGCGTCGGACGCCTCGGCGCTCGCCGTGGTCGGTGGCTGGATCTTCGGCCCCGAAGGCGGTGACGCGGTGCTGTCGGCGCGCGACGCGATCATCGTCGAGGACATCCGCCTGCCGCGCGTCACGCTCGGCTGCCTGATCGGTGCGGCCCTTGCCGTGTCGGGCGCGGTGATGCAGGGCCTGTTCCGCAACCCGCTGGCCGACCCCGGCCTTGTCGGCGTCTCCGGCGGCGCCGCGCTCGGTGCCGTGTCGACGATCGTTCTCGGCGGCACGGCGCTGGCGCCGGTCACCGCGCTGCTCGGCATCTACGCGCTGCCCGGTGCCGCCTTCCTCGGCGGGCTGGCGGTGACGCTGCTTCTCTATTGCGTGTCGACCCGGCGCGGCCAGACCTCGGTCGCCACGATGCTGCTCGCCGGTATCGCGCTCGCCGCACTCGCCGGCGCGCTGACCGGCGTGCTCGTTTTCATGGCCGACGACCGCGAGCTGCGCGACCTGACCTTCTGGAACCTCGGTTCGCTGGCCGGCGCCACCTGGGTGAAGGTGCTGGCGGTGGCGCCGGTGATCGCCGCGGCACTCGCTACCGCGCCGTTCCTCGCCCGCGGTCTCAACGCGCTGGCGCTCGGCGAAGCCGCCGCCAGCCATCTCGGCATCCCCATGCAGCGCTTCAAGCACGTCGCCATCTTCACGGTGGCGGCGGCGACCGGCGTCTCCGTGGCGGTCAGCGGCGGCATCGGCTTCGTCGGCATCGTCGTGCCGCATTTGCTGCGGCTGATCATCGGCCCGGACAACCGCTACCTCCTGCCGGCCTCGGCGCTGCTCGGCGGCACGCTGCTGATCCTCGCCGATTCGGTCAGCCGCACCCTCGTGGCGCCGGCCGAACTGCCGATCGGCATCGTCACCGCGGTGACCGGCGCGCCGTTCTTCCTGTGGATCCTGCTGCGCAGGCGCGGCGTCGTCGACCTGTGAACGGAGGGATTGCCGCCATGATCGAAGCACAAGGGGTCTCCGTCGCCATCGGCCGCAAGCCGATCATCGCGGACGTCGCCTTCGAGGCGCGGCCGCGCGAGATCACAGCGATCGTCGGGCCGAACGGATCGGGCAAGACGACGCTGATGCGCGCCATTTCCGGCGACCTGCCCTATGGCGGGTCGATCAAGATCAACGGCGCGGAAATCGCGTCGCTGAAGCCCTGGCAGGCGGCGACCATGCGCGCCGTGCTGCAGCAGGCGACCGCGCTCTCGTTTCCCTTCACGGTGCGCGAGATCGTCCGCCTCGGCCTCGTCGGCGGGCGCTCCGGCGTGCTGCCGGGCGAGGTCGATCGGCTGCCCGACCGGGCCCTGGCGCGGGTCGATCTGGAAGGCTTCGCCGGGCGCTTCTACCAGGAGCTTTCGGGCGGGGAGCAGCAGCGCGTGCAGCTCGCCCGCGTTCTCTGCCAGGTGTGGACGCCGGTGCTGAACGGCAGGCCGCGCTTCCTGCTGCTCGACGAGCCGGTGTCCAGTCTCGACGTCCGCCACCAGCTGATCATCATGAACATCGCCCGCGACTTCGCGCGAAGCGGCGGGGGTGTCGTCGCCATCCTGCACGACTTGAACCTGACGGCGATGTTCGCGGACAGGATCCACGTCATGCATCGCGGCCGGCTCGCCGCCGCCGGCACGGCCGCCGAGGTGCTCACCGACACGATCATTGAAAGGGTGTTCGGGTGCAGGCTGAAGGTCGGTGTCCCGCCGGCCGACGGCACGCCCTATGTCCTGCCGCATTCGGCGATCGGCTGAGAAAGGCCGGCCGGGCAGAGACCTTCGCGGTCAGCCCGCCAGCGCCGGACGCCCGATGAGGTCGATGCCGAGCAGTCCCCGCACATCGGGCCGATTCCTGACGAGATCGGCGATCGTGTGCTTCTCGAGCACGGCGAAGAAGGCACCGAGCGCTTCGCGCAGCGCCGCGTTGAGGCCGCAACTGTCGATCAGGGGACAGTCCGTCGCCTCCTCGCCGAAACATTCGGCCATGGCGAAGCTCTCCTCGGTGACGCGGACGACGTCGAACAGCGTGATCTCGTCGGCCGGCCTGCCGAGTCGCACCCCGCCATTGCGGCCGCGAACGGTTTCGACGAAGCCGTTCTCGACGAGCGGCTGCAGGATCTTGAAAAGGAACAGTTCGGAGACCGAGTAGGCGGCGGCGATCTCCGGGATGCGGCTGAGCCGGTCCTTGTTGACCGCGCAATACATGAGAATGCGGATCGCGTAGTTCGTCTGTCGTGTCAGCCGCATGACGAGTCCCGTCGGATAGCGATATCTTCCCTAGACATATGGCGCATACCTTAGAAGGATTCCAGACAACAAGCCAACGAAAGCTGATCGCAGTTATCAGGAAAATCCCGCCGACCCGGGCGATGAATGCGGACCGATTGCGGCGGAAGTCGGAATTGTCGTGTCGACCCGGCGGCCCGGCGGGAAGAGCATAACCATCGCGGCCGGGTCGGAAGCGGCCTGCGCCGAAAACGTCGCCGGCTGCCCATGGGTCAGGGTTGAATTTCATGCTGCAATGCACAATATAGCGTCGGTCGGGAGAAGCGACTCGGGGAGGAACTCGAGGAGCACGACATGCGAAGGGTACTGCATAACGCCTTCCCCGCGACGGGGACCATCCGGCAGCTCAGACCGTCCGACCACGCCAGATTCCAGGACCACCTGCTGCGACTCGACGCGGAGAGCCGCCGCGACCGGTTCAACGGCCTGACCGACGACGCGTTCGTCCGCACCTATGCCGATCGCTGCTTTCATGACGGGACGACCGTAATCGGCTTCGTCGACGACGAATGCCACGTCCGCGGCGCCGCCGAGATCCACGAGCGGCCGGAAGAGCACGATCCGACGGCAGAGATCGCCTTCAGCGTCGAGAAGCACCTGCAACATCGCGGCCTCGGCGGTTTCCTGTTCGAGCGGCTGATCGGCCACGCCTATGCGCTCGGCTACGAGAAGCTGCTGGTCACAACCCATCCGCAGAACCAGGCGATGAAGGCCTTGGCACGGCGTTTCAACGCGCGGCTCTCCTTCGACTGCGGCGAGACGGTCGGCGTGATCGAACTGAGACCGGACCGCGAGAATTTCGTGCCGTTCTGGGCGCATCACGGCGTGCATCCTTACGTCGCGCACGAGTAATGGCTCCTTTCGCGGCGCCGGCTTGAAAGGCGCGGCCGCCGCCCGCACATCATGACAACGACCGCGTGGCCGGCGGGTCCTGCCCGTCTCCCGCCCGTCGCGGGCCAGCGAAAAGGCGGGAGAAACGTCCCATGAAGGCAAGTGCAGCGACGGCGGCTCCCGAAACGTCTGCCGGCGCGAAACTGGCCGCATTGCGCCGCACCAAGGCGCTCGCGACCGGCGCGCTGGTACTGTGCGTCGGCGTCTTCGTCGCGGCGCGGTCGCTCGAGGGCCGGTATCCGCTGCTCGGCTTCGTCGCCGCGTTCGCGGAGGCCGCCACGATCGGCGGGCTGGCCGACTGGTACGCGGTCGTCGCGCTGTTCAGGCGGCCGCTCGGCCTGCCCATCCCGCACACTGCGATCATCCCGGAGAACCAGGAACGCATCGCCGACAATCTCGGCCGCTTCATCGAGTCGAACTTCCTCTCTGCCGAGCCGGTTCGCGAGAAGCTGAAGGAGGTGGATTACGCCGCCCTCGTCTCCGACTGGCTGTCGGACGGCGAGCGGGCGGGGCGACTGTCGCGGTTCGTCGCCCGGCTGCTGCCGCAGATGCTGACGGCCGTGGAGGGCTCAGGGCTGCGAGACTTCGTGGCCCAGCGCATCACCGCCGAGGTGGAAAGGGTGCCCGTGGCGCCGCTCGCGGCCGAACTGCTCGCCTCGGTCACCGCCGACCGCAGGCACCAGCGCCTGTTCGACGAGATCCTGGGCGCGCTTGGCCGGTTCCTCTCCGACGCGTCCGCACTGGCCGCGCTGCGCGACAAGATCCGGGCGGAGCTGCCGACGCTGTTCAACATGTTCCGCGCCGACGCCTATCTGGTGAAGCGCATCGTCGCCTCCGCCGCGGCGCTGCTGGAGGAGGCGAAGGCCGACCCGGACCACGCGCTGCGCGCCGAGTTCGACCGCTTCGTCCAGGGCTTTGTCGAGCAGCTGCGCGGCTCGCCGGACTTCGCCGCAAGGGCGGAGAAGCTGAAGCATGACCTTCTGGCTCGGCCCGAACTCGCCAACCTCGCCGGTGGCATGTGGAAGAGCCTGCGCGCCTTCGTCGAGGAGGACATCGCCTCGCCGCATTCGCGCTCGCGCGAGCACCTGACCGGCATGTTCGTTGCCGCCGGCCGCCACCTCGCCGAGGACGAGCGCATCCGCGCCGACATGAACCGGGGTGTCGTCGCGGCGCTCGCCTCCTTCGTCGAGACGCAGAAGAAGGGCGTGTCGACCTTCATCGCCGACCAGGTGAAGGGCTGGGACGTCCTGCAGATGACGCGGCTGATCGAGGTGAACGTCGGCCGCGACCTGCAGTTCATCCGCTTCAACGGCATGCTGATCGGCGGCACCGTCGGTCTTTTCCTCCACGCGGCGCAGCGTGTCCTTCTGGCGAATTGACGCTTCCCCCCATTGCTCTATCCTCGGACGAAACGACGGGCGAAGGCCCGCCGCGGGAGGAGCGTATGGTCAAGAAACCGGAATCCAATCCCTTCACCGAAATGTTCGAGAAATTCGGGAAGGACCTGAAGCTGCCCAATGTCGACGTGGAGAAGATGCTGGACAGCCAGCGCAAGAACCTGGAGGCGCTGCAGAAGTCGGCGGCGGCGTCGGCGGCCGGCGCTTCCGCCCTGATCGAACGCCAGCGGGCGAATATCGAGCAGGCGCTGGCCGAGGTGGCGAAGGTGGCGGAGAGCTACCGCGCCGGCGGTTCGCCGCAGGAGTTCATGGCCAAGCAGACCGAACTGGCGCGGAAATCCTTCGACACAGCCCTGAGGAACGTCGAGGAGGCCGCTGAAATCGTTCGCAAGGCTGGCGACGAGGCGATCGAGGTCCTGCGCAGGCGCATTCGCGAATCGGCCGAAGAGATACGGCAGAGCTTCGACCACGACAAGTAGGCCACGCCGGACGCGAACGGAACGGAGGCGGCGTGTCCAGGGAACCCGCGACGCAGGGCATGGCACCTGGCCGGCGCCGTCAGATGGAAGTCTACGTCACCGGAGCGGGCGGCGCGCGGCCGGCGGTGCCGGTCAAGCCTGCCGCACTCGAGGCGAGGGCGGCGCGGGTGCTGAGCGCCGAAGCCGCGGCCTACATCATCGGCGGCGCCGGCTCCGAACTCACCGTGCAGGCCAACCGCTCCGCCTTCGACCGGCGCCGGCTGGTGCCGCGCGTGCTGCGCGACGTGGCGAGCCGAGACCTGTCGGCAAGGCTGTTCGGCCGCACCCATCCGGCGCCCGTCCTGCTGGCGCCGATCGGCGTGCTGGAGATGGCGCGCCGCGACGGGGATCTCCTGGTGGCGCGGGCGGCGGCGGCCGAGAACGTCGCCGTGATCTTCTCCAACCAGGCCTCCGCGCCGATGGAAGCCTGTGCGGCGGCGATGGGGCAGGCGCCGCGCTGGTTCCAGCTCTACTGGTCGAGCGACGACGACTACGTGCGCTCGGTGGTCGGCCGCGCCGAGAAGGCAGGCTGCGAGGCGCTGGTACTGACGCTGGATACGACCCTGCTCGGCTGGCGCCCGCGCGATCTCGATCTCGGCTACCTGCCGTTCCTGCGCGGTCTCGGCCTCGGACAGTATCTCAGCGACCCGGTGTTCCGGGCCAAGATTCCGGCCGTGCCGCCCGACACCGGCATTCGGCCGCGCGGCCTGTCGCTGGTGTCGACGGCGATGAGCCTGATGCGCAAGGGCCGCGAGTTCGGCCTGTCCATGGGCGAGATGCGCGCCGCCGTCGCCCACTTCACCGCGACCTATTCGCGGCCGGATCTCAACTGGTCCGACGTCGAGCGACTGCGTGGCATGACGCGGTTGCCGATCGTCCTGAAGGGCATCCGCCACGCGGAAGATGCGCGGCTGGCGAGACAGCACGGCGCTGACGCCGTCATCGTGTCGAACCATGGCGGCCGCCAGGTCGACGGCGAACCGGGAACGCTCGACCTGCTCGAAGGCGTGGTCGCGGCGGCGGGCGACATGCCTGTCATTCTCGATTCGGGCGTCCGCTCGGGCGCCGACGTCGCCAAGGCGCTGGCGCTCGGCGCGCGCGCGGTGCTGATCGGCCGACCCTATGTCTACGGACTGGCGATCGCCGGCGAGGTCGGCGTGCGCGAGGTGATCCGCAATATCGTCGCCGAGTTCGACCTGACGCTGGCGCTCTGCGGGCTGACGCGGGCGGCTGATCTCGATCGTTCCTGTCTTGTGGAATAGGGCGGTTCCCTACGCCGGGGAAACCGGCTACATCGCCGACAACGTCCGCAACGCCGCGACCGGGAGAATGCCTTGGAGACATCCCGCTTCACCTTCGACAGCCTGCCGGGCATGGCCGGCGAGGAACTCGGCGTGTCGTCCTGGATCACCGTCGACCAGGATCTCATCGACCGTTTCGCCGAGACCACCGGGGACCGCCAGTGGATCCATGTCGATGTCGAGCGCGCCCGGCGGGAGACGCCGTTCGGCTCTACCATAGCCCACGGCTATCTGACGCTGTCTCTCGTCGCGGTAATGAGCTACGAGATCGGCGCGGTGCCCGAGGGCGCGTCGATGTCGGTCAACTACGGTCTCGACAAGCTGCGTTTCCTCTCGCCGGTCCGGGCAGGCTCGCGGGTGAGGCTGCGCAGCCGGCTCGTCTCCTTCAAGGAGAGACTCCCCCGGCAGTTCCTCATGCGATCCGCGATGGTTGTCGAGATCGAGGGCGAGGCGCGTCCGGCGCTCACTGCGGAAGCGCTCGTGCTGTTCGTCCGGTAATCAAGCCGGCGCATCGATTCATGACGCAGATCAAAGCAGCGGCCGGGGCTTTGCGGCAAGAACCGGGCATGTGGAAGACCATTTCCAGCGCCCCTGCGGACATCGATCTCGAACTCGCCGTCATCGACGAGGACGGCTGCCATGCGCTCGTCTTTCCCTGCCGGCGCCGCGACGACGTGTGGATCGATCCGCGCGACGGACGCCCGGTGCAGGTCAGACCCTCCCACTGGCGCGAATGGACGCCAACCACCAGGGCGAACGGCCACTGACGGCCACGCGGCTGCCGTCTCGCGGCATCCGGCCGGGGGGCCGGCTTGCGCCGGAGACGCAAATTCCCCATCTTGTGGACGAATCATTCCGCGGACCTTGAACCCGCGCTGAGTGGAGAACGACATGGGACGCTTCGCCGTCATCAGCCTCACCGAACGCGCCGCCGCCCGTGTCCGGGAGATCGTCGAGACCCGGGAGAATGCGCACGGCATCCGCCTCGGCGTCAGGAAAGGCGGCTGCGCGGGCATGGAATACACGATAGACCTCGTCACCGAACCGAAGCCCGGCGACGATCACGTCGAACGCGACGGGGCCCACGTCTATGTCGCTCCGGAGGCGGCGCTGTTCCTGCTCGGCACCGAGATGGACTTCGAGGTGACCACGCTCCGGACCGGCTTCACCTTCCGCAATCCCAACCAGTCGTCCGCCTGCGGCTGCGGCGAATCGGTGGAACTGAAGCCGGCCGACCTGAAGGCGCTGGCCGAGGCGCGGGCCGGCGCGGCCTGACCGCCCGGCGGGCTTTGGAGGCGTTCATGGACGACGACGCCATCGCCGATCTCTTCGCGGGGCTCGGGCCCGTTCAGATCCGTCGCATGTTCGGCGGCAAGGGAATCTACCACCAGGGAACGATCATCGCCGTCGTCGTCGACGGCGAACTGCTGCTCAAGGCAGATGCGGAGAGCGCTCCGACCTTCCAGGCGGCCGGGTGCCGCCGCTGGAACTACGGCAGCCGGAGCCTCAACAGGCCTGTCTCCATGCCCTACTGGTCGGTGCCGCCGGCCGCCCTCGACGATGCCGAGGAGATGACGCCGTGGGCGCGGCTCGCCTTTCAGGCGGCACTGCGGTCGGAAAGGACGAGAGAGACGGGAAAGAAGGCTCGCTGACCAGCCGCGGCCGCCGGAGCGGCGTGCCTGCGGTTGCGGCCGCGGTCGGATCAGACCCGGGGTCGGATCAGGCCCGCCCGGAGATCTTCATGAAGGCGGGGACGTCGTCGCCGAAGCCGACGGTGCCGTCGTCGTCGGCTTCGCGCTGGCGGCGGTTCTGCTCGGCCCGGTCGGGCCGGCCGTGCTCGTCGCGCCGCGGCCGCACCAGCCGCTCGGGCCGTTCGCCGCGTTCGGGGGAAGCCTTTCGCTCGGTCCGCTCGGGCGCAGCCTTGCGCTCGGAATTCTCGGCGCGGATGGCATCCTTGCGGGCGCGGCGCTCGTCGCTACGCGGCTCGGCGGCG
>DUSC01000166.1 GCA_012842935.1 Hyphomicrobiales bacterium | reverse complement strand
CGCCGGTCTGGTGCCCTCGGCATCCGGCTGGGTCGCCGTCCGCGGCGAGGGCGGCCATGCCACGTTCGCGGCGACCGGCGAGGACGAACTGGGCCTCGCCCGCGCGATGGCGAAGGACGTCGGCGGCCATGTCTCGATCGAGGACATGGTGTCCGGTCCGGGCCTGTGCCGCCTCTACGCCGTGCTCGCCGCAGGCGCTGGCAAGGCGCGGCACCTGTCCGCACCCGAGATCGTGCGGGCGGCCTATTCCGGCGAGGATGCGGCCGCTGAAGCCGCGCTGGAGCATTTCGCCCGCTGGCTCGGGCGGTTCGCCGGCGACATGGCCCTCGTCTACGGTGCCCGTGGCGGGGTCTATCTCGGCGGCGGCATCCCGCCGCACGTCGTCGCGTCGCTGAAGGCCGAGGCCTTCGTGTCGGCCTTCCGCGGCAAGGGGCGCCTGGAGCCCTATCTCGCGCCGGTGCCGGTCTACGTGATCAGGGCGGCCGAAGCGGGGCTGAAGGGTGCGGCAGTCGCCGTCGCGGCGGCCAATCCCATGCCCGCCCGATAGCGCCGGGCGAACGGATCGGCCGCGGCGGTCAGCGGCCGAAGGCCTCCTCGTACAGCGCGTGGACGTCTTCGGCCCGGCAGAGTTCTGTGCCGGGGGTCATCGCCGCCGCGGCGCCGGCCGCGACGCCGAGACGAAAGGCGTCGGACGTCGTCCGTCCCTCCGACAGCGCCCAGATCATCGCCGCGAGGAAGCTGTCGCCGGCGCCCACGGCGGACGTGACGCGGACCGGGATCGCCGGGAGCCTCAGCACCTCGCCGCGTCCGGCAAGGATGGCGCCGTCGGTCCCCAGCGTCACCGCGACGATCTCGGCCATGCCCCGGTCGACGATCCGTGCGGCTTCCTGCGCCGCCTGGTCCGGCGTCAGCCTGCGGCCGACATACTGCTCGAGTTCCCCGAGGCTCGGCTTGACGAGATAGACCGAGTCCGTCTCAAGGGTCGCGCGCAGCCCCTCGCCGGAACTGTCGAGCACGAATTTCGCGCCCGTCCTGACCGCCAGGTCGGCGATCCGCGCATAGGTATCGGCCGGCGCGCCGCCGGGAAGGCTGCCGCTGCAGACCAGATAGTCGGCCCGCCGGCTGGCCAGCGCCGCGCGACAGGCCTCGCAGTCCGCCGCCGTGACGTGCGGACCTTCGGGGACGAAACGGTACTCGAGCCCTGTGCTCTGTTCGTGGACGATGTAGCCGACGCGGGTCTGGCCGGCGATCGGGATGCGGTGGCGGGCGATGCCTTGGTCGGCCAGCAGCCGGTCGAGAAGCGTCCCGATCTCGCCGCCGGCGAGATAGACGGCCTCGACATCGCCGCCGAGCTTGGCGACGACGCGCGCCACGTTGATGCCGCCGCCGCCGGGGTCGAAGCGCTCGTTGCGCGTCCTGACCTTTCGCACCGGACGGACGGTCTCGGTGTCGCTGGACAGGTCGACCGTCGGGTTGAGCGTGACCGTCACTATTCTCGGCATGGGCGTTCCGCTGGCGTCCTCGGATGCGATCTGACTTCGGCCTTCCCTTCGGCGCCGTCAAGGGTCCCGGCGACCGCTCGCGGGGCTGCGTGCGGTTTTCGCTTCGTTGATTTTCCTCAAGGCGCGGCCGGAGCCGATCCGCCAGTCTGCGCGTCGGCAACGTCACGCCGAACGCAGTTCACCGTTCCCGATCGCCGGGCCGCAGGGCTCGCAATGGAACAGCACAGGAGGAGTTCCGACCATGATGCCCAGATTCTCGAGGTTTCTGACCGCCACGGTTCTTGCGGCGGGGATGATCGCGGCGCCGGGTGCGTTCGCCGCCGACTTCAACGTCTGCCAGGTCACCGACACCGGCGGCATCGACGACAACAGCTTCAACCAGACCGCATGGAAGGGCGTACTCGACGCCCAGGCCAAGCTCGGCGTCAAGGGCCGCTTCCTCGAATCCCAGGCCGAGACCGACTACGACGCCAACATCAACTCTCTGCTCGGCGGCCAGTGCGACCTGATCATCACCGTCGGCTTCCTGCTCGGCGACGCCACCAAGAAGGCGGCGGAGGCCAATCCCGACCAGAAGTTCTCGATCGTCGACTACGCCTACGATCCGGTCATCCCGAACATCGAGGGCCAGGTGTACGCCACCGACCAGGCCGCGTTCCTCGCCGGCTATCTCGCCGCCGGCATGACCAGGACCGGCGCGGTCGGCGTCTTCGGCGGCATCAACATCCCGCCGGTGACGATCTTCATGGACGGTTTCTCCTGGGGCGTCGACTACTACAACAAGCAGAAGGGCACGTCCGTGAAGGTGCTCGGCTGGGATCCGGTCAAGCGCGAGGGTCTGTTCACCAACAACTTCTCCTCCCTCGACGACGGCCGCGCCTTCGCCCAGAACCTCTTCGACGAGGGCGCCGACATCGTGCTGCCGGTCGCCGGGCCGGTCGGGCTGGGATCGGCCGCGCTCGCCGACGAACTCGGCGTCGAGAAGCTGAAGATCGTCGGCGTCGATGCCGACCTCTACCTGACCGACCCGGAGAAGAAGCACGTCTATCTCACCTCGATCATGAAACGCATGGACGCGACCGTGCTGCAGGTCATCGAAGGCGCCATGAAGGGCGAGTTCAAGGGCGGCGTCGTCGTCGGCACGCTGGCCAACGGCGGCGTCGACCTCGCGCCCTTCCACGACATGGACGCCATGGTGCCGGCCGAGCTGAAGAGCGAACTCGAGGCGATCCGCAAGGGCATCGTCGACGGCAGGATCAAGGTCGGCGGCTGATTGCGGCACAGACGCGCGCCGTCGCCGCGCCGACCGCGGCGGCGGTAGCGTCCGCACGAAGGGGGAGGTGCGCATCTTGGACGTCGAGCTTCGCGGCATCACCAAGCGTTTCGGCGACGTCGTCGCCAATTCCGGCGTCGACCTGACGATCAGGGCGGGCGAGGTGCTCGGCCTGCTCGGCGAGAACGGCGCCGGCAAGTCGACGCTGATGAACGTGCTGTGCGGCCTCTACCGGCCGAACGAGGGCGAGATCCTGATCGACGGCAGGCCGGTCTCCTTCCGCGGGCCCGGCGATTCCATCCGCGCCGGCATCGGCATGGTGCACCAGCACTTCATGCTCGTCCCCGTCTTCACCGTCGCCGAGAACGTCGTGCTCGGCGTCGAGCCGACGAAGGCCTTCGACCTGCTCGACCTCGCCACGGCGCGCGCCGAAGTCCGCAGGATCAACGACGCCTACGGCCTCGAAGTCGATCCCGACGCCTTGATCGAGGACCTGCCGGTCGGCATCCAGCAGCGCGTCGAGATCATCAAGGTCCTGTTCCGATCGGCGAATGTCATCGTCTTCGACGAGCCGACGGCCGTGCTGACCCCGCAGGAGGTCGACGACTTCTTCAAGATCGTCCGGTCGTTGCGCGACGCCGGCAAGGCGATCGTCTTCATCACCCACAAGCTGCACGAGATCCTCGAGGTCGCCGACCGCATCTCCGTGCTGCGCGCCGGCCGCATCGTCGGCGCCGGCGTTCCGGGCAGGACGACCGACGTCGAGCTGGCCGAGATGATGGTCGGCCGTCCCGTCTCGTTCGCCGTCGAGAAGAAGCCCTACGCGCCCGGCGAGGTGCTGCTCGAGGTCGAGGACCTGACTGTGCTCACCGAAAGCGACGCGGTGGCCGTCGATTCGCTCGACTTCACCGTACGCAGCGGCGAGATCGTCGGCATCGCCGGCGTCCAGGGCAACGGCCAGTCCGAGCTGATCGAGGCGCTGACCGGCGTGCGCCGCGTCGCCGGCGGCAAGGTTCGCTTCCTCGGCAGGGACATCACGCGGGCCGGCGCCCGCGAGCGCCATCGCTTGGGCATCGCGCACATTCCCGAGGACCGCCAGCGCGACGGCCTGATTTCCACCTTCACCATCGCCGAGAACATGGTCCTCGACAGCTACTACGACCGCCGTTTCTCGCGCGGACCGATGATGGACTGGAACGCCGTCCACAGGGCCGCGGCCGAAGCCGTCGTCGATTTCGACGTGCGCACGCCGTCGGTCTTCGAGGCCGCCGGGCATCTCTCCGGCGGCAACCAGCAGAAGCTGATCGTTGCCCGCGAGATGTCGCGCGACACCAGGCTGCTGATCGCCTCGCAGCCGACGCGCGGCCTCGACGTCGGTTCGGTCGAATACATCCACGAGCGCATCGTCGCCGCGCGCGACGAAGGCGACGGCGTCCTCATCGTTTCCTCCGAGCTCGACGAGATCATTTCGCTCTCCGACCGCATCCTGGTCATGTTCAAGGGGCGCATCGTCGCCGAGTTCGGCGCCGGGGGCCGTCCGGCAAGGAAGAACGACATCGGACTGGCAATGGCGGGGGCGCTGAAATGAGCGAAACGGTCGACCGCGAATCGCTTGTCCGGCGCCTGCTGGAACGCGCCGCTCCTTCGCGGGCGCGCACCGAGGATGTCGTCGTCGTGCCGCTGTTCGCGGTCGTCGTGGCGCTGGTGCTGGGCGGCGTCGCCATGCTCGCCACCGATGTCGACCTCGCCACGATCGGCCGCGCCTATGTCGCGCTGGCCTACGGCTCGCTCGGCTCGCTCGGCGCGATCTCGGAAACGCTGACGTCGGCCATTCCGCTGGTCCTGGCCGGCCTCGGCCTGGCGCTCGGCTTCCGCGCCGGCCTGTTCAACATCGGCGCGGAGGGCCAGGTCCTCATGGGCGGCATGGCCGCCGTCATCGTCGGTTTCGCCTTCACCGGCCTCCCGTTTTCCGTGCACCTGCCGCTGGCGCTGCTGGCCGGCATCGTCGCCGGCGCCGCCTATGCCGGCATCGCCGGATGGATCCGCGCCGCGACCGGCGCGCACGAGGTCATCCTGACCATCATGCTCAACCTGACCTCCTACCGGCTGGTCGACTACATGCTCAGGCTGCCCTCCATCCAGAGGCCCGGCCGCGCCGACCCGATCTCCAACTCCGTCCTGCCGAGCGCCGAGTTGCCGAGGCTGCTCACCGTCATCGACGCGAACCTGCGCGTTCACGCCGGCCTCTTCCTGATGCTGGCGGCGGTCTTTGCCGTCCACGTCCTGCTCTTCCGCACGAAACTCGGCTTCGAGTTCCGCGCCAGCGGCGAGAATCCCGACGCCGCCCGTGTCGCCGGCATGAAGTCCGGCGTGCTGATCGTGGCGGTGATGGCGCTGGCCGGCGCGTTGGCCGGGCTCGCCGGCGCCAACCAGGTGCTCGGCG
>DUSC01000165.1 GCA_012842935.1 Hyphomicrobiales bacterium | reverse complement strand
CCCGCCGGTCCATGGCAGCGTCAGGTGGTCGATGCCGAGCCCGGCGCAGAGCGCGGCTACCGCCGCGGCCTCAGCCGTCGATTCGGGACGCAACCGGTGGTCGACCGTTGCGGCGAGGATACGGGTTTCCGGCGCAGCGCGGTCGCGCCACTCCCTGGTCAGCAGAAGGAGCGCCGTCGAATCGCTGCCGCCCGAGATGGCGACCACGATTGTCCTGCGCGCGGAGAGGTCGAAACGCCGAAAGGGGTCGGCCGGACCGGAAGGAATCGGCCCGGCGTCCGGCGGAGCCGGGATCACCGCCGGCGCCTCAGCACGAGGCGAGCGCCTGCTCCTGCTTGACGCGCTGCTTGAACTGCGCGGACGCGTTCGGATAGCGCTTGCCGATCTCGCCGAGCGTGGCGCAGGCGAGATCGCGCTGGTTGAGGCCGGCCAGCGCCACGCCGAGCTTGAGCATCATGTCCGGCGCCTTCTTCGACGACGGGAAGTCGCGGCTGGCGGCGAGGAAGACCTCGGCCGCGTCCCGGTATTTCTGCTGGCCGAGCAGCGCCTCTCCGAGCCAGTAGTGCGCGTCGGCCGTCTTCGCGTCCGCCGGGAAGCGGTCGATGTGTTCGCGGAAACCCGCTTCGGCGGTCTTGTAGTCGCCCGACAGGATGAACTCGTAGGAATTGCGGTAGAGTTCCTCCGGGTCTCCGGCCTGCGGCAGTGCGGCGACCGTCGTGTCGTCCGCCGGCTCGCCGGTCCGGCCGGCCCCCGCTTCCGCGCCGGCTGCCGCCGGGTCGCCGGCTGCCGCCTGGTCGACGGCACCCTTCACGTTGCCGTCGGCGTCGAAGACGATCGTGCCGAAGGTCCGGGGCGGCTCGCCCGTTGCCGTCGTCGTCCCGGCACCGTCCGCAGGCGCGGCCTCGCCGCCGGTCGCAGCGTTCGTGTCGGCGCCGGCCACGACGCGGCCCGCCTTCGCGCCGGAATCGGACTTCTTCCGCTCGAGCTCCTGGAAACGGAACTCGTTGTCTTCCTGCATCTTCCGAATCTGCTCCTGCATCTGCAGGATCTGGAAGTTGAGCTCCTCGATCGTGCCGTTCATCTGGCGGATCTGCTCCTCCAGCGCGGTGATGCGCGGATCCGCCACCTGGGCGACCTGCACGTCGGACCGGCTGCCGCCGCCGAAGACGCCGGGCAGATCGACCGTGGGCAGACGGAAGAGGCCCTGACCGCCGGTTTCCTGCGCCGATGCTGAGACGCCCGACAGGAGCACCATGGCGAGCGTGCCGCTGAGGATCGATCGGATACGCATGTCTTCAATCTCTGGAGGTCGTCGGCCGGCGGCCTGGTGGCCGTCTCGTTCCTTTTATCAGCACTGCAGACTTCGGCCAAATTTTGTTGGCGGGTATCGACGAAAAAAAGGGCGACCGCGAGGGCCGCCCTGTTCGAGGTGTGGGCAGGGTTTCGATCAGCTGCCGGCGCCGTTGAGCACGGTGACCGCGCGGCGGTTCTGCGACCAGCAGGAGATGTCGTCACAGACCGCGACCGGCTTCTCCTTGCCGTAGGAAATGGTGCGGATGCGGTTTCCCGCGACGCCCCGGGCGACCAGGAAATCGCGGGTCGCAGCGGCGCGACGGGCGCCCAGCGCCAGATTGTATTCGCGTGTGCCGCGCTCGTCGGCGTGGCCTTCCACCGTGATCGCGTAGTTGCGGTACTGGTTGAGCCACTGGGCTTGCTTGATCAGCGTCTGCTGCGCATCGGCGCGGATGACCGAGGAATCCGTGTCGAAGAAGATGCGGTCGCCGACGTTCACGGTGAAGTCCTGCGACGAACCCGGCGTCGCCGCGCCGCCGCCGAGGCCGAGATCTGCAGCACTGTTGGGAGTCGGCTTCGAGGCGCAGCCGGCGACGGCAAGGGTCGCCACGAGGGCGAGTGCCAGGTGGTTGAACGGTCGTATCGCGATGCGGCGCATTCCGCCTCTCCTTCGCAATTTGAGTGTCATCGTTGAGTCATCAGTAACCACGACGAGGTTAACCGCGGATCAAGAGACAAGGTTAACGATCGATTGCCGGCGCCCCTCGCGACCGGCGTCCCGGGCATCCACATTGGCCGCGGACCCGGCGGAAATACGGCCGAATGGCGGCCATCGCATGAAAACGGGACCGATCGGCCCCGTCTCGTCGCATTCCCGCGACGATCGCGGCCTATTCGAGCAGCGGCGACCAGGCGGGGTCGGAGGCGAAGTTCGCGGTCGGGATCGCCTGTTCGTTGCGGCCGGTCAGGTCGATCGTATAGAGGCGCGGTCCGCCGGAACCGGCCGCTTCGCGGAAGAACATCAGCACGCGGCCGTTCGGCGCCCAGGTCGGTCCCTCCTGCTGGAAGCCGGTCGACAGGATGCGCTCGCCCGACCCGTCCGTGCGCATGACGCCGATCTGGAACTCGCCGCCCGACTGCTTGGTGAAGGCGATGAGGTCGCCGCGCGGCGACCACACCGGCGTCGAATAGACGCCGTCGCCGAACGAGATGCGGGTCTGGCCCGACCCGTCGGCGCCCATCACGTAGATCTGCGCGCGGCCGCCGCGGTCCGACGTGAACACGACCTTCGAGCCGTCCGGCGAATAGGAGGGCGAGGTGTCGATGGCGTTGGAGTTGGTGAGGCGCGTCGTCGTGCGGCTCCTCAGGTCCATGGCGAAGATGTTGGAGTTTCCGTCCTCGCGCAGCAGGCTCATGATCACCTTCTGCCCGTCGGGCGAGAAGCGCGGCGCGAACGTCATGCCCGGGAAGTTGCCGACCAGTTCGCGCTGGCCGGTCTCGATCTGCAGCAGGTAGACCTGCGGCTGACCGCTCTCGTAGGACATGTAGGTGATCTCCTGGCGGTTCGGCGAAAACCGCGGGGTGAGCGCGATCGCGCGTCCGTCGGAGAGGTAGCGGACGTTGGCGCCGTCCTGGTCCATGATCGCCAGGCGCTTCTTGCGCTGGTTCTTCGGTCCGGATTCGTCGATGAAGACGATGCGGGTGTCGAAATAGCCCTTCTCGCCGGTCAGCCGCTCGTAGATCGAATCGGCGATGATGTGGGCGATGCGCCGGGCGTTGGCCTTGTTGGCGAAGTACTGCTCGCCGATCAGCTGCTGGCCGGCGAACGTGTCCCACAGGCGGAACTCGGCGCGCAGGCGGCCGTCCGCTTCCTGGCTGACGCGCCCGGTCACCAGCGCCTGGGCATTGATGACCTTCCAGTCCTCGAAGCGCGGCGCCTGGTCGGGATTGCTGATCTTCTCGATGAAGGCGCCCTTGTCGATCGGCGCGAACAGGCCGGAGCGCTTGAGGTCCGCGGCGACGATCGCCGTGATCTCGGCGCCGACGCCGTCGGACGAGACGAAATCCGGCAGCGCGATCGGCAGCGGCTCGATATTGCCCTTGTTGACGTCGATCTCGACGAGCGCGCGGGCGGGCATGACGGCCGCGGCCATCATTGCCGAGGCAATCGCCCCCAGGACCATCAACGTTCTGATCAGCTTATCCATACCTAACCCCTTGGTGCCCCGAGCGGATGTTCAGAACATTTCGCTGAAGTCGAAATTGACGATGACGTCCGCCCAGGCTTCGTATTTTTCGACGGGCAAGTTGTAAGGCGAACACCGGATGACGGCTCGACGCATGGCGTTTTCGAACGCAATGTAGGTCGCGTCCGATCCACCGCTGCGAACGACTTCCGGGTCCCCTTCTATGGTGCCCGCTCTGTCAAGCTTGAATTTTATCGAGACCTTGAGGACCGACGGGTCCGCAGGACTCAAATTCATGCTGGCGCAGCGCTGGATCTGGCCGCGCAGCGCGTCCATCTCGCTCTGCGACAGCTTCGAGCCGCCCGTCGTGCGGTCGCTGCCGAGCGCGGCCTGATCCGGCGAACGCTTGGCGCCGCCGCCGGCCGCCTTCTCCTTGTTGAGGAGCGCGGCGACCTCGTCGGCGTCGAAGCTCTTCTCCTCCGACTTCGGCTTCGCTGCCTGCTGTTTGGCCGGCTTCTCGGCGTCCTTGCGGTCGGGCGCCTTGGCGGTCTGCGCCTGCGGCGGCTGCGGCCGCGCCTCGGGCGAGGGCGCGCTCTCCGGCAGCTTGACACTCTCGGCCTCCGGCGTCTCCGCGACCGCCGTCTGCGGCGCCGGGTCGGGCGTGACCTCCTGCTTGGGCTGCGGCTGCGGCGTCACCTCGGTGGCAGGAACCGGCTTCGGCTCCGGCGGCTTCACCGGCTCCGGCTTCTTCTCTTCGACCGGCCTCGGCGCCGGCTCGGGCGAAGGCGCCGGTGCCTCCGCGGCCTTCACCGGGCGTGGTTTCTCCACCGGCGTCGGCGGCGTCTCCAGGTCGACGGAATTGTCGCCGATCTTCTGCGCCTCGGCGACGACTTCGGGCTTCGTGGTCGGTACCGGCGCCGGCTTCTCTGCCATCGGCGCCTTCTTGTCGCCCTGCTGGACCTGGGTGATCGATTCCACCGGGATGATGTCGACCGGCAGCGCCTCGACATCGTCGACCTCGAAGGCGCGCGGCGCCGACAGCGAGACGAGGCCGAGGCCCAGCAGCACCGCGTGCAACGTGACCGAGGTGACGAGGCCGGCCTTCATCCGTCCTTACTTGTCCTGTTCCTGCAGCGTGACGAGGCCGAGGTTGCGATATCCGGCGGCCGAGATCCGCGCCATGACCCGCATGACCGTGCCGTAGTCCGCAGCCTTGTCGCCGCGCACGTAGATGCGCTCCTCATAGCCGGTCTTGGAGATCGCCTCGAGCTTGGGCACGATCTCCTCGAGCGCGATCTCGGTCTCCTGCAGGTAAATCTGGCCGGCCTCGTTCACCGATATGGTGATCGGCTGCGTCTCGGAATTGAGCGCCTTGGCCTGCGTCTCGGGCAGGTCGATCGGCACGCCGACGGTCAACAGCGGCGCCGCCACCATGAAGATGATGAGCAGCACCAGCATGACGTCGACGAACGGCGTCACGTTGATCTCGGACATCAGGCCGTGATGGCGCCCGCGGCGCCTGTGCCCGCGCCCGCCGCGCCCCGCGGTTCCGACCGACATTCCCATTCGTCAGCTCCTCAGGCCTTCTGGCCGACCTTTTCATCGATTTGGCGCGAGAGTATGGCGGAGAACTCGTCCGCGAAGCCCTCCATGCGCAACGCGATCTTGCCCGCGTCAGACGACAGCTTGTTGTAGGCGACGACCGCCGGGATGGCGGCGAGCAGGCCGATGGCAGTCGCCAGCAGGGCCTCCGCGATGCCGGGTGCGACGACCGCGAGGTTGGTCGACTTCGAGCCGGCGATCGCCTGGAACGAGGTCATGATGCCGACGACGGTGCCGAACAAGCCGATGAAGGGCGCCGCCGAGCCGACCGTGGCGAGGAAGCCGAGCCGGCCCTCGAGCCGCTCCATCTCGCGCGTCAGCGCGAGGTCCATCGCCTTGTCGATGCGCGTCTGCAGGGCGAGCGGCGACTTGGCGCCCTTCTCGAACGACTTCTTCCACTCGCGCATCGCGGCGACGAAGATCGAACCCATGCCGGTCGTCTTGCGCTCCGAGAGGTTGCGGTAGAGTTCCTCCAGCGACTGGCCGGACCAGAACACCTGCTCGAAGCGGTTCAGCGCCATGCGCATGCGGCTGTAGGCGATCAGCTTGTCGACGATGATCGCCCAGGTCCAGATCGACGCGCCGAGCAACCCGACCATCACCGCCTTGACCACCCATCCTGCCTGCAGGAACAGGGCCCAGACGGAAATGGCTGCGCCGGGCTCGGCGAGAGTGAGGTTTTCCATGTTTCGATCAGTCCCTAAGGTTCCGGACGCCGCGGCGGCGGTCCTTCGCGCATCCACTCACCGCCCCGGAGGGCGTCTTCCGGAGTGCCCCGAAATGCGCTGTCCGCGGCCTTTTCGGGACGAAATTTGGTAAAAGGAAGGCGCTCGGGATTCCGCCGATTTTCATCGATCCCTTCATGGACCGTTATGGTTAAGAAGGGGTTAGGACTTGTGGCGCCGCGGATGCCGGCAGGCTCAGGCCCCGGCAGACGGCATGAACGCCTTCACCCATTCCTTGGGGAAGCGCCGCGGGCGGCCGCCCTCGCCGACGATCGCGGCCTCGACCTTGGCCTCGACCAGCACCTCTTCGCCGCGGCGAATCTGCTGAGCCATGAAGATGCGCGCGCCGGTGATGTCTTCCGTGCGCGTGTCGATGGTGAGGATGTCGTCGATCCGCGCCGAGGCGCGGAAGTCGATCTCCATGCGGCGCACGACCCAGACGAGCCTCTCCCCGTGCTTGCCCTCGGCGAGTTCGGTGTGGTGGACCCCGGCCAGCCGCAGGAAGTCGGAACGGCCGCGCTCGAAGAATTCGAGGTAGCGCGCGTGGTAGACGACGCCGGAGAAGTCCGTGTCGGCGAAATAGACGCGCGCCTTGAGACGATGGCCGAAGGGCGTGAGCACGCCGGAAAGCCCTTCCGTCAGCAGGTCGGATTCACCATGATCGTCCATCGCGCTTTCCTTTTGCCGTTCGGGCTGACACTTGTCGTCGCACAACCCTGCGCATCCGATGGCATCATTGGCTTATCCGATCAAGACGAGCATCGCCGCCCTGCTGGCGCTTCTTCTCGCCGCGGCGCCCGCCGCGGCGGCGTCCTTCTCGGCCAAGCGCGGCATCAACCTCGACCTGTGGACGACCTGGCCCGACGAGACGCGCTGGAACGACCGCGCCGTCGTCCTGCCCTTCCCGGAGTGGCGCCGGTCGCTGGGTGAAGCCGATCTCGCCGCGCTGAAGGCGGCCGGCTTCGACTTCGTGCGCATGCCGGTCGATCCTGCGGCGCTGCTCTCCGACCGGACGGCGGGGTTCAGCGACCTTCTCTATGCCTCCGTGCTCGACTCGGCGCGGCTGGCCAACGCCGCGGGCCTGAAGGTCATCGTCGACCTGCACGCCATCCCCGCCGGCGGCAACCGTGCCATCGGCACCTACCAGCTGCTGGAGGACGAAGCCCTCTTCGACCGCTACGTCGACGCCGTGCGCCGTATGGCGCGGACGATATCGCGGGAAGACCCGGCGCTGGTCGCACTCGAGCTGATGAACGAGCCGGTCACCGGCTGCGAAGGCGCGGAAGCCGCAGCCTGGGCGGGGCGGCTGAAGCGGCTCTACGCCGCGGCGCGGGCGTCTGCCACGCGCACGACGCTGGTCCTGTCCGGCAGCTGCTGGGGCGGCGCAGACGGGCTCGCCGCGCTCGACCCCCGCGACTTCCCCGACGACAACCTGCTCTGGTCGTTCCATTCCTACGCGCCGTTCCTCCTGACCCACCAGGGCGCCACCTGGACCGGCGGCTTCGTCCGCTGGGTGACCGGCCTGCCCTACCCGCCTTCTTCGGTCCCGCGTGCGGAACTCGAAACGATCGTCGCCGGCATCAGGGAGAAGATCGCCGCCGAGGCGTCGTGGACCGACCGCAGCGGCCAGCTCGCCTATTTCGACGAGCTTCTGGCCGAGACCGACACGCCCGAACGGCTCGCGGCGACGTTGGCGGAACCGTTCGAGCGCGTCGCGGCATGGGCGCGAGCGCACGGCATCCCCGCGAGCGACATCCTGCTCGGCGAGTTCGGCATGATCCGCCAGGAGTACGGCAACAACCACGTCGTGCCCGCCGCCCAGCGCGCCGCCTACTATCGCGACATGATCGCCATCGCCGAGCGCCACGGCTTCACCTGGTCGCTGTGGAGTTACGGCGGCGCCTTCGGCGTCGTCGAGGAATTCGACGGGCGCGGGGCCGAGCCCGAGGTCATGGAGATGATCCGCGCCCTGCCCTGAAGGGGGGCGTCAGTCTTCGTCCTGGAACAGGCTGATCTGCTGGATGGCGAGATCGCGCGGCGCCTCGAGTCCGAGGTGGCGCCAGGCATTCGCCGTCAGCACGCGGCCGCGCGGCGTGCGCTGGATGAAGCCCTGCTGGATGAGATAGGGCTCGATGATGTCCTCGATGGCGTCGCGCGGCTCCGAAAGGCCGGCCGATATCGTCTCGACGCCGACCGGCCCGCCGCCGAAATTGGTCGCGATCATGGAAAGGTAGCGCCGGTCGAGCTGGTCGAGGCCGAGCGCGTCGACCTCCAGCCGGGACAGCGCCTCGTCGGCGATGCGGCGGTCGACATGGTCGGCGCCGGCGACCGTGGCGAAGTCGCGCACGCGCCGGAGCAGCCGGCCGGCGATGCGCGGCGTGCCGCGGGCGCGCCGGGCGATCTCCAGCGCGCCGTCGTCGCCGAGCGGCAGGCCGAGGATTCGCGCGCCGCGGCGCACGATCTGCTCGAGTTCGTCGACCGTGTAGAAGTTGAGCCTAACCGGGATGCCGAAGCGGTCGCGCAGCGGGTTGGTGAGCAGGCCGAGGCGCGTGGTGGCCGCCACCAGCGTGAATCGCGCCAGGTCGATCTTCACCGAGCGCGCCGCGGGACCCTCGCCGATGATCAGGTCGAGCTGGAAATCCTCCATCGCCGGATAGAGGATCTCCTCCACCGCCGGGTTGAGCCGGTGGATCTCGTCGATGAACAGCACGTCGCGGTCTTCGAGGTTGGTCAGCAGCGCGGCGAGGTCGCCGGCCTTGGCGATCACCGGGCCCGACGTCGAGCGGAAGTTGACGCCCATCTCCCGCGCCATGATCTGCGCCAGCGTCGTCTTGCCGAGTCCGGGCGGGCCGACGAACAGCACGTGGTCGAGCGCCTCGCCGCGGCCCTTCGCCGCCTCGACGAACACCTTCAGGTTGGCGCGCGCCGCAGCCTGGCCGACGAACTCGTCGAGCGTCTGCGGCCGCAAGGTCTGCTCGGCGTCCTCGCCGCGCTTTTCCGACGAGATCAGGCGGGGGGAGAGGGTCATGACAGCAGTTCCATTCCCGTGACCACCTTTGCCGCATCGTGATCGAACGTCACCGTGGTGGAGCAGCCTGCGCGCCTGGCGCAGTAGGAAATGAGATGATCGGCGAGGTCTCCGCCGGCGGCGTCCGAGACGATCGCGGAGACCTCGCTTTCGTCTTCGAACGCGAGTTCCCTCGTCTCCAGCAGGGTGGTCACCAGCGCGTGAATGTCCGTCCGGCTCAGGCCGTAGCGCTGGCGCAGGGTCCACGCGAACTCGACGAGCACGACCAGGCTGACAAAGGCGGGATCGTCCGGCGTCCGCGATTCGAGGAAGCCGCTGGCCTTGGCGAACTGGTTCTCGTCGTCGCGCATGACGAAACGGAGCAGGACATTGGTGTCGAGGGCCTTCACGTCTTCTTCCCGTGGAGTTCGTTCCACTCTCGAACGATCCGCCTGTCGTCCTCTGCCAGCGCCTCCCCGACTGCGCGGTCGAGATCTTCGAGCGTGGCGCCGGCTCCTACCGTCGGTTTGCCCAGGATTCCGGCGAGATCGGCGATGCTTCTGTTCTTCGGCCGCGCGACCAGTTCGCCGCCCCGGACGGAAATGTACAGCTGCGTGCCCGTCGCGAGCTTCAGCTCGTCGCGAACGTCCTTCGGGATCGTGAGTTGTCCTTTCGAGGACATCGTAGCGATGAATCCCATTGTCCGACTCCTGCGGGCTTTCCTTACTTTTTGAGAGTAGTAAGGACGAAGATCGATGGCAATCCTACCGTGCCAGTTCCTTCAGCCCCAGCCGGATCAGCTTTGCCGAATCCGCGCCGTCTCCGGCTGCCTTCAGCGCCGCCGCCACCGCGTTCGCCGCGACGTCGCGCGAATAGCCGAGGTTGGTCAGCGCCGACACCGCGTCGGCGACCGGCGCCGGGGCGACGCCCTCGCCGAGCTCCTGCTTCAGCCCGATCGTGCCCGACGCCGGACCGGCGAAGGCCGGCGCCTTGTTCTTCAGCTCGGTGACGATGCGCTCGGCGACCTTCCTGCCGACGCCGGGCGCCCGCGAAACCATGGCGATGTCGCGCAGCGCGATCGCGTTGGCGAGTTCCGGCGGCGACAGCGTCGAAAGGACGGCGAGCGCCACCTTGGCGCCGACCCCCTGGACGTTGCCCATCAGCAGGCGGAACCATTCGCGCTCGAGCGGGGTCTGGAAACCGTACAGCCGGATCATGTCCTCGCGCACGTAGGTCTCGATGTAGAGCACCACCGCCTCGCCCGGCGGCGGCAGCGCCGCGAGCGTCTTCGCCGAGCAATGGGCGACGTAGCCGACGCCGTGCACGTCGACGGTGCAGTTGTCCTCGTCGATCTCGTCGAGCGTGCCCTTGAGCTTGCCGATCACGGCCGAACCGACGTCATGGATGGCTCTCCGGGGCGATCGGTTCGACGCCGGGGAAATGGGCCCGGTAACCATCACGATCGCCGGTGAGGATCGGATAGCCACGGATGGTCGCGTGCGCGCCGACGAAGAAGTCGGGCAGAACCCTGTCGCGTCGGCCGCCTCGCGGCGCGACGGTGATCTTGCCGCCCTCGACGGCGAACACGCCCTCGCCGTTCGGACCGATGCCGAAACTTTCGCGCAAGTCCCGCGGAATGGTCACCTGGCCCTTGCTGGTCACGCGCATCGACGGCTCCTTGACATGTAAGGACTTATCTTACCTTGAGAACAAGTCAAGAACGAACTGCGGCTTCGATCGCCGGCTCAGCCGACCATCGCCGCCGCCATGCGGCCGACCACGCTCTGCCGGTGATGGGCGTGGCAGATGGCGATCGCCAGCGCATCGGCCGCGTCCGCCGTGTCGGCCGCGGATTTCGGCAGCAGCACCTTCACCATTGTCTGGACCTGCTTCTTGTCGCCATGGCCGACGCCGATGACGCTCTTCTTCACCGCGTTCGGCGCATATTCCGCGACGGACAGTCCGGCGCGCGCCGGCACCAGCATGGCGATGCCGCGCGCCTGGCCGAGCTTCAGCGTCGCGGAAGCGTCCCTGTTGACGAAGGTCGCCTCCACCGCCGCCTCGTCGGGTCGGTGCAGGTCGAGCACGGCCAGCAGTCCGTCGTGGAGCTGGCAGAGCCGGTCGGCGAGCGCAGCCGCCTCGTCGGAGCGCACCGTGCCGGCGGCGACGAAGCGCAGCGCGTTGCCCTCGACGTCGACCACGCCCCATCCGGTGCGCCGGAGGCCCGGATCGATACCGAGGATGCGAATCGTCTTTGCCATCGTGCCACTCTATTGGCTCGCGCCCGGCTTGCCAGAGGAAAGTGAACAAAAGCAAAACATCTGCACCGATCGCTGTCCGCCGCTGGCGCTATGGAAAGGCCCGCGCCCCGGCGGAAGTGTCGGCATGGCATTTCCGGCGTTCGACGCGACCCTCGCCGCGCTCCTCGCAACCGTCCTCGTCGCCGGACTGGCGAAGGGACTGTCGGGCTTCGGCTCCGGCATGATCGTCGCGCCGGTCGCGGGGGCGCTCTATGGTCCGCAGGCCGCGCTGGTGATCGTCGTCCTGATCGATTCCCTGCCGGCGGTGCCGATCACCCTGCCCGTCCTGCCTCTGGCAAGATGGCGCGAGGTGCTGCCGGTCACTGCCGGCCTGTTCTTCTTCTTCCCTGCCGGCATCTACATTCTCACTCACGGCGACACGCAGGCGCTGCGCTGGGCGATCTCGATCGCGGTTCTCCTCTGCGCTGCGACCCTGATGTCGGGCTACCGCTACCGCGGCCCGCGCAATGCCGCCGTCTCGCTCGGCGTCGGCGGCGTCGCCGGCGTCCTTTCCGGCATCGCCTCGATTCCGGGACCGCCGGTGATCGCCTACTGGATGGCCTCGGGCCTGCCGGCGGCGATCGTGCGCGCCAACCTGCTGACCCTCTTCCTGCTCGGCGAAGTCGTCTCGCTCGGCAACATCTGGGCGGCCGGACTGCTGAAGGCGGAGGTGGTGATGATCGCGCTGGCCGCCGCGCCCGTCTATCTCGCCGGCCTTCTCGCCGGAGCGCGCGGCTTCGACCGGTCGAGCGAACGCACCTACCGGCTCTCGACCTACGGTCTCATCGTCCTCGCCGCAGTGCTGGCGCTGCCGATTTTCGACGGCCTGCTGCCGCGATAGGGCGTCAGACGCGGCCGAATGCGGTGTTCAGCAGCGTGATCTGGTCGGATACCGGATTGGACCGGCGCGGGGGCTGCGGCATCGCGACGGCGCCGCCGTAGACCTGGTCGTCCATCCGGCGGACGAGGTTCTGCAGGCTCAGGGAACGCGTCACGAGATCGCGGAACGCTTCCGGCAGTTCCGCCCAGCCTTCGGCCTGCTCGCAGGCCGACGCCGTGTCGAGCCTGACCTTGGCCTTCTCGGCGGCGACCTGCTCGCGGGTCATCTCGCCCGAATTGGCGGCGCGCTGGAGAAGCAACCAGGAAGCGACCTGCATCAGCCGCGTGGTGAGACGCATCGATTCCGCCGCGTAGAGGGTTGCCGCCAGCCGCGACAGCTTCTTCGCCTCGGCGCGGCCCTTTCCGTCGAGATACTCGGCGGCCTGTTCCACCAGACTCATGCCTTCGTTGTAGAGCGGCTTGAAGGACTCGGAAAACACCCGACGTTCCGCCAGGCTGATCGTGACGGCGCCTTCGGTGGAAGCCTCTTTCATGTCTCACGTTCCTGCAGATACGGCAAAGGCCGCGGTCATTTCACCCGTCCAGGCTGCGCACACTAGAGGATGGCGATATGAAAATGCTTCACCTCCCCAGGCAAGGCAAGCCTATGTTTAACGGAAGGTTAACGGGCGAAGGGCGTCGCCGCGGCCCTTCGGACGCGCGAAGAAAAAAAGAGCCGCGGAAGGCGGCTCTCAGGAGTTAACAGGGAGGCGTCAAACAAAGTGGCTCCAACCACTCGGTAAGAATCCAGATCACTGGACGGCTATAGTAAACGCCCATAAAGCTTAACAGGTGGTTAACGGGCACCTCCCTGCGCGGAAGACATGTGCCGCGACGAGACGTTTCGTCGTCACGCCGCCCGCCACAACGCCGTCAGCGCGATATAGGCGAACAGGAACATGCCCGCGTAGAAGGCCATCGACGAGGCTGCGACCAGCGGCTCGATCGCAGGATTGCCTGCCAGCAGGAAGAAGAGCCCGACGAGCAGGCCGATGCCGCTCACGGCCGTCAGCCAGAAATGGATCCTGGCGAGCATGCCGGCAGCCGCGGCCGGGAACAGGTGGTAGAAATAGGCGAACACGGCCGACATCAGCCATCCCGCCGCCATGGTGTGGGCGTGGACCGGCGTCTGCAGGTGGTTGCCGCTGATCGACATGTGCAGGCCGAGTGCCATGCCGCAGAGCGCATAGATGATCGCCAGGGTGAAGAAGTTGCGCGAGACCCCTTGCATTGCATTCTCTCCGTTTCCCCCCTCACGGGGAATTAGGGTTGCGATGCGCAGGCGACGACGCCGCCAGCACGGGCGGCACTCTAGCGGAAGGCCGGCCGAGGGCGTAGGGCCGGCCGCGACAAACGTGTAGATCAGGTAGGCTTTTTCAGCCGGCCTTGGCCATCTGCCTGAGCACGAACTTCTGGATCTTGCCGGTGGACGTCTTCGGGATATCGGCGAAGATCACCGCCTTGGGGCACTTGAAGCGCGCCAGCAGCGTGCGGCAATGCTCGATGATCTCGGCTTCCGTCGCCGTCCTGCCCGGCTTCAGCTCGACATAGGCGATGGGCACCTCGCCCCACTTGTCGTCCTGGCGGGCGACGACGCCGCACGAGGCGACGGCCGGGTGCTTGTAGAGCGCGTCCTCGACCTCGATCGAGGAGATGTTCTCGCCACCGGAGATGATGATGTCCTTCGAGCGGTCCTTCAACTGGATGTAGCCGTCGGCATGCATGACGCCGAGGTCGCCCGAATGGAACCAGCCGCCGGCGAACGCCTCCTCGGTCGCCGCCTTGTTCTTCAGATAGCCCTTCATGACGATGTTGCCGCGGAACATGACCTCGCCGATCGTCTCGCCGTCGGCGGGTGTCTCGACCATCGTCGCCGGATCCATGACCGTGAGCCCTTCCAGCGCCGCGTAGCGCACGCCCTGCCGCGCCTTCCTCGCCGTGCGCGCGCCGCGCTCGAGATGATCCCAGTCCGAGTGCCACTCGTTGACGACCGCCGGCCCGTAGGTCTCGGTCAGCCCGTAGAGGTGGGTGACGGCGAAGCCGGCGTCGGCCATGCCGGCGAGCACCGCCTCCGGCGGCGGCGCGGCGGCGGTGTTGAAGGTCACTGTCTGCGGGAAGTCCCGCTTGTCCTCCTCGGCCGCGTTGAGCAGTGTCGACATGACGATCGGCGCGCCGCACAGATGGGTCACGCCGTGGTCGGCAATCGCCTCGTACATCGCCCTGGCGCGCACCCAGCGCAGGCAGACATGCGTTCCGGCCTGCACGGCCAGCGTCCACGGGAAGCACCAGCCGTTGCAGTGGAACATCGGCAGCGTCCACAGATAGACCGGGTGCTTGCCCATGCCGGCGTGGATCGTGTTGGCGTAGGCCATCAGGGCGGCGCCGCGATGGTGGTAGACGACGCCCTTCGGATTGCCGGTGGTCCCCGACGTGTAGTTGAGCGAGATCGCATCCCACTCGTCGTCCGGCATCGACCAGGCAAAGGCGGGATCGCCGCTGGCGACGAATTCCTCGTAGTCGAGCGTGCCGATGCGCGGACCTTTCGGATAGGGCGCATCCGCCGCATATTCCGGATCGTCGAAGTCGATGACCAGCGGCTTGACCCTGGCGATGGCGAGAGCGTCCCTGACGACCGCGGAGAACTCGCGGTCGACGATCAGCACCTTGGAGTCCGCGTGGTCGAGCTGGAAGGCGATGATCGCCGCGTCGAGTCGGGTATTCAGCGAATGCAGCACCGCCTTGACCATCGGCACGCCGAAATGCGCCTCCAGCATCGGCGGCGTGTTGGACAGCATGACGCTCACCGTGTCGCCCTTGCCGACGCCCTTCGCCGCGAGCGCCGAGGCGAGCTGGAGCGAGCGCCGCCAGAAGGTCGCATGGGAGACGCGCTGCCTTCCGTGCACGATTGCGGTATGGTCCGGATAGACCTTCGCCGCGCGCTCCAGATAGGTCAGCGGCGTCAGCGGCTGGTAGTTGGCCGGGTTCTTGTCGAGGTTCTGCTCGTAGGGATTGCTCATGTGGTCCTCCACTCCCGCCTTATAAGCACAGGGGCGGGGCAAAGCACAGGCATGGAATTGCGTCACGACGCGATGATGTCGGCGACGCCGTCATAGACCAGCTTCAGCGCGATCAGTCCGACGGTCCCGTAGGAGAAGGCGTAGAAAGCCTCGGCATTCATGCGCCGCACGATCCAGGCGCCGGCGAGCGTGGCGAGCGGCGCAACCGGCATCAGCAGGAACGAGGTCGACAGGTTCGTCGCGTCGAACTGGCCGAGCGCGAAGTAGGGCACCAGCTTCATCGCGTTGACGATGGCGAAGAAGATGACGCTGGTGCCGGTGAAAATGCGCTGCTCCAGCCGCAGCGGCAGGGCGTACATCTGGAAGGGCGGCCCGCCGACATGGGCGACGAAGCTGGTGAAGCCCGAAACCGCGCCCCAGAAGGCCGCCGCCAACGCATTCGGGGAGGCGATGTGGGTCGTCCCGTGGCGGACGCTCTGGTAGAGCCAGCGCCCGACGAAGGCGATCGCCACGACGCCGACGATCAGGCGCACGGCACCGACGGTGACGAGCGCCGCGGTCGCCCAGCCGACGGCGATGCCGGCCAGTGCGCCCGGCAGCATCGCGACGAGCGTCGGCCGGTGGTAGTTGCCCCGCCAGGTCCACAGGGAAACGATATCCATGAGGACGAGAATGGGAAGCAGGATCGCTGCCGCCTGGACCGGCGACATCACGAGGGCCATCATCGGCACGCCGACGAAACCCATGGCGCCGCCGAGCCCGCCCTTCGACAGGCCGACGAGGATCACCGCGAGAACGGTGACGGTCAGGAAGGAAGGATCCGAGAACTGGGAAAGCATGCGGCATCCGCGATGGGCGCGAGGTGTTAGCCATATCGGCAGGGCGGCGCGGCCGCAACCGATGCGGCCCTGTTCAAGACCGAGACGGTGGACTATGCCGCAATCCAAACATGATCGGCCTTCATAGGCCGGGACGTACGGATGATCACATGAACGCGCCGAACCCGCCCGACCGCTGCCGACTCGTGCTGATTGCGCCGGAGCATGCGTCCGCCGCCGAATTCGAGGCGGCACTGGGTGCGGCGCTTTCCGGCGGCGACGTCGCTTCCGTGATCCTCCCGCAGTACGGTGACGACGAGGCCGCTTTCCAGGCTTTCGCCGAACGCGCGGTCCGCGTCGCCCAGGAGCACGGGGTGGCCGCCGTCGTCGCGGGCGACAGCCGCGTCGCCGGCAGGGTTCACGCCGACGGCCTGCATGTCGAGGGAAACAAGGCCGACGTCGCCGACGCCGTCCGTCGCCTGCAGGGGCGCATGATCGTCGGCGCCTCCGGCGGCAAGACGCGCGACGAGGCGCTCGAGATCGGCGAGGAACGCCCGGACTACGTGTTCTTCGGCCGCTTCGGCTACGACAGGACGCCGGAGCCGCATGCGCGCAGCCTCGCGCTGGGCCGCTGGTGGGCCGAGATGATCGAGGTGCCGTGCATCGTTATGGGCGGCTCGGAGGTGGCCTCGGTCGAGTCCGTCGCGGCGACCGGCGCCGAGTTCGTGGCGCTCTCGGCTGCGGTATTCGCGCCCGGCACCGATCCGCGCCGGGCGGTTGCCGAGGCCAACGAAATCCTCGACCGCACGGCGCCACGCTTCGGGGACTGACTGCATGAAGCGCCCTGCCCTGGCCGTCCTTTCCGCCCTCGCGCTCCTGGCCGCAGCCGGCGCCGCGGCGGCGACCGACGGCGACCGGCCGGGAACTGCTTCGGCCGACATCGATCCGGCGCGCTTCACCAAGAAGCTGGACGCCGCCTACGGCGCCTACCAGCGCGGGCTCTACCGCACGGCCCTCAACCTCGCGCTCGAACGCGCCAGGCAGGGCGACGTGCCGGCGCAGACCCTCGCCGCCGAAATACTGGCGCGCGGCCTCGGCGTGCGCCGCGACGAGCGCGAAGCGGCGAAATGGTACGAGCGCGCCGCCGAGGGCGGCGATCCCGAAGCGCAGTTCCAGTACGCGCTGCTGCTGCTCGACGGACGTTTCGTCGCGAAGGACAAGCGCCAGGCCTACGCGCTGATGGAGGCGGCGGCCGAAGCCGGCAACGTGCTCGCCCAGTTCAACTTCGCCCAGCTGGTGATCGACCTCGATCCGGGTCCGAAGGGCCTCGAGCGCGCGGTCGGCTACTACGAGCGCGCGGCGAAGGCGGGATTGGCGGACGCGCAGTACGCCATGGCGCAGGTCTACGCGCAGGGCCTCGGCGGGCGCCCGCACGACGACGCGGAGGCCAGGCGATGGCTCGGTCTCGCGGCGATGCAGAACTTCGACACCGCCCAGCTCGACCTCGGTACCTGGATGATCGAGGGTCGCGGCGGTCCGCGCGACGAGAAGCAGGGCTTCCGCATCCTCAAGCGGGTTGCCGAAGCCGGCAACGTCGCTGCCCAGGCGCGTGTCGCGAGGCTCTATCTCAACGGCATCGGTACCGATCCCGACTCCATCTTCGCGGCGGCCTGGTACATCCTCGCCCGCCGTGCCGGCCTCACCGACCCGCAACTCGAAGACTTCATGAACGGGCTGACCGACGAGGAGATCCACACCGCGCTGCAGCGGGCGAACCGCCTGCGCTGAGCCGCGCTCTCTTGCCTCTGCGGGCGTTTTGTGGTCTTGGGGGCCGCGAATTCGCCGCTCCGGCGAAAAATCTCTTCCGGAAGACAACTCCATGGCCAAGATCAACGGCAACGAAATCCGTCCCGGCAACGTCATCGAACACGATGGCAGCCTGTGGGTGGCGGTCAAGACGAACGCGGTGAAGCCCGGCAAGGGCGGCGCCTACAACCAGGTCGAGCTGAAGAACCTGATCAACGGCACCAAGCTCAACGAGCGCTTCCGCGCCGCCGAGACGGTCGAGAAGGTGCGGCTCGAACAGAAGGACTACACCTTCCTCTACGAGCAGGGCGATGCGCTGGTGTTCATGGACACCGAGACCTACGAGCAGCTCGAGCTCAACAAGGACTTCGTCGGCGACCGCGCCGCGTTCCTGCAGGACGGCATGAAGGTGACCGTCGAGCTCTACGAGGAGAAGCCGATCGGCATCTCGCTCCCCGACACGGTCGTGCTCACCATCACCGAGGCCGATCCGGTCGTGAAGGGCCAGACCGCCGCGTCGTCCTACAAGCCGGCTGTGCTGGAGAACGGCATCCGCTTGCTGGTGCCGCCGTTCATCTCGGCCGGCGAGCGCGTCGTCGTCGACACCAACGAGATCACCTACGTCCGTCGCGCCGACTGACGCGCGCAAGTTGGCATCCGGCCGTCGGCAGCCGGTTCGCCAACGGATTTTCCTGCTGCGGCAGGTCGGAGAGCATCGGGTTTGACGCGAATCCGGCCGCCGACCGCCCACTGCCGACTGCCGAGGAACGCCGATGGCCCGTTCAGCGATCATCAACGTCATGGTTCAGGCCGCGATGAAGGCCGGCCGCTCGCTGGCGCGCGACTTCGGCGAGGTGCAGAACCTGCAGGTCTCGCTCAAGGGCCCCGGCGACTATGTCAGCCAGGCCGACCGCAGGGCCGAGGAGATCATCTACGCCGAACTGTCCAGGGCGCGGCCGGGCTATTCCTTCCTCATGGAGGAGCGCGGCATCGTCGAGGGCGAGGACCCGCAGCACCGCTGGATCGTCGATCCGCTCGACGGCACGACGAACTTTCTCCACGGCTTGCCGATGTTCTCCGTCTCCATCGCGCTCGAGCGCCAGGGACAGCTCGTTGCCGGTCTCGTCTACAACCCGGCAATGGACGAGCTCTACACCGCGGAACGCGGCGGCGGCGCCTTCCTGAACGATCGCCGCCTGCGCGTCGCCGGCCGCACCAGGCTCTCTGATTCGGTCATCGGCACCGGCGTGCCCCACCTCGGCCGCGGCCATCACGGCAACTATCTGATCGAGCTGCGCCACGTCATGGCCGAAGTGTCCGGCATACGCCGCATCGGTTCCGCCGCGCTCGACCTCGCCTATGTCGCCGCCGGCCGCCTCGACGGCTTCTGGGAATCGCAACTGTCGCCGTGGGACATGGCCGCGGGCATCCTGCTGATTCGCGAGGCCGGCGGCTTCGTCACCGATCTCGACGGCGGCAACGACATGTTCGGCAAGGGCACCATCGTCGCCGGCAACGAGGCGATCCACAAGGTGCTCCTGAAGACGGTGAAGAAGCCGCTCCCCCCGCGCTGATTTCACGCAGGGTGATCGCCGCGGCGGCGCGCGGGTTGTCATCTTTGCGTCGCGTTGGTTCTATAGCGGCCACCGCATGAACGAGACCCCGCGCCACATGCCGCGACCGCGACCCGACGTGCCCTTTGCCGGGCGCTTCTATTATTCCAGGGCCGAGCGCATCGCCGATGGCATCGTCCACGGCGTCGGGATCGTCGGCGCGCTGTCCGCCGGTTCGATCCTGCTCGCCTTCGCCGCCCTCTATGCCGCGCCCGGCGAATACGTCGCGGCCGTGTTCTACGTGCTGTCGCTGCTCGCGGCGCTGTCGATCTCGCTGGTCTACAACCAGTGGCCGATCTCGCGGGCGAAGTGGATCCTGCGCCGCCTCGACCACTCGGCGATCTACCTGCTGATCGCCGGAACCTACACGCCGTTCCTCGCCCAGCTCGACGACGGCTCGACGGCGGCCGTCATGATCGGCCTCGTGTGGGGGCTGGCCGCGGTCGGCATCGCGGTGAAGCTCGCCTTCCCCGGCCGGCTCGACCGCGTCGCCATCGGCTTCTACATCCTGATCGGCTGGAGCGGTGTCGTCTTCGCCCGGCCGCTGATGGAGGCGCTTCCCGCCTCGACGCTCTGGTTCATCGTCGCCGGCGGGGCCGTCTACACGGCCGGCGTCGTCTTCCATGCCTGGCACAGCCTGCGATTCCAGAATGCGGTGTGGCACGGCTTCGTCGTCGTCGCCGCCGGGCTTCATCTCGCCGCGGTGATGAACACGCTGGTCATCGATCGCCTCTGATCCCGGCAATTTCGCCGGCGCCGGCCGACGGCCGGCCGCGACTTTCAATTTCGTCACAATTCCGATTAGAGTCGCGGGCGAAGATGGGGTCGGATCGGGTCGAGGCGCAGGAATGGCATTTCTCAGGGCTTTCGGGTCGGACGCGGTCGTAGGCGAATCCGGCTACGATCCGCACAAGCTGTCGAGCCCGCAGGTCTTCCTCCTGTCGATGCTGGTTTTCCTGGCCATCGCCGGCTTCATCTCGGCCATCCTCTACCGCCAGATATCGGCGGCGTTCTCCACCAATCCCGGCCTCAACGGCCTGATCCTCGGTGTGCTCTTCGTCGGCGTCCTGCTCGCCTTCCTCCAGGTGATCCGGCTGTTCCGCGAGATCCGCTGGGTGAACTCCTTCCGTGCCGGATCGGAGAGCGTCGAGCCTGTCCTGCTGGCGCCGATGAAGGCCCTGCTCGGCCGCTCCGCCTCGATGGCCCTGTCCACGAGCTCGATGCGCTCGATCCTCGATTCGATCGCCACCCGCCTCGACGAGACGCGCGACATCACGCGCTATCTCACCGGCCTGCTCGTCTTCCTCGGCCTGCTCGGCACCTTCTGGGGCCTGCTCCAGACGATCGGCTCCATCGGCGACACGATCAGCTCGCTCGACCCCGGTTCGGGCGACGCCAACGACGTGCTGGAAGCGCTGAAGTCCGGCCTCGCCGCGCCGCTGAGCGGCATGGGCACGGCCTTCTCCTCGTCGCTGTTCGGTCTCGCCGGCTCGCTGGTGGTCGGCTTCCTCGATCTTCAGGCGGGACGCGCGCAGACAAGGTTCTACACCGAGCTCGAGAACTGGCTGTCGTCGGTCACCGACCTGTCGTCCGACATCGCCGTCGATCCGTCGAAGGCCGGCACCGCGGAAGAGGTACGCGCGCTCTCCGAGAGGCTGCGCAGCATCCAGGAAGGCGGCGGCTCCAGCCAGCGCGTCGCAACCGCCATGGCCAACCTGGCCGACGGCATCTCCGGCCTCGTCAAGAACATGCGCAACGAGCAGCAGCTGATGCGCGACTGGGTCGAGGCGCAGTCGGAGGAGCAGAAGGCGATGCGCCGCACGCTCGACAAGATCGCCGACGCCCTGAAGAAGCAGGACCGTCCCTGATGGCTCTGGCACGCGCGCGCCGCTCCGACCGGCGGGTCGACTACTGGCCGGGCTTCGTCGACGCCCTGTCGACGTTGCTGCTCGCCATCATGTTCCTGCTGTCGGTATTCGTGCTGGCGCAGTTCCTGCTCAGCCGCGAGATCTCGGGCAAGGACGAGGTGCTGAACAGGCTCAACTCGCAGATCAACGAGCTGACCCAGCTGCTGGCGCTCGAGCGCTCGAACACCCAGGACGCGCAGGACCAGCTCCTCAACCTCCAGGCTTCGCTCGACGCCTCCGAGACGGAGCGATCGCGGCTCGAGCAGCTGCTGGCGCGGGGTGCCGGCGCCGACGCCGAGGCGGCGGCACGCATCGGCGCGTTGAGCGGAGAACTCGACAGCCAGCGCGAGATCAGCCAGCGCGCGCTCTCGCAGGTCGAGCTGCTCAACCAGCAGATCGCCGCGCTCCGCCGCCAGATCGCCGCGCTCGAGACCGCCCTCGACGCGGCCGAGCAGCGCGATCGCGAGTCCAACACTAAGATCGCCGACCTCGGCCGCCGGCTGAACGTGGCGCTGGCCCAGCGCGTGCAGGAACTCAACCGTTACCGCTCCGACTTCTTTGGCCGCCTGCGCGAGATCCTGTCCGACCGCGAGAACATCCGCATCGTCGGCGACCGCTTCGTCTTCCAGTCCGAGGTGCTGTTCCCGTCGGGGTCGGAGGTCATCAACGACGCCGGCCGGGTCGAGATGAAGAAGCTCGCCGAAGCGATCATCGAGCTGCAGCGCGAAATCCCGCCGGAGATCAACTGGGTGCTGCGCGTCGACGGCCATACCGACAACCGCCCGCTCTCCGGAACCGGCCGCTACCGGGACAACTGGGAGCTGTCCTCGGCGCGCGCCACCTCGGTTGTGAAGTACCTGATCGAGAACGGCGTCCCGGCCAACCGGCTCGTCGCCGCCGGCTTCGGCGAATTCCAGCCGCTCGATCCGAGCGACACGGACGAGGCGCGCGCGAAGAACCGGCGCATCGAGCTCAAGCTGACCGAGCGCTGACCGGCGTCCGTCCGGGTTACCAGCCGAGCCACAGCGCCGCGAGCGCGAGCACCGCCGGCGCAGTCTGAATGTAAAGGATCTTGCGGCTCGCCGTCGCCGCGCCGAACAGGCCGGCCACCGCGACGCATACGAGGAAGAAAGTCTTCACGGCGAAGCCTTCCGCGCCGAGCCACAGACCCCAGATCAGGCCGGCGGCGAGAAAACCGTTGTAGAGGCCCTGGTTGGCGGCGAGCACTCTCGTCGCCGCGGCGAACTCCGCGGTCGTGCCGAAGGCGCGCCTCCCGGCGGGCTTTTCCCAAAGCACCATCTCGAGAATGACGATGTAGACGTGGATGGCCGCGACGAGCCCGGTCAGTATGGTTGCCAGCATGGATGTCTCCCGCGGCGACAGGGGCCGCGCCGCAGGGCCAGTCTGCGCGAGGGGGCGATGCGGGCGCAAGGCTCGAACTGGCCGCCGGGCGCGGAGGAGATCAGCGCCGGCGCGGCGGGCGTGGCGGCTGCCAGCCGAGGTCGAGCAGGCCGAGGCGGGTCGGCTGGTCGATCCCCTGCGCGGCAAGCGGGCCGGCGCGGCCGCCCGTCGCCGCATTCCATTCGGCCGGTTCGACGCCGATGTCGCGCAGCAGGTGGTCGGGAAGCGATTGCGGCGCCGGCCGGGTGAGCGTGGCGGCAACGCGGGCCTGGCGCAGCCAATCCCGCAGTGCGCCCAACCGGGAGGGTGACGGCTCGTTGGAAAGAAGGATGTCAGCCATGCTGGTCTCCGCCGCGGCTCAAGCCGGATTTGATGGAATCTCGAATGAAGTCAGAATGCCGCGTTGAAAGAAAAAGAGGAAACGAGTAATTCTTGGATGATCGTCAAGCGAATTTTGAAAATCGATGGACCGCACCTTCCCCGGCACGCGGGCGCTGAGGACGCTGGAATCGGCGGGCCGGCACCTGAACTTCACGCGCGCCGCGGACGAACTCCGCCTGACACCGGCCGCCGTGAGCTACCAGGTGAAGGAGATCGAGGACCAGCTCGGCGTCGTGATCTTCCATCGGACGAGCCGCACGATGCGTCTGACCGAAGCCGGTCGGCTGCTCGTCGAGGCCGCGGGCGAGGCGCTCGACCTCGTCAGCCGGGCCGCGGCCAGGGCGCGCAAGCTGTCGCGCGGGCTTTCGGTGCTGAAGGTGACGGCCGACGCGCAGTTCGCCTCGAAATGGCTGATGCGCCGCGTCGAGCGCTTCAGCGCCATCCATCCCGGCATCGAGCTTCGCTTCGACATCAGCTACGAACTGCGCGATTTCGACCAGGACGACGTGGACGTCGCCATCCGTTTCGGCACCGGCCGCTATCCCGGGCTCCGCGCGCACCGGCTGTTCGACAACGTCATCATCCCCGTATGCAGCCCCCGGCTCCTGAAGTCGGGCCTGCCGCTCGCCGAGCCGCGCGATCTCATGAAGCATACGCTGGTGCATATCGAATGGTCGCGCCAGGGCGTGACCTGGCCGAACTGGCGCATGTGGATGGCGGCCGCCGGTATCGACGATTTCGACGACAGCAGGACCGTCGTCTTCGGCACGTCCGGCGACGCCGTGCAGGCTGCGATCGACGGCAGCGCCGTGGCGCTGGCAGACTTCGCCATGGTGGCGAACGACCTGTCGGAGGGCAGGCTCGTGCGGCCCTTCGAGCTCGGTATCCGGATCCCGCCGGAATTCGCCTATTTCGTCGTCTATCCCGAAGCGTCTGCCGGCGATCCGCGGATCGCGGCGTTTCGCGACTGGATCGTCGAGGAAGCCGCGTCGACCCGGCCGTGAACCGGGCGGCCGGCCATCCTGCCGCCTATTCCGCTGCCCCGCGGTAGGCGTCCACCCCTGCGTCGAACTGCAGGCGCGCAAGGCGCGCATAGACGCCGCCCGTCGCCACCAGGCTCTGGTGCGTGCCTTCCTCGACGATGCGTCCATCGTCCATGACGAGGATGCGGTCGGCCTTCAGCACGGTCGCCAGCCGGTGAGCGATGACGATCGTCGTACGCCCCCGCATCAGCAGCTCCAGCGCCGACTGCACCAGCTTCTCGCTCTCGGCGTCGAGGGCCGACGTCGCCTCGTCGAGAAGCAGGATCGGCGCGTCGCGCAGGATGGCGCGGGCGATCGCGATGCGCTGGCGCTGGCCGCCCGAAAGCGTGATGCCGCGCTCGCCGACCTCCGTGTCGTAGCCGCGGTCGAGCCTGCGGATGAACTCGTCGGCCCGCGCGGCGCGCGCCGCCGCCTCGATGTCGGCGTCGCTGGCGCCCGGTCGGCCGAAGGCGATGTTGTCGCGCACCGTGGCGGCGAACACGATCGTGTCCTGCGGGACGATGGCGATGCGCCGGCGTACCGCCTCGGGATCGGCCTCGCGCAGGTCGACGCCGTCGATCTCGACCGTCCCGGAAACCGGGTCGTAGTAGCGCAGGATGAGACTGAACACCGTGCTCTTTCCCGCGCCTGAGGGACCGACGATGGCGACCGTCTCGCCGGGCTTCACCGAGAAGCTCAGCCCGTGGAGCGCCGGTCGATCGGGCCGCGTCGGGTAGGAGAAGTGCACGTCGCGGAAGGCGACCGCGCCTTTCGCATCCGCCGGCAGCGGCTTGGGCGAGGCCGGCGCGGCGATCGCCGGGACCTCGTCGAGCAGTTCGGCGAGCCTTTCGGTGGCGCCCGCCGCCTGGCTCAACTCGCCCCACACCTCGGAGAGCGCGCCGAGCGCGCCGGCCGCGATGACCGAATAGAGCAGGAACTGGCCGAGCGTCCCCGCCGAGATCGTGCCTTCGAGCACGTCGCGCGAGCCGAACCACAGGACGGCCACGACCGACGAGAAAACGGCGAAGATGGCGAAGAAGGTGAGCACCGCGCGCGCCAGCACCGAGGCGCGCGCCGCCTGGAAGGCGTTTTCGACGGCGGCGGCGAACTTCTCCATGACGAGCCGCTCGTTGGTGAAAGCCTGCAGGGTGCGCACCGCGCCGATCTGCTCGCCGGCATAGGCCGTGGCGTTGGCCAGCGTGTCCTGCGCGTTGCGCGAACGGCGGCGGACCGAGCGCCCGAACGCGACCAGCGGCAGAACGATGAAGGGGATCGCGGCGATGACGAGGCCCGACAGCTTCGGGCTGGTGATCACCATCATGCCCAGCGCGCCGATGCCCATGATCGTGTTGCGCAGCGCCAGCGACGCGGTCGCCCCCACCGCTGATTTGATCTGCGTGGTGTCGGCGGCGAGCCTCGAGACGATCTCGCCCGACTGCGCCGTGTCGAAGAAGGCCGGCGACAGCGTGGTGACGTGGGAAAAGACGTCGCGGCGCAGGTCGGCGACGACCCGTTCGCCGAGCGTGATGACGTAGTAGTAGCGTAGGGCCGACGCCAGCGCGAGCACGGCGGCGATCACCACCAGCATGGAGAAGTAGTTGGCGATGAAGGTCGAGTCCTGGCCGGAGAAGCCGTGGTCGATCATGCGGCGCACGGCGAGCGGCAGCGTCAGCGTCGTCGCCGCGGCGACCGTCAGGAAGAACAGCGCCGCCACCACCATGCCGCGGTAGCGTCCGAGATAGGGCAGCAGCCGGCCGAGCGGCTTCAGCGACTTGCGTTTCCTGACTTCCTCGACTGGTGGCGCCTCGGCCATGCCCTGATCCTTCCGCCGAGCCCGGATTTTGCCGGCCGCGCCGCCTTGTGCTTCGGTACCGGCTGATGTATAGGCTCGCCGACCGTTTTTGAAGCCGTGGCTCTCCTATAGCTGCGGCTTCGGGTTTTCAAAGAGGCGCGTCGCCGCAGGACCGGATCCGCGCGACGCCGCGAGAAGCGCCAGGACCAGACCGATGAAGAGCAAGATCCATCCCGACTACCACACCATCAAGGTGGTCATGACCGACGGCACCGAGTACCTGACCCGCTCGACCTGGGGCAAGGAGGGCGACACGCTGAACCTCGATATCGACCCGACCACGCACCCGGCCTGGACCGGCGGCCAGCAGACCCTGGTCGACCGCGGCGGTCGCCTGTCGAAGTTCAAGAACAAGTTCGCCAACCTCGGCATCTGAGCCTTCGGGATCTCGTTCCGTAGCCGCAAGGGCCCGCCAGGCGCGGGCCTTTTTGCTTTCCCCGACCGGACGACGGCGGGCCCGCTGCCCTGCACGGCCGGTCAGGACGACGGATCTCTGGCGGACACCGGTCCGCCCGGCCGGTCCGCGTGCCCGAGGTCACGTTCCGGCCACGCCAGGTCGCGCACGCGCTGCTTCAGCACCTTCGCCTCGGGAAAGCCGCCGTCGCGCTTGCGCTCCCAGACCGTCTCGCCGTCGACCGCGATCTCGAAGACCCCGCCTGTGCCGGGCACGAGCGTGACCGAACCGAGGTCGGCGCCGAAGGTCGACAGCAGCCCCTGCGCCATCCATGCGGCGCGCAGCATCCAGTTGCACTGCGTGCAGTAGGTGATGCGGACGTCGGGCTTCGCCACGGCCGCGCTCACGGAGGTCACGCCGCGCTGAGCTTGGCGAGCGTCGCCTCGTCGATCTCGAAATTCGCGTAGACGTTCTGCACGTCGTCGTCGTCCTCGAGGTTGGCGACGAGCTTCATCAGCGATTGCGCCCGCTCCTCGTCGACCGGCACGGTGTTCTGCGGCTGCCAGATGATCTTGACGCTCTCGGCCTCGCCGAGCGCGGCTTCCAGCGCCTTCGACACCTCGCCGATCGATTCGAACGCGCAGGTAATCGTGTGGCCGTTCTCGTCGGAGACCACGTCCTCGGCGCCCGCCTCGATCGCCGCTTCCATGACCTTGTCGGCGTCGCCGGCGCCGGCGGGATAGAAGATCTCGCCGACGCGGTTCCACATGAACGACACCGAGCCGGTCTCGCCCAGCGCCCCGCCGGCCTTGGTGAAGCAGGCGCGCACGTTGGAGGCGGTCCGGTTGCGGTTGTCGGTCAGCGCCTCGACGATCAGCGCGACGCCACCCGGGCCGTAGCCCTCGTAGCGCACCTCGTCGTAGTGCTCGGCCTCGCCGCCCGACGCCTTGTTGATGGCGCGCTGGATGTTGTCCTTCGGCATGGACTGCGCCTTGGCCGCCTGCACGGCCAGACGCAGGCGCGGATTCATGTCCGGGTCGGGCACACCCAACTTGGCGGCAACCGTGATCTCGCGTGCGAGCTTGGAGAACATCTTCGACTTGGCCGCGTCCTGACGGCCCTTGCGGTGCATGATGTTCTTGAACTGTGAATGGCCGGCCATGGCACCCCTGTTGCGGACGTCCGCGATGTCGTTGAATGCGCGGCCTTATAGTGAAATTGCCGGCAAAGGTCTAGGCGGCGCGGTGCCCTCCATGGCATCCGGCCGGGTCCCGCACGCGCCTCCTCGACCGGCCGGCCCCACCTCGACACATATCCGTTCGGCTAACTGTCTTGACCGGCACGCCCGGTCCGGCTAGAGTTAGCCATATGGCTACCTATGAAACGCACCTGCCGCGGATCTTCGCCGCCTTGTCGGATCCGACGCGGCTGGCGGTCGTGGAGCGGCTCCTCGACGGCCCCGCCTCGGTCAGCGAGCTTTCGCAGCCCTTCTCCATGGCGCCGCCGTCCTTCCTGAAGCACTTGCGGGTCCTCGAGGAGGCGGGTCTCGTCGTCTCGCGGAAATCGGGGCGGGTCAGGACGGTCGGCCTCGTGCCGGATGCGCTGGCGTGGGTCGAACGATGGGTACTGAGCCACCGCGCCCGGACCGAGCAGCGCCTCGACCGGCTCGGCGCCTTCCTCGAGCAGGAGCAATGACGTGACACATCCCTTGCAGGAACACAGGCAGTTCACGATCGAACGAATCTTTCCCAACTGCCTGGACCATGTCTGGGCGGCCTGGTCGATCCCGGAGAAGAAGAAGGCCTGGTTCGGAGAAGGCCTCACCGACGTCGATTTCCGCCCCGGCGGCAACGAGCGCAACACCTTCGTCTCGCCGATCGGCACGCACACCAACGAGACGCGCTATTTCGAGATCAAGGACAGGCAGCGGATCGTCTTCGCCTATTCGATGGCCCTCGACGGACGCATCCACACGGTCTCGCTGGCGACCGTCGTCTTCGCCGACCACGGCGGCGGCACGAAGCTGACCTATGTCGAGCAGATGTGCGTCATTCCGCCCAGCGACGGTGCCGAGGGGCGTGAACACGGCTGGAGCGCCCTGCTCGACACGCTCGGCCGATACCTCGTCGGCGACACGAAGGCGGTGCGCTGATCCGTCGCCTCGCGGCGCCCCTCGACCGGCGCGCCTCTCGCGCAGCAGGCCTCTCGCGCGATCGTGATGACGCGGCGGGCGTCGCGGCGGCGATACTCGCTCCCGTCACACGAACCGGGAGTCTCCGATGCGCACCCTGGCATTCCTCGCTTCGATCTTCGTGTCATTCGCCGGATCGGCCCTCGCGCAGCAGCCGGAGGATCCGATCCCTTCCTCCTGCGTCGCCGTGGCGCAATCGCTGCCCAACGTCGTCTACGCGGGTTTCGGGCCGCAGGCCGCCCGGGCCGACGGCGACGTCACCATCGCCTATGCCGGCCATTCGACCTACGTCATCGAGACGCCCGCAGGCGTGCGCATCGCCACCGACTATTCGGGCGTCTACGGCCACACCCCGCTGCCCAGGGTCGTGACCATGAACAAGGCCCACGGCACGCATTTCACCGACCGGCCCGATCCCGGCATCGAATACGTGCTGCGCGGCTGGAACCCGGACGGCGGGCCGGCGCGCCACGCGCTGGTCGTCGACGACGTCTACATCCGCAACGTGCCGACCGACATCCGCCGCTTCGACATGATGGAGAAGGACGGCAACTCGATCTTCGTCTTCGAGGTGGCCGGCCTGTGCATCGGCCATCTCGGCCACCTGCACCACGGGCTGGAGGACGCCCACTATGCGGCCATCGGCCGGCTCGACATCGTCATGGTGCCGATCGACGGCGGCATGACGATGTCCCTGCAAGGGATGCGGGAGATCACCCGGCGGCTCCATTCCTCGATCGTGCTGCCGATGCACCGCCACGCCACGCCGATTTCCGAGTTCACAGGCGCCATGGGCGAGGCCTACGCCGTCGACTTCCGCGGCAGCCGTTCGTTGGCGGTTTCGCTGCGCACCCTGCCGTCGCGGCCGACCGTCGTCGTCCTCGACGGTGTCTGAGGCGCGGCGCGGTCACCGCGTCGTCTCAGATGCTCGGGTCGGTTTCCTTCGTCCGCGCCCGGTTGCGCCTCGCCAGCATGTTGAGCCCCTCCACCAGCGCCGAGAAGCCCATCGCCGTGTAGATGTAGCCCTTCGGCACGTGGAAGCCCATGCCGTCGGCGATGAGCGTCATGCCGATCATCAGGAGGAAGCCCAGCGCCAGCATGACGATGGTCGGATTCTTGCCGATGAAGTTGGCGAGAGGCGTGGCCGCCATCAGCATCACCGACACCGCCACGATGACGGCGATGTACATGATGGCGATCTCGTCGGTCATGCCGACCGCGGTGATGATGGAATCGATCGAGAACACCAGGTCGAGCAGCAGGATCTGGACGACGGCGCCCCCGAGCGTCAGCTGCAGCGTCCTGCCCAGCATCTCGTCCTTCGGCGCCTCCGGATCGACCGAGTGATGGATTTCCTTCGTCGCCTTCCATACCAGGAACAGGCCGCCGGCGATCAGGATCAGGTCGCGCCACGAGAAGCCGTGGTCGAACAGCGTGAACAGCGGCGTCGTCAGCTGCACGATGAAGGAGATGGTGGCCAGAAGCACCAGCCGCATGATCAGTGCGGCGCCGATGCCCAGCCGCCGCGCCGGCACCTGCTGCTCGGGCGGCAGCTTGTTGGTCAGGATCGAGATGAAGATCAGGTTGTCGATGCCGAGCACGATCTCGAGCACGACGAGCGTCAGCAGCGCGATCCAGGCGGTCGGGTCGTTCAGCCACACGAAGTGCGGCGCGAGGAAGTCGATCACGGCCATGGGAACACTTTCCGGGGAGGGACTCGGCGCCGACAAGAGTTAGGATTCGTATGAGCCGGCGTCAATCTCACCGCCAGAAGTAGGGCACCGTCTCTTCCAGCCGCGGCCCGAGGCGCAATGGTGCGACGCGCTCGGCGAGGCCGGTCCGGTCGGAAATGTCGACGCCGACGCCGCACAGCGTCGCCGGGCCGCTCGCCGCCTCGAAGCGGCCCTTCGGCACCTTCGACAGGAACCGGTTGAGCGGTTCCTCCTTGTCCATGCCGAGCGAACTGTCGTAGTCGCCGCACATGCCGGCGTCGGAAATGTAGGCCGTGCCGCCGTTGAGGATCTGGTGGTCGGCGGTCGGCTGGTGGGTATGGGTTCCGACGACGAGGCTGGCGCGGCCGTCGACGAAATGGGCGAAGCACATCTTCTCGCTGGTCGCCTCGGCGTGGAAATCGACGACGACGGCGTCGGCCTGCTCGCCGAGCGGGCAGGCCGCGAGTTCGCGCTCGCCTGCCTGAAACGGGTCGTCGAGCTCGGGATGCATGAAGACGCGGCCCATGATGTTGGCGACGAGCACGCGCGCGCCGTTTCGCGCCAGATAGACGCCGGACCCGCGGCCGGGCGTTCCCTTCGGGAAGTTCGCCGGGCGAAGGAAGCGTTCCTCGCGCGGCGCGAACGTCAGCGCCTCGCGCTGGTCCCAGACATGGTTGCCGGTGGTCACCACGTCGGCGCCGGCGTTGATCGTCTCGCGGAAGATCTCCTCGGTGATGCCGAAGCCGCCGGCGGCGTTCTCGCCGTTGACGATGACGAAGTCGAGCCGGAAACCGTCGATCAGTTCGGGAAGCTTCTCCCAGACGGCCGTGCGTCCGGTTTTTCCGACCATGTCGCCGAGGAAGAGGAGCCGCATCGAGGAATGTCCCGGGGACCACGGCCATGCCGGCCGCGTGTGGTGAAGGCAGGAAACCCTTCTATCCAGCGGGAGCGAACCGGCGCAACCCGCTTTCGGTGATGATCTCGGGAATGACCACGTCGTGCGCCTCGTCCGGAACCCGTTCGACCTCCTGGCAGTCGAAGGCGATGCCAACGAGGCGGGGGGTAAGCCCGCGCTCGGCGAGCCGCGCGATCGCGCGGTCGTAGAAGCCGGCGCCGTAGCCGATGCGATGACCGCGGCGGTCGAACCCCGCCAGCGGGACCAGCATCACGTCGGGATCGAGCACGGCGGCCTCCTCGCCCGGTCCGGCGGTGCCGAAGCCCATGTCGACGAGCGGCGCGCCGCGGATGAGCTCGCGGAAGACGATCGTTTCCCTGTCGACGATCGCCGGCAGCGCCAGCCTGGCCCCCGCTTCCATCAGCGCGAACATCGCCGGACGGACGTCGACCTCCGAGCGGATCGGCCAGAAACCGGAGACGACCGTGCCGGGTTCGACGGCAATCGTTCGCCGCACCGTCTCGGCCATGGCGAGCGAAGCCTCGATGCGCCACTGCGGATCGAGCGCGTCGCGCCGCGCCAGCGCCGCGCGGCGCAGCGCCTTCTTGTCGAGGAGAAACGTCGCGTTCCTGTCGTCCATGGCGCCAGCGATAGCGGAGATGGCGGCGCTGCGGAATTGCCGCGGCGACATTTTCATGACGCAAGCGGATGGGAGCCCGGAATCGCGCCGCCCGCCCGCGCCCGACACGCGCATGGCCGGATGCCGTCGCCGTTTTCAAGGTCCGCGCCATCACGAGAGCGCGATCCGCACGTCACATCTTTCTCCTGTTCTGTTGTTTTGAACGGCGATGCCCGGCTGCCTACCTCGAGGCTACCGGCTCGCAATCAGGCGCCGGCTAGAAAAAGGGACCGGTGCCAAGCACGGTCCGGAACTGAAAGGGACTATCCATGAACCGCATTCTCATTGCTTCCGCCGCTCTGGTCGCGCTCTCCGGCGCCGCACTGGCGGAAGGCGTTCCCGCGCTCCACGGCAACTATTCGGCAGACGTGCTGAACCAGTACAACGGCACGACGTTCGCCGGCGATACGGGCTTCGTCTCGACGGCCTCGGCGCGCAACGTCGCCCCGCTCGACACCGGCACGCAGACCGCCTCGCCGCTCGACAACGACAACTACAGCCGCTGATCGCGGATCGCGATCCCGAACCGCCCGCGCCTTCCTCCCGGCGCGGGCGGCTCCGTTTCCGGCCCTTCGTCATTCCGCGGCGAAGACCCGGCAATGATGACCCGCGACGCGGCGCGGCGCCATGGTGTGCCGCGGCCGCGCGGGACGGCGGGCGAAGGGCACCCGTTCTTCGCCGCCGCATACATCCCGGCCCTTCCGTCAAGAATCCTCCGGCCGCGCTCCGCTTCGCTGCGCTCGCCCGAGGATGACGACGCGCAGGATAAGCGCCGCCGGCCGGCCGTCTCGCCGACGCGGGGATAGACGCCCGCTGTCCCCTTCAACGAAATCAGCGGCTTGCGCGGTTTCCGGCCAGCTCCGGCGGCGATCCTGTCCCCCTCCCGCGCAACCGGCGTAGAATCGCCGCGGTCAACGGAGGCCCGGTGATGGCGGGTGGGTTGCAGGACAGGGGGACGTTTCCGGGCATCGCCCGGACGCTGCTCGCGCTTGCGCTGCTCGCCGAACGCGCCGCCGCCCGCTCGCTTCCCGTCCGCTTCCTCGTGCTT
>DUSC01000164.1 GCA_012842935.1 Hyphomicrobiales bacterium | reverse complement strand
TCCATGATCAGCACGCGCGCGTTGAAGTGGATGGCGCGGGCGATCGCCACCGACTGGCGCTGGCCGCCGGAGAGCGCGATCACCGGCTCCTTGAAACGGACGAAGCGCGGATTGAGCCTTCCCATCACCTTGCGCGCTTCGGCCTCCATCGCGGCGTCGTCGAGCGTACCCCAGCGGGTCAACAGTTCGCGTCCGAGATAGAGATTGGCGGTCGCGTCGACATTGTCGGCCAGCGCCAGCGTCTGGTAGATCGTCTCGATGCCGAAGTTCTTGGCGTCGCGCGGATTGTGGATCGGCGCGTCCTGGCCGTTGATCCGGATCGTGCCGCTGTCGCGCTGGATGGCGCCCGACAGCATCTTGATCAGCACCGTCTTGCCCGCGCCGTTGTGGCCGAGGATGCCGACCACCTCCCCCGGGAACAGGTTGATGTCGACATGATCGACGGCACGCAGGCCGCCGAACGACTTGCACATGCCGATCATCTCGACCAGCGGCGTCTGGCCCGGCTTGCCCGGCGGCGGAACGCTTGCGCCCTTGACCTCGTTCATCGTCACGTCCTTTCTACTTGCTGCGCCGCCGGTAGACGGTGTCGAGCCAGACGGCCAGCACCAACACCGCGCCGACCACGACGCTCTGCAGCGGCGTGTCGACGCCGAGCAGGATCATGCCGCTGGCCAGCGACTGCATGAGCACCGCACCGATCATGGCCCCGGCGACGGTTCCCACGCCGCCCGACAGCGACGTGCCGCCGATGACCGCGGCGGCGATCACCAGCAATTCGTCGAGCGTGCCCTGCGCGTTGGTCGCGGCGTTGAGACGGGCGGTCGAGACGGCGGAGCTGATCGACACCAGCAGGCCCATCAGCATGAAGATCTTCATCGTCACCCAGCGGGTGTTGATGCCGGCGAGTTCGGCCGCTTCCGGATTTCCGCCGATGGCGAAGACGTAGCGGCCGAAGCGCGTGCGGGTCGAGACGAACGTCATCACGAGGCCGACCACGATCGCCATCAGCACGGGGATGGCGAGGCCGTGGGCGATGAACGCGCCCTCCGGCATTTCGAGTCCCTGGTCCTGATAGTAGCGCCGCACGATGCCGACCGGCCACGGATAGGAATTCGCCACCCACACCGCACCGAGGATCACGGCGCAGGAAACCGAGCCCAGCAGGGCCTCGGCCCACATCGGACGAAGGGGGAAATTGAAGCGGATGCGCTGACGCCGCGCCGAGACAAGCTTGAAGACGACGCCGAGGCAGCCCAGCACGGCGATGATCCAGCTCCATGTCGCGCCGATCGAGCCGGCGGGACCGCCGCCCATGAGGCGGAACGTGGCATCCATCGGAGCGACCGTGCGGCCGCTGGTGACCCACCACGCGGCGCCGCGCCAGATCAGCAGTCCGCCCAGCGTCACGATGAAGGCCGGCACGTTCCCATAGGCGATGATGAACCCCTGGAGGGCGCCGATGGTGACGCCGACGACCATGCCCGCGGCCAGCGCGATGATCCACACCGACGGATGGCCGAGCGGAATGCCCAGGACGCGCGACAGGAACTCGGCCTGCGTGACGCCCATGATCATCCCGACGAAGCCGAGAAGTGACCCGACCGACAGATCGATGTTGCGCGTGACGATGACGAGCACCATGCCGGTCGACATGATGGCGATCGACGACGACTGAACCGAAAGGTTCCAGAGATTGCGTGGGGACAGGAAGGCGCGCCCGTCGAATTCCAGCGGGTTCACCCCCAGCCGCATGCTGGAAAGGATCTGGAGTCCGATCCAGATCAGCAGCAGCGCACCGATCATTCCCAGCATGCGCGTATCGATTTCGGTGGCTTTCAGGAAGCGGGCAACCGCGCCCTCGTCGGACGTCCGCGCCTGGTCAACCGGCGCGTTTGTCAGCGTCTCGGTCATGGGTTCCTCCCCGTACCGCGCTGCCCGGGCGGCGCCGCGGTATCGTTCAGCTTAAAGAAGTGCCGCGGCTTTCGTCAAACCGCGGCACTCGGGATTGTCCGGTGGATCGGATCAGTTGCAGGCCGCAACGGTGCCGGCCGGAACGCCCTGGCAGACGACGTCCTTGGACACCCACCCCGCGTCGATGACGACGTTGAGGTTGTCCCTGGTGATCGGCACCGGCTTCAGGAAGATGGCGTTCATCTCGACCTTGTTCGGGCCGTCGGCCCACTTCACCGCACCCGGTATCGCGTCCATCGCCGTGCCGTCGGCCAGCAGGCTGGCGATCTCGCCGGCCGCCTTGCCGAGGTCGCGGGCGTCCTTCCATACCGACACGGTCTGCGTGCCGAGCGCCACGCGGTTCAGCGCCGCGTGGTCGCCGTCCTGACCGGAGACCGGCACGGTGCCGGCAAGACCCTGCGCGGCGAGCGCCGCGACGACACCGCCCGCGGTGCCGTCGTTGGAAGCGACCACCGCGTCGACGGCGTTGTTGTTGGCCGTCAGGATCTGCTCCATGTTCTTCTGCGCGTTGGCGGGGAGCCAGCCATCGGTGTAGGCTTCGCCGACGTTCTTGATCTTGCCCGCGTCCATCGCCTCCTTCAGCACTTCCATCTGTCCGGAGAACAGGAAGTCGGCGTTGGGGTCCGCCGACGAGCCCTTGATGAAGGCATAGTTGCCCTCGGGCTTGACGGCGTAGACGGCGCGCGCCTGCATGCGGCCGACTTCCTTGTTGTCGAAGGTCAGATAGAAGGCGTCGGCGTTCTCGATCAGTCGGTCATAGCCGACCACCGGTATGCCCTCGGCGACGGCCTTCTCGACCGCCGGGCCGATGGCGGCGGCGTCCTGCGACAGGATGATCAGCGCGTTGGCTCCCTGCGTGATCAGCGATTCCACGTCGGTGAGCTGCTTGGCGGCCGAGGACTGCGCGTCGGCCGAGATGTACTTGTTGCCGGCGGCCTCGATCGCCGCCTTCATCGCCGCCTCGTCGGTCTTCCAGCGCTCTTCCTGGAAATTCGACCAGGAAACACCGATGACCTTGTCCTTGGCCTCGGCGACGGCCGCCAGAGCAAGCGACATGGCAACACCCGCCATGATGGCGGTGGCAAACTTCTTCATGATTTCCTCCCTGCGCCCCGCGAGGCGCGATGACTGGATATTCGCGACACTGACAGGCATCGAAGCTCTTTTTTTCGAGCCTCGAAAAAAAGAATGACTCACGAACCGATGTATGTCAACATTTTCCAGCATGCGATCGAAGAGACCTCGGTTATGAAGGTCCGCGGCATGACAGGGAGGATTCGCAGTCCATGACGGCTGCCGTACGTCACGACGACCTGCGCAGGCGCAATCGCGCTCTCGTCATCGCGGCGATCCGTCGCGCCGGGCAGCCGTCGCGCACCGACATCGCCCGAACGACCGGCCTCTCCCACTCGACCATTTCGGCGATTTCCGCCGACCTGATCGCCGAAGGCGTGCTCGCCCAGGCCAAGGGCGCCGAGGCGTCTTCGCTGAAACGCGGCCGGCCGCAGATCGCCATCGGCATCAATCCCGAGGCGGCGGCGATCCTCACCGTCGTTCTCTCGCTGAATTCTCTCTCGGCGTCACTGATCGATTATTCCGGGAACCTCGTCGCCGAGGATCACCGGCGCTTTTCGACCCTGACCGCCTCGCGCGCCAACCTGATGGCCGAGACGGCCGCAGCGGTCCGCCGGCTGCTCAACCACCGCGGGCTGGCGGGGCGCCCGGTGCTGCGCATCGTCATGGCGGTGCAGGGTATCACCGACTCGCGGTCGCGGGCGCTGCTGTGGTCGCCGATCACGATGCACAGCGACATCCCGTTCGCCGACGCGCTGGAAGAGGTCGCGGGCATCCCGGTCACGATCGAGAACGATTGCAGCATGATCGCGATGTCGCTCCGCTGGCGCAATCCCGAGCGCTACCGCGACGACTTCATCGCCATCCTCCTGTCGCACGGCATCGGCATGGGACTGATGCTGAAGGGCTCCCTGTTCTCCGGCACGCATTCCTCCGGGGGCGAGTTCGGCCACATGATCCATCAGCCTGAAGGGGCGTTGTGCCGGTGCGGACGACGCGGCTGCGTCGAAGCCTATGCCGGCAACTACGCGATCTGGCGCAACGCACGAACCGGCGACGAGAACGCGCCGCCGGCGGCCGACATCTCCGATGCCGACATGGCTTCGCTCGCGGCCGAAGCGCGCCGACGCGACGGGCCGGAGCGGCGCGCCTTCGAGAAGGCGGGCCGCGCGCTCGGCTACGGCCTCGGCAACCTGTTCGCCCTGATCGATCCGGCGCCGGTCTGCTTCGTCGGCCACGGCGCGTCGGCCTTCGACCTCATCGAACCGTCCCTGCGCGCGGCGATCGCCCAGACCGCCGGCGGCCAGCATTCCGATTCCATCACCTTCGACACCGAGACGAACGAGATGCCGCTGATCCGCGAAGGCTGCGCGGTCAGGGCGCTCACCTTCGTCGATCAGGAGATCTTCGCGCCGGGCAATCCGGCGCAGCAACGTCTCTACGGGGAGATGATCGCATGAGCGCACGTGACCGCGGGCGTTTTCCGCTCGCGCTGGTCCTGGCCGGCGCGCTCCTTACGGGCGCCGCGTCGGCGAATCCCTGGTCCGAGCAGGTCGTGACGGGACATGTCGACCAGGCCGGGCTCCGCGGTGCGCTGGACCGCGACGCGCTCGACGCGCTGCGATCGGCCGGCGAGAGACTTTTCACCGGCCGGTTCACCGAACGCGACGGTGCGGGCCGGCCCTTCGCCACCCAGGCCATCGTCCCGACGAAGCGCAAGCGTGCACCGCAGAACAATTTCTTCCGCACCGCCGGCATGGACGCGAACGCCTGTTCCGGCTGCCACAACCAGCCCGCGGCCGGCGGCGCCGGCGACTTCGTCACCAACGTCTTCGTCTCGGAAGGCTTCGAAAGCGCCGATTTCGACAGCCTCGATCCGCAGTTCTCCAACGAACGCGGCACGAACCACCTGTTCGGCGCCGGGCTGATCGAACTCCTGGCCCGCGAGATGACAGCCGATCTCAAGGCGACCCGCAAGGCCGCGATTGTCGAAGCGCGGCGGACCGGTCAGCCTGTCAAGGTGCCACTGACCAGCAAGGGAGTCGATTTCGGAACCATTACGGCCGATCCCGACGGCGTGCTCGACATGACCGCCATCGACGGCGTCGACGCTGACCTCGTCATCCGGCCGTTCAGCCAGAAGGGCGTGATGACCTCGCTCAGGCAGTTCACGGTCAACGCGCTCAACCATCACCACGGCATGCAGTCGACCGAGCGTTTCGGCGTCCGCTGGACCGGAGAGCGCGACCACGACGGCGACGGCCACGAAGACGAGATCCTGGAGGGCGATGTCTCGGCGATGGTCGCCTGGCAGGCAACGCTGCCGCCGCCGACCGTGGCAACACCGGACGATGCGGACTGGCAGGCCGCC
>DUSC01000163.1 GCA_012842935.1 Hyphomicrobiales bacterium | reverse complement strand
GCGGTGCGCCCGCCGCGCGCACCGCATCGACGCCCTGGCGGAGTGCCGCGAGGCTGGCACCCGCATGGCGGCGGAAAGCTTCGCCCGCGGCCGTCAGCCTGATCCCGCGTCCGTCCGGCTCGATCACGGCGGCGCCGAGCGCCTCCTCCAGTTCGCGGATGGTGCGGGTCACCGCCGGCTGCGACACGTTGAGCACCGCTGCGGCCTTGCCGATCGCCGCGGTGCGGGCAACTTCGAGAAACGTTCGCACGTGTCGGAACTTGATCCGCATCGGCAATCCATATCAGAAAGGTTATCTGTTACGCCATTATCGATATTTTTCTTAACCGTTCGGTTGTGATTTCCTGCCGACCTTGAGGGAGAAAAGCCGAATGGCCGACCAGGAAAAGAAGTCCGATCGGTATCGGGAGGGCATGGCGACCCGGCGGCAGGTACTCGGCGCAGCTTACGTCGATGCCGCGCAGGCCAGGAAGACGGCACTCGACGAGCCGTTCCAGGATCTGATCACGGAAGCGGCATGGGGCCATGTCTGGTCCCGGCCGAACTGGACGAAGCGGGAGCGTTCGATGGTCACCATCGCGCTGCTCGCCGCGCTCGGCCATTACGACGAAGTGGCGATGCATGTACGCGCCACGCGCAACACGGGTGCGACACCGGAGGACATTCGCGAAGCGCTCCTCCACGTGGCAATCTACGCCGGCGTGCCCGCGGCGAACCATGCGTACAAGATCGTCAAGCAGACGCTTGCGGAAATGGAGGGCGGGACGACCGCCTGAACGGAGGAACACAATGTCCAACCTGAAGCCCGAAACGGGCTCCTTCTTCCAGCGGGACCGCGAATGGCACCCGCCGGCACTCACGCCATGGTACAAGACGTCGGTCCTGCGCTCGCCGCAGAAGTCGCTGATCTCCATGGACAACACCATCAGCGAGATCACCGGGCCGCGCTTCGGCCACAACATCATCGGCGAGCTCGACAACGACCTCGTCCACAACTTCGCCAGGCCGGGCGAGAGCGCCATCGGCGAGCGCATCATCGTCTATGGACGCGTCGTCGACGAGCGCGGCAAGGGTGTCGCCAACACCCTTGTCGAGTTCTGGCAGGCCAATGCCGGCGGCCGCTACCGGCACAAGAAGGACCAGTACTTCGCTCCGCTCGACCCCAATTTCGGCGGCTGCGGGCGCACCATCACCGACGAGAACGGCTTCTACACGTTCCGCAGCATCAAGCCCGGTCCCTATCCCTGGCCGAACGGCGTGAACGACTGGCGGCCCTCTCACATCCACTTCTCGATCTTCGGGCACGGCTTCGTCCAGCGCCTGATCACCCAGATGTACTTCGAGGGCGATCCGCTGATCTGGAAGTGTCCGATCGTGCGCACCATCCCCGATCGCGCCGCGATCGAGCGCTTGATCGCGCCGCTCGACATGGAGGCGACGATCCCGATGGACGCGCGCGCCTACAAGTTCGACATCGTGCTTCGCGGCCGCCGCTCGACGTTCTTCGAGAACCGCAAGGAGGGCAACTGATGGTACAGGATCTCGGACGCATCAAGGAAACGCCCTCGCAGACCGCGGGGCCCTATGTCCACATCGGCCTCACGCCGAACTTCTGCGGCATCGGCGGCGTCTACGACGCCGACCTCGGCACCTCGATGGTCAACGACAAGACGCGCGGCGAGCGCATCACCGTCAAGTCGCGCGTCATCGACGGTTCCGGCACGCCGCTCAAGGATGCGCTGGTGGAAATCTGGCAGGCGGACGCCGACGGTTTGTACAACTCGCCGTCGGAGATGCGCGGCTCGGCCGATCCGAATTTCGCCGGCTGGGGCCGCTGCCCTGCCGACATGGATACCGGCGAGTTCGTCTTCCACACCATCAAGCCGGGCCGCGTGCCGTTTCGCGATGGCCGACTCATGGCGCCGCACATCACCTTCTGGATCGTCGCGCGCGGCATCAACATCGGCCTGCACACGCGCATGTATTTCGGCGACGAGGAGAAGGCGAATGCCGAGGATCCGGTCCTGCAGCGCATCGAGCACAAGGTCAGGGTGCCGACCCTGATCGCGCCGCGGGAGGGGAACGTGTATACGTTCGACATCCATCTGCAGGGCGACCGCGAAACGGTCTTTTTCGACATCTGAGTCGCGGAGCGACATGACGGCATCGCCGTTCGACCACGCCTTCCTTTCCGGCCTCCTCGGCGACGAGGAGACCGGCGCGTGCCTGACCGCCGACGCCGACGTCGCGGCGATGGTCCGCTTCGAGCGGGCGCTCGCCGAGGCGCAAGGTGCGGAAGGCGTCATCCCGTCCGACGCCGCGGCGGCGATCGCCGCCGCGACCTCGTCTTTCCGGCCCGACATGGCGCTGCTGCGCGAGGGCACGCGGCGCGACGGTGTCGCCGTCCCCGAACTGGTCCGCCAGTTGCGCGGCGCCGTCGGCGAGCCGCATGCGAAATTCGTCCACCACGCCGCCACCAGCCAGGACGCGATCGATACCAGTCTCGCGCTCAGGCTTTCCGCCATGCTCGACATTTTCGGCGCCAGGCTGTCGCGCACGATCGACGCGCTCGACGCGCTCGCCGGCCGCGACGGCTCCCGACGCGTCATGGCCCATACCCGCATGCAGGCCGCGCTCCCCGTCGACGCAGCGCGCAAGATTCTCAGCTGGCGCGACCCCCTGGTGCGCCACCAGGTGCGGCTCGTCTCCGTGCGCGGCCATGTCGGCGTGCTCCAGTTCGGCGGACCGGTCGGCTCGCTGGAGGCGCTGGGCGACAAGGCCGAGGCGGTCGTGAAGCGCCTCGCCGCTGCGCTTGGCCTCGTGCCGCCGCACCGGCCGCGCCATTCCGAGCGCGACGGCACGGCCGAACTTGCCTCGTTCCTTTCGCTGGTCACCGGCAGCCTCGGCAAGATGGGCCAGGACGTCGCGCTGCTCGCCCAGAGCGAGGTCGGCGAGATCCGCCTCGCCAGCGGCGGCGGTTCGTCGGCCATGGCGCACAAGGTCAATCCGGTCGCTGCCGAGGTGCTTGTGGCGCTTGCCCGCTTCAACGCCACGCTTCTTGCCGGCATGCATCAGTCGCTGGTCCACGAGAACGAACGCTCGGGCGCGGCATGGACGCTCGAATGGATGCTCCTGCCGCAGATGGCGATGGCGGCGGGTGTTGCGTTTCTGACGGCCGAGCGGCTGGTCGGCGAGATCGCGTTCCACGCCACGGCTTGAACGCGGCGCGGCGGCCGACGGCTCCTCACGCGCCGGCGGAAGCCTTGCCGGGACCGTTCCAGGCGCGGAACCAGGCGACAAAGTCGGCGATCCCCTCGTCGAGCGCCACCGCCGGACGGAAACCGAGGTCCCGCGCGGCGCGCGAGATATCGGCGAAAGTGCGCACCACGTCGCCGGCCGGTTTGGGCCGCATCTCGAGCCTGGCCGCGCGGCCGGTGGCGCGCTCGATGGCGGCGATGAAGTCGAGCAGGCGCACGGGCCTGTTGTTGCCGAGATTGTAGATCGCCTCGGTTGCGTCCGGCTGCGCCAGGATGCGGTCGGCGGCGGCGACGACGCCGGCGACGATGTCGCTGACGTGGGTGAAATCGCGCTCCATCTCGCCGTTGTTGAAGACCTGGATCGGATCGCCCTTCAGGACCGCGTCGGTGAACAGCCAGGGCGCCATGTCGGGCCGCCCGTAACGCCCGTAGACGGTGAAGAAGCGCAGGCCCGTCGAGGCGATCCCGCACGTTTCGCGGTAGGCATGGGCGAGCAGTTCGCCAGCGCGCTTGGTTGCCGCATAGACCGAGACCGGCCGGTCGACGCGATCGTCCTCGGCGAAGGGAATCTTCTCGTTGGCGCCGTAGACCGACGAGGAACTGGCGTAGACGATCGGGATCCTGCCCGAACGGACGGCCAGGTCGAAGATCGCGACCTGGCCCGCGACGTTGGTCTGCACGTAGGTGAAGGGGTTCTCGAGGGAGAAACGCACGCCGGCCTGCGCGGCAAGGTGGACGATGGCGTCGAATCCCTCCGCGCCTGCCGCGCCGGAGAGCTGCGCCGGTTCGGCGACGTCGGCTGCGACGAAACGGAAGCGGTCGAACGCCGCGAGCCTTTCGAGGCGGGCCTTCTTCAGTTCGACCGAATAATAGTCGCTGAGGTTGTCGACGCCGAGGACGGTGTCGCCGCGCTCGAGAAAACGCCGCGCCGCGTGATAGCCGATGAAACCCGCTGCCCCGGTGAGGAATATCTTCATTTCGGTCTGGTGTTGCCGTCGTTCATGCGGCCGCCGGTGGAGGAGGTCCCGCCCGGCCGCACGGCCGGCGCGTGGCTCCGCTTGTCGTTCGATGTCGCAATAGGGCCGCCAAAGGGCAATTGCAATCGCGACGCGTCCGCGAAATACATCCGGCGCCGCCGCTCAGGGCGCGCGGGCAAAGAGGGTCAGCGTGCGCCGGGTACCCTTCGAATAGTTGACCCCTTCGATGCGGCCGATCTCGACGACGCCGGCGATGCCTTCGGCAAGCCCGTCGTCGAACGCTTCCAGCTGGTCGTCGGTGACCAGCGCCACCGCGCATGCATCTCGTTCCAGTTCCGCCGCTGCGCCGGCTCCGTCGGTGAGCAGCGTGTCGGTGCCAGCGAGGAAGACGAGGCTCGGTTCGTGGTAGCCTGCCGCCGCCAGGCGTGAATCCGGGCAAGGCCTTCCCGCAAGGAAGGTCTCGGCGATCTGGGGGCTCAGCCATAACGGCTTCAGCGCCGGAACGACGGCGGCGGACAGCACGCCGAACGCTGCGGCGGCGAAGGCGGCCGCCAGTCCGGTGCGCGCCGGGTCGGCGACCGGCGGACGTATGCCCGAACCCAGCCAGCCGGCGGCGAGCACCAGCAGTGCGGCGAGCAGGCCCCACCAGGAGAAGCTGCCGAGGATGTAGGGCGTGACGCCGACGGCGATTGCCGCGAGCCCGGCGGTGACGACTGCAGCACCGAGAATCGTCGCGCGGAGGAGCCAGTTCCGCCAGCCGCCAAGCGCCGGCAGCGCTTCGGTCGTCGCCCATGCCGTCAGCATGACCAGCGCGGGATAGGCCGGCAGGATGTAATGCGGCAGCTTGGTCGGCATCAGTTCGATGGCGATCCAGGAGGGCAGGTACCAGGCGACGCAGAACAGGAGCCGCGGATCGCTGCGCCATCGCGACAGCGCCGCTAATCCCGCCGCCACGGCAGGCACGCCGAACGGCCAGAATGTCGCCGAATAGAGGATGAAATAGTAGCCGGGCGGGAATCCGTGCGATTCCTGGCTCGACGCCACCTTGCCGAGGAAGTCGCGGCCGACCGCTTCCTGCCAGAACTCGGCGCCGCTCTTCCAGGTGATCACGACCAGCCACGGCGCGGCGATCAGCAGCGCGAGGATAACGCCGCGGCCGGACTTCAGCCGACGCAGCCAGGCGCGGTCGCGGTCGAGAAAGGCGATGGCCACGACGGTCGCCAGCGAAAGGACCGGGACGATCGGACCCTTGATCAGGATCGCCGCGCCCTGTGCCGCCCAGAACACCCAGGGCGCGCGCCGTGTGGCGATGCCCTGCCGCTGACCGAGATAGACGGCGGCGAGGGCGGCCTGCGCGATCAGCGCCGTCGCCAGCAGTGCCGCGTCGGTCTTGGCGATGCGTGCCTCGAAGCCGAGCATCAGGATGCCGGCCAGCCCGAAGCCGGCGACGAGGCCGGCGGACGTGCCGAACATGCGCGCGCCGAGCCACGCCGCCGTCAGCACCGCGACGAGCGCGCCGGCGACCGAGACCGTGCGGTAGACCCGGATCGGCGCGTCGGCGCCTTCGCCGCTCGCCAGAACGGCGGCGGCCTGCAGCCAGTAGATGCCGGCCGGCTTCTTGTAGCGCGGCACCTCCTGGAAACGGATGTCGACGTAGTCGCCGGTCTCGACCATCTGCTTGGTCGCCTGGACGAAGCGCGATTCGTCGCGGTCGGTCGGCGGCAGCGACGATATTCCCGGCACGAAGGCGGCGAGACAGAATACCGCCAGCAGGATGTAGTGCAGGCGTCCCAGCGTGCCGCCCGGCGGGGCCGCCCCGAGGTCCGCGTTGCCGCTCACCCGCCGCTCAGTCCGTCTTCGACATCGCGGAGCGATGCTCGTTGGCGATGAGCCAAAGGTTGCGGACGTAGATGATCAGGCCGAGGCCCTGGCCGGCGATGAACACCGGATCCTGCCTCTGGATCGCATAGATCAGCAACAGCGTGCCGCCGCCGAGCGAGAAGAACCAGAATGCGATCGGCACCACCGAGCGCTTGGCGCGTTCGGAGGCGATCCACTGCACGACGAAGCGCATCGTGAACAGGGCCTGCGCGACGAAGCCGAGCAGGATCCAGGCGTCGAACTGCTCGACGAAGACGGCATGCGCCCAGGCCGCAAGCTGGCGGAAAATGTCGCTCATGCGCGTACCTCCGTGACGGTCGGCACCGTCTTGCGGCGTCGGCGCAGCCACCATACGCCGAACAGGTCGAGAGCGCCGCGCAGGCCGCGGTCGAGGATGCCGTAGTTCGACTTGCCGTGACGTCGCGAGCGGTCGATGACGTCGATATGGACGACGCCGAAGCCCTCGCGCAGCGTCAGCGCCGGCAGGTAGCGGTGCCATCCGTCGAAATAGGGGAGCTGGCGGAAGAGCTCGGTGCGCAGTGCCTTCAGCCCGCAGCCCGAATCGCGCGTGCCGTCGCGCAGGATCTTTTCGCGCAGGCCGTTGGCGAAGCGTGAGGAGAGTTGCTTCAATTTGGTGTCGGTGCGTTTCAGCCGCTGCCCGGCGGCCATGCCGGTCTTCGCGCCGGCGGCCTCGAGCGCGTCGACGAGCCTCGGCAGGTAGGCGGGATCGTTCTGCCCGTCGCCGTCCATGGTCACCACGATCGCCCCGCGCGCGGCAAAAACGCCGGAACGCACGGCTGCGCTCTGCCCGGCCGAGCGGTCATGGCGGATGTGGCGCAGATGCGTTGCGCCCGCCGCGATTCGCTTCGCCAGCACGGCACCCGTGTCGTCGGTCGAGCCGTCGTCGACCACGATCACCTCGAAGGCGCGGCCCGCCATGGCGTCGTCGACCTCGTCGAGCAGGATGGCGAGGTTCGGCGCTTCGTTCTTGCACGGTATGACCACCGATACGGCGGGCGGCGTCGTGGCTTGCATGATCTGCGATCCCGAAAAATCGCGGCCTCAATAACACCGAAGCCGCAACGATGCCACCCGGCGGCGGCCGCGCCCGATGCTACCTACCGCCTCTCGCGGATCTGAGTCAGTGTCCGCGTCGGCGTGATCGCCTCCGGATCGAGCTTCACGTCGATGATCGCGGGCAGGCCTGTCGCCCGGGCGCGCTCGAAGGCAGCGGCAAAGTCTTCCGTCCGCTCCACCGTCTCGCCATGGCCGCCATAGGCACTGGCCAGCGCGGCGAAGTCGGGATTCCTGAGCGTCGTGCCGGAGACACGGCCCGGATACTCTCGCTCCTGGTGCATGCGGATGGTGCCGTAGATGCCGTTGTTGAGGATCACCACGATCACCGGTGCGCCGTACTGGAGCGCGGTGGCGAACTCCTGGCCGTTCATCAGGAAGTCTCCGTCGCCTGCCCAGACAATCGTCTCGCGCTCAGGGAAGATCAGCTTTGCGGCGATGCCGCCCGGCACGCCGTAGCCCATCGATCCCGACGTCGGCGCCGCCTGGCCGGCGAATCGGCGGAAGCGGTGGAAACGGTGCACCCAGGTGGCGAAGTTGCCGGCGCCGTTGGCGATGATGACGTCCTCGGGCAGGTTCTTCTCCAGCCAGGCCATGATCGGCCCCATCTTCACCGCACCGGGTCCCTCGACCGGGGGCGTCGACCAGGCGAGATACTCCTCGTGCAACTCGGCCGTGCGGTTCGCCCAGACCGGCGTCGCCTTCGGCGCCGTCGCCGCGAAGGCCTCGGCGAAGGCAGTCGGCGTGGCGTTGATGGCGACCGTCGGCCGGTAGACGCGGCCGAGCTCGGACGCATCGGGATAGATGTGGACGAGCTTCTGGTCGGGATAGGGGCTCTTCAGAAGCGAATAGTCGGAGGACGGCATCTCGCCGAAGCGGCCGCCCACGAGCAGGACCAGGTCAGCCTTCCTGATGTAGTCGCCGAGCTTCGGGTTGATGCCGATGCCGACGTCGCCGGCATAGGACGCATGAAGATGGTCGCACAGGGCCTGGCGGCGAAAGGAGCAGCCGACCGGCAGCTTCCAGGTTTCCAGCGCGTCGCTCATCGCGGCGACGGCATCCGCCGTCCAGCGCGTGCCGCCGAGGATGACGAAGGGGCGCACGGCTTTCTCCAGCAGATCCACCGTCGAGGCAATCTCGGCCTGACCCGGCGACGTCTCGACCGGCATGTAGGGCAGGGGTGCCGGCGCCTCCACCTCGTCGGTCAGCATGTCTTCGGGCAGTGCAACCACCACCGGCCCGGGCCGGCCCGATGCGGCGATGGAAAAGGCGCGCGTCACAAGTTCGGGGATGCGCGCCGCGTCGTCGATCTCGACGACCCATTTCGCCATCGAGCCGAAGAAGGACTTGTAGTCGACCTCCTGGAAGGCTTCGCGCTCGAGGTTTCCGCGCGCCACCTGGCCGACGAACATGACGACGGGATTGGAATCCTGCCGGGCGATGTGGATGCCGGGCGAGGCGTTGGTGGCGCCCGGCCCGCGCGTGACGAAGCAGACGCCGGGGCGGCCGGTCAGGCGCCCTTCGCAATCGGCCATCATCGCCGCACCGCCTTCCTGGCGGCAGACGATGTTCCTGATGCCCGAATCGTGAAGCGCGTCGAGCACGGCGAGATAGCTCTCGCCCGGCACCGAATAGATGCGCTCGACGCCGTTGGCTTCCAGCGCCTCGACGATCAGCCGTCCGCCGGTCTTCATGATCCGCTTTTCTCCAGTTCCGCGAGGATTTCGGCCGTGTGCTCGCCGAGCCGCGGCGAGGGCCGTTCGTAGACGAGCGGCGTGCCCGACATGACCATCGGCGCGCGCACCGAGGGCAGGCGGTTGCCGTGGCCGTCGTCGAGGTCGAGCCGCATGCCGCGGGCGATCGTCTGCGGGTCGGCGAACATCTGGCCGATCGTGTTGATCGGGCTCGCCGGCACGCCCGCCGTCTCAAGCGCCGCGAGCAGCGGATCGCGCTCCATCGTCGTCAGCTTCTCGATCATTCTGGCACGCAGCGCCGCGCGGTTGGCGACCCGCGCCGGGTTGGTGGCGAAGTCGGGGTTTGCAGGCAGGTCGTCGAGCCCGACAACGGCGCAGAACTTCTGGAACTGTCCGTCGTTGCCGACGGCGAGGATGATGTGCCCGTCCTTCACCGGCAGCACCTCGTAGGGCGCGATGTTCATGTGCGCGTTGCCTATCTGGCCGGGCGAGACTCCGGAGACGAGGTAGTTCAGGTTCTGGTTGCCGAGGACCGAGATCTGCGTGTCGAACAGCGCCATGTCGATCCACTGGCCCTCCCCGGTCCTCTCGGCATGGCGGAGCGCGGCCTGGATGGCAATCACAGAATAGAGTCCGGTGAAGATGTCGGAGATGGCGACGCCGGCCTTTTGCGGCTCGCGCCCGGGCTCGCCGGTGATCGACATCATGCCGGCCATGCCCTGGATGATGAAATCGTAGCCGGGGCGCGGCGCGTAGGGGCCGTCCTGGCCGAAACCGGTAATCGAGCAGTAGACGAGGCGCGGATTGACCTTCTTCAGGCTGTCGTAGTCGAGCCCGTATTTCTTCAAGCCCCCGAGCTTGAAGTTCTCGATCAGCACGTCCGCCGTCGCCGCCAGCCGGCGCACGATCTCCGCTCCCTCCGGCGTGGAGAAATCGATCGCAATGGAGCGCTTGCCACGGTTGCAGGAATGGTAGTAGGCCGCCGAAAGGTTCTCGCCGTTGACGCCGGTGATGAAGGGCGGACCCCATTTGCGCGTATCGTCGCCGCCGTCGGGGTTTTCCACCTTGATCACGTCGGCGCCGAGATCGGCCAACAGCTGGCCGGCCCAGGGGCCGGCGAGGATGCGCGCTAGTTCGATGACGCGGACGTTGTGGAGGGGGGGCAGGGGCATTTCTTACAGCCTCGTCGTGGCGCTGCTGCCTAGCAGATGGCCGAGGCTCCTGTCACGGGCAGCTTTGCGTTCTCAAGGGAAGCCGGGCAAGGGCATGACGGTACCGATCGGCAGACCTAAAGCGCGGCCCGCAGCGATCATCTTCTTGTCGAGGCTGAGGATCGCCGTCGCGCCGTGGTTTTCGGCGACTGCGAGATGCATCGCGTCAGGCCCGCGCAGCGCGGCCTCGGTACGAGCGAGAAAGCTGGCGGCTTTCGTGTAGTCTTCTGTCTCCGGTAAGATGACCGAAAACGTGCTTGCTGTCATTCGTTCGAAGCGGTCCTGCAAACCGTCGGCTTCCTGGCGGGACAGCGTCCGCATGCGGACGCCGCGTGCAAGCATGGAAGCGAATTCGACAAGCGTCCACCTGCTGGTCCAAAGCTCGCTTCGATCAAGCGTCGTCAGGAAGTCGACGACCGGCGCCGTATAAAGCTCATCTACAATCAGGGGTGCGAGATAGGACGTGTCAAAATAGTGCACGGGCCTACCATTCCTCGTCCCGCATGTCTGAGATCATCTGCGAGGCGGGGAAGGAGGGCATCGAGGCGCGGAATCGCGCCAGTTCCTCCAGCGGCAGGGGCTTCTTCTCCCTCTCCGTGGCCGTGACGCGCGCCACCGGGCGGCCGCGCCGCGTAATGACCACGGTCTCGCCGGCTTCGACGCGGTCGAGGATGTTGCTCAGGTGGGTCTTAGCTTCGGCAAGGCTGAACGTGACCATCGTCTGCTCCAGTTGGTCATCTTGTTGGTCATATAGCATGGGCGACGGCAATTTTCGAGTCGGCACCCTGGTCCGGTCTGCAGTCCGCTGATCACGCTGTACGTCAACTCATAGAGGAAGCTGTGCCGCAGTCCGGGCTCAGCGCTTGATCGTGAATCGAAAACCCCTGTTCGCTTGTTCTCGTTCCGGCCGACCGGTCCCGCCTATTCCTCTTGCCGGCCCGTCGAGTCCCGATCCCGTTCGTAGCGCCTCTCCAGCGGAAATGGCGGCAGCCAGGTCTCGCGGCGGATCGTCCAGAGCTCGTAGGTCGGCCGGAACCGGTCGGGTTCGTCCAGCGAACCGAGATTCACCTCGATCTCGTCGCCGCTGCGTCCGAAGACGGGCGATCCGCAGCGCGGGCAGAAGTGACGCCCGGCCCAGTCGCGCGTCTCGCCCTCGATCGTCACCGCGTCCTCGGGGTAGATGGCGGACGCGTGGAACAGCGCGCCGTGGTGCTTGCGGCAGTCGAGACAGTGGCAGATGCCGACCCGGTACGGCCGTCCCGACGCCACGAAGCGGACGTTGCCGCAAAGGCAACCACCGGTATGCCGATCCATGCCGTCTCTCCTTCGGGCGCCGATGGCGTGACGTTCACGAGGTCCGGACGGCCGTCGAACCGCCTTCGGCCGGAGCGATCCTTTCCGCCCAGGCGGCAAAGTCCTCGATGATCGCGTCGCGGTTCACCTCGTTCAGGGATTCGTGCCGCGTCTGCGGCCAAATCCGTGATGTCAGATTCGAAAAGCCCAGCGCCTTCATCCGCCGCTCGAGGTCGAGCACGGCCTTGCCGCCGGCCGTCGCCGGATCCTTCTCGCCGCCGAGCAGGCTGATCGGCAGGTCGCGGCG
>DUSC01000162.1 GCA_012842935.1 Hyphomicrobiales bacterium | reverse complement strand
GAAGCCTGCCCGGAATGCGGCACGCTCGACCACCTCGTCGCCTGCGGTCCGGGCGTCGAACGCATCGCCGAGGAGGTCGTCGGCCATTTTCCCGATGCGCGCACCATTGTGCTCTCCTCCGACATCCTCGGCGGCGTGCGGCGGCTGCGCCTCGAGCTCGAGGCCATCGCCAGGGGCGACGTCGACATCGTCATCGGCACGCAGCTCGTCGCCAAGGGCCACAACTTCCCCAACATGACGCTGGTCGGCGTGGTCGACTCCGATCTCGGCCTCGCCAATGGCGATCCGCGCGCCGCCGAGCGCACCTTCCAGCTTCTTTCCCAGGTCACCGGGCGGGCCGGCCGCACGGGCAAGAAGAGCGTCGGCCTGCTGCAGACCTACCAGCCGGATCACCCGGTAATGCAGGCGATCGTCTCCGGCGACGCCGAAGCCTTTTACGAACGCGAGACGGCCGAGCGCGAGCGCGCGCATCTGCCGCCCTTCGGCCGGCTCGCCGGGATCATCGTCAGCGCCGCGACGCGCGCCGAGGCGGAAGGCCATGCCCGCGCGATGCGCCGCGCCGCGCCGGCGTCGAACGACATCCAGGTGCTCGGCCCGGCGGAGGCGCCGCTCGCGCTGGTCGGCGGCCGCCACCGCTTCCGCCTGCTGGTCCACGGCGAGCGCCGCTCCGACATGCAGGCCTTCCTGCGCGCCCTGCTCGCCGCCGGGCCAAAGCCCCGAGGCTCGGTGCGCGTCCAGGTCGACGTCGACCCGCAGAGTTTCCTGTAGGGGCCCGGCAACGACGGTTTCGGTTTCGCGAGACTTCCGGTTGCCGGATCGGTGCCGCGGCGGCATCGCTTCGTCCCGCTTGACTTCCGCTTTCGGCGCGCCTCAATTCGCCGTCGTTCTTTCGAGGGGGGTTCGATGGAGATCGCGTTTCCGTGGCCGACGAGCAACGGCGAGTGGCTCGCCTGGTCGTCCGCCGCCGTGACGGTGCTGCTCGGCCTGTTCGGCCTGTTCGCACCGCGGCTGGCGCTGCGCCTGCTGCGGCTTTCCCCGAGCGAGCGCCATCCGGACGCGGTCGCGGAGATCCGCGCGACGATCTCGGGGTTCTATCTCGGCCTCGGGCTGGCCTGCATCCTCCTCGCCCAGCCCCTGCTCTACCTGGCGCTCGGCTTCTCCTGGGGCTTCACCGCGTTCGGTCGGGTCGTCGGCATGCTTTCGGATCGCGCCAACACGCTCTACAACTGGGTGGCACTCATCGTCGATCTGGCACTCGCCGTCTCGCCGCTGGCGTACGCGTTCGGCTTCGTCCCATGATTTGGCCGGCCCGGCGCAATGCGGTGCCGCCGCTGCGACAAAACTGACGCAAAGCCTGCCCGGGAGCGTGTTGCGGTCGTAGGAAGCCTGTGCTAGACGGCAAGCGACTTTCGGCCGGGGACAGCCGCATGCATGTTCTTGCGGCCGGAAATTACATGCAAGGTCAAAGATTTAGCTAAGAGTCTCCCGCTCGCGCGCAGAATCTTGTGGCCTCTCAGACAAGAGAAAAGACGGACCGTGGCCCAGTCAACCTCGCCCATCTCCGGTGTCGCCGAACGCTATGCGGGTTCGCTGTACGAACTCGCCGCCCAGTCGAATGCGATCGCGGCCGTCGAGGGCGACCTTGGCCGATTCGAGGCGTTGCTCGAAGGCAGTCAGGACTTGCAGCGCCTGATCGGGAGCCCGGTCTTCTCGGCCGACGACCAGTTCAGGGCCATTTCCGCGATCGCCGAAAAGGCCGGCATCGCCGGTCTGACCGGCAATTTCCTCCGCGTCGTCGCCAGGAACCGGCGCCTTTTCGCCGTTCCCGCCATGATCAAGGCGTTCCGCCGCATCGCCGCCGAGCAGCGCGGCGAGGTCAGTGCGGAGGTCACCGCGGCGCATGCGCTCTCGCCTGCCCAGACGGCCGAGCTGACGGCCGCGCTGAAGGGCGTCGCCGGCAAGGATGTCTCGCTCTCGGTGACGGTCGACCCGTCGCTGCTCGGCGGTCTCGTCGTCCGCATCGGCTCGCGCCAGATCGACACGTCGCTCAGGACCAAACTCAATTCGCTCAAGCTTGCACTTAAAGAGGTCGGCTGATGGATATCCGCGCCGCGGAAATTTCCGCAATTCTGAAGGACCAGATCAAGAATTTCGGCAAGGAAGCCGAAGTCTCCGAAGTCGGTCAGGTTCTCTCCGTCGGTGACGGCATCGCCCGGGTCTACGGTCTCGACAACGTCCAGGCCGGCGAGATGGTCGAGTTCCCGGGCGGCATCCGCGGCATGGCGCT
>DUSC01000161.1 GCA_012842935.1 Hyphomicrobiales bacterium | reverse complement strand
CCTTTCGGGCCCGCCGGTCGAAGTCGTCAGCGACGCAGGCCGAGCTTCTCGATCAGCGTCTGGTAGCGGCCCTCGTCCTTGCCCTTCAGATAGTCAAGGAGACGACGGCGCTGGGAGACCAGCTTCAGCAGGCCACGGCGGGAGTGGTTGTCCTTCTTGTGGTCCTTGAAGTGCTCGGTCAGGTTCTTGATGCGCTCGGAGAGAATGGCAACCTGGACTTCCGGGGAGCCGGTGTCGCCCTTGGCGGTCGCGAATTCGGTCATCAGCGCGGACTTGCGCTCGGCAGTAATCGACATCGGATACTTCCTTTCGTGTTTCAGGAAACGAGACGCCCACGGCCGGGATGTCGTCCAGCGGGGGCCGGTGAACAAGGCGCATCGAGCGCTTTGATGCGGCGCATATAGTGGAGATCGGTCGAAAAAGCCAGAGCCAATACGAAACCGCCCGACGAGGCGGCAAATCTCCGCAGGAGAGGTCAGAGCCACCTCTTCCAGCGGAAGAAGGCGATCATGCCGACCGCGACCGCGACCATGGCGGCCAAGGCGGCGGGGTAGCCGTAATAGGACAGGAGTTCCGGCATGTTCCACGGCGAGGCCTCGGGGTCGAAATTCATGCCCCAGATGCCGGCGAGGAAGGTGAGCGGAATGAAGATCACCGAGATGATGGTCAGGAAACTGACGACCTCGTTGGTACGCGCCTGGAGGAGGGAGAGGTGCATATCGATCAGCCCGGTCAGCGTGTCGCGCTGCGTCTCGACCATTTCGATGAGGCGCACGACATGGTCGAGCGTGTCGTTGAGGTAAACCCTGGTCTCCTGGCGTACGATCGGCGCATCCGTCCGCACGAGGCCGGCGAACGCGTCGCGCAGCGGCCACAACGCCTGTTTCAATGCCGTCGCGCGGCGACGGAGTTCCTGAAGTTCGCGTGCCTGGCGCCGATCCGTTGCGACGAACAGGCTGTCTTCGATGCGGTCGATCGCCTCGCCCGCCTTTTCCACCGGATGGAAGTAGCTGTCCACGATGGCGTCCATCAGCGCGTAGGCGAGGTAGTCGGCTTTGCGGGTGCGCAGGCGGCTGGTCGCGCTCGTTTCGATGCGCCGGCGGATCGGATCGAACGGGTCGCCCTCCCGCTCCTGGAAGGTGACGACGAAGTCGCCGCCGAAGAACAGGCTGATCTGTTCGTAGCGGTGGGCGGCGGTGTCGTCGATCATCCTGAGCACGGCGAAGGCGTGGTCGTCGAAGAAGTCGACCTTGGGACGCTGGCTGGTGTTGACGGCATCCTCGAGCCCGAGCGGATGCAGGCCGAAGATGCGGCCGATCTCGGCGATCAGGCCGACGTCGGCCAGGCCGGCACAGTCCACCCAGACGATCGACCAGTTGTCACGGCGGCAGGTGCGGACATCGTCGAGAGTGGCGTTGACCACGAATTCCCAGCGCTCGGGCGCGATCAGCGTGAGATTGAGCCTGGGCGGCACTGCATTGGGATCGGCGACCAAAGTTCCCGGCGATGCCCCGACCGGCGAGTGCTTCGCCTTGCGCACGCTGCGCTGCCGCGGCTGATCGTCGGTCATGATATCCCTGATACGGATGAACCCGGCGCGAGACTAGACCAGTTTACCGCGCGATGAAATCGCCGGCCGGGCGCCGTGCCGCCGGTGTTCACAGTTCCACGCGGTGAGGACGGATCGACGCCGGAAAGCGGCTCAGCCTTCCGTGAACACACGCCGAGGCTTGAACATGCCGGCCTCTATCGCGCCGATGGCGATGAGCTTGCCGCGCGCCGTGACGCAGGCTTCGGCCGCCTCGACCGGGGCGTCGCGGCCGCGGACGATCACCGGATTGCCGAGCCTGATCTTCACGGCGGCATCGTCGCCGACCGCCACGTGCGGCAGGAATTCGAGTGCAGCGCCGGTCTCGACGAGCAGCCGGTCGAGCGCGGCGAAACTGCGCGGGGCGGCCTTTCCCTCCTGCGCCTCGCCGGCCTTCGGCAGGTCGGCGGCGGCTTCCAGTTCGGCGAGCGTCACGAGGTCGTCGGGTGTGAACGGCTCGACCTCGGTGCGCCGCAGCTCGGCGACGTGGCCGTAGCAGCCGAGATCGCGGCCCATGTCGCGGGCAAGGGAACGCACGTATGTCCCCTTGCCGCACTCGACCTCGAAGACGGTGAGTTCGCTGCCGCGCATCTCGACGAGGTCGAGCCGTCCGATCTCCACCTCGCGCGACGGAATCTCAACGGTCTCGCCGTCGCGGGCGAGGTCGTAGGCGCGCTCGCCGGCGATCTTGACGGCGGAAAACTGCGGCGGTGTCTGCTGGATGACGCCGGTATACTTCGGCAGCAGCGCGCGGATCTCGGCTTCCGTTGGGCGCTTCTCCGACATCCGCGTCGCCGGTCCCTCGCGGTCGTCGGTCGCCCGCTCCTCGCCCCAGGCGACGGTGAAACGGTAGATCTTGGCGCCGTCCATGACGTAGGGCACGGTCTTCGTCGCCTCCCCCAGCGCAATCGGCAGCATGCCCGAGGCGAGCGGGTCGAGCGTGCCGGCATGTCCGGCCTTCTCGGCCTGGAACAGCCATTTGATCTTGGAGACGGCCTCGGTCGAGCCCATGCCGACCGGCTTGTCGAAGACCAGCCAGCCGGAAACGGGGCGCCCCTTCTTCTTGCCACGCCGCGCCATCAGTCGTCCTTTCCGTCGGCGCCGAGGTCGCGCGCCACTTCCGGCGAGCGCAGCAGTTCGTCGATCCTCGACATGTTGTCGTAGCTCGTGTCGAGCCGGAAACGGAACTCCGGCATGTATTTCATCTGCCGCAGCGCCGGCGACATCTTGCCGCGAATGAAGCGCGCATGGCGGTTAAGCGCCGCGACCACGGCTTCTTCGTCCCTGACCCCGAGCGGCGCGACAAAGGCCGTGGCGATCCTGAGGTCGGGCGACATGCGCACCTCGGAAACCGAGATCACGGACGCCTCGATCAGGTCGTCGCCGACCTCGCCGCGCCGGAGAAGATCGGAGAGCGCGTGGCGCACCTGTTCGCCGACGCGCAACTGCCGCTGCGACGGGCCTTTCCCGCCTTCGGACCTGTTCATTGTCGTTGTTTCCTGTCACGCGGGCGGCGGGATCGGACCGGCGCCGGTTGGATCGCGGCGTCATAAATGCATCGCGCCGCGAATGCCACTGAAATCGTAGCCCTAGAGCATCGCCCGATCTGATTGAATCGGGATTCCCAAATCAGTCTGGTTCTGATTCAAGCTGCCTGCCGGAGCGGAGGCGGGCAGGCGATGTCGAAAGCTCTATCCCTTGATCTTCGGGTTCGGGT
>DUSC01000160.1 GCA_012842935.1 Hyphomicrobiales bacterium | reverse complement strand
GCCTTGCGCAACAGGAGCACCGGCCGCCCGGCGATCTGCGCCCGCCGGTGCAGCCGCCGGGTCGCCGTCAGGTCGAGTCTGGCGGAACTGCCGCGCACCTCGAGCAGCACCAGCGACAGCGCGTCGAGCCGTGCGCCCTCCTCGGCGACCCACAGCGCGTCGGAAAGCCGCGCCGTGGCGCAGAAGAGAAGATCGTCCGTGCCGAGACCGGCGAGCCGGGCGAGGCCGGGGGCATGGGGGAATCCGGCCTCGGCGAAGGCCGGTCCTGCACCGACCCACAGCACCGGCCCGGCCTCGCCGCGCTCGCGCCGCCGCTGGCGCAGCCGTCCGGCGAGCGCCAGTGCAAAGCCGCTTGCAGCGCCCGCGTCGCGCGCCGCGGGACCGTGGATCTCGGTCAGCGCCGCCATCGTCAGGCCGCCGCCCAGCGCCCGGTCGAGGCGCTCGGCGCCCGTGGGGAGACAACTTTCGGCGCCCCCTTCCGTCCCTGCCGCGAAGGTCGGCACGGTGCCCCGGCGCAGTACCATCGCGTTGCAGGCCGGCGCGGCGGATGCCGGCACCGGCGCGTCCAGGCGCTCCACGGGCCTGCCCTCGATCTTCGCGATTGTCCGGCGCAAGGACAAAACGGCTTCCCGCGCCACGGCGGATGTCGCCATGTCGGTCTGTCCCGATGTTTGTTCCTGTTATGTTCTTATGGATTCCAGAGCCCGACCGAAGAGTCAAGCAGGCCGATCAAGAATTTATTCCTCGCCAAGCGATCCTTATCCGGCCGCGTCGACGGAAAGGCCTCGAAAGCCGCGGCGGTAAAGGCTATATGCGCAGCAAAAGGACGCAGAATGGCCCGCATCTATCAGACCCGTGCCTGGCACGAACAACTGTCCCCGTCGCTCGAGGAGATCGAGTTCCTCGCGCTGGAGGCCTACGCGCATCTTCCCGAGGAGTTCCGCAGGCTCACCGGCGAGATCGTCATCCAGGTCGCCGAGTTCCCCACCGACGAGATCATGGACGATCTCTCGCTGGAGACGCCGTTCGACCTGCTCGGCCTGTTCGAGGGCCGCGGAATCGCCGAGCGCTGGAATCCGCAGACGGGCGAGGGGCCGAACCGCATCACGCTCTACCGCCGTGCCATCCTCGACTACTGGGCGGAGAACGAGGAATCGCTCGGCGCCATCGTCACCCATGTCCTGATCCACGAGATCGGCCATCATTTCGGCCTCTCCGACGACGACATGGAACGCATCGAGGAAGCCGCCGACGAGGCCGTCTCGTCGCCGGCCGGCTGATCCCGCCGGACGGACGCGCTCAGTAGTCGCCGAGCTTCAGACCCGGCTCGTAGTCGATACCGTCGACCTCCTTGACCACGGCCTGTCCGCATTTCATCACGTTCGCCGCCTGGTCGAAGGCGTAGGTGGGCGAGCCGTGCAGCAGCCAGCCCTTGTTCAGCGCCGCCGTCACCTTGTGGCAGAAGCTGGCGTCGTCCGGCCCGGTCAAGAATCGGTAGAGCTTCACTGCGGCATCTCCCTGTCGCGCCCCGTCCTGGAAATGAGCTTCTCGGCCTGCGCCAGATGCAGCCGCTCGACCATGCGGCCGTCAATCGACAGCACGCCCTTGCCGCGGTTCTCCGGCAGGGAAAAAGCCGCCACGACGGCGCGGGCGGCGGCGAGCGCCTCCGGCGCCGGCGAGAAGGCGGCATTGGCGGCATCGATCTGGGCGGGATGGATCAGCGTCTTGCCGTCGAAGCCCATTGCCGCGCCGTCGGCGCATTCCCGGGCGAAGGCCTCGAGGTCGCGGAAGTCGTTGCTCACCCCGTCGAGCGCGTCGAGCCCGCCGGCGCGCGCCGCCAGCACGATCTGCATCAGCCAGACCTGCAGATAGCGCCGGTCGGGCGTGGCCAGCACGCCGGTCTCCTTGACCAGGTCATTGGTGCCGGCGACCAGGCAGGAAAGACGCGACGCCGGATCGCGGCCAAGCTCGGCGATGGCGCCGCTGTTGAGGATCGCTCTCGGCGTCTCGACCATCGCCCACAGCCGGGTTTCCGCCGCGCCTTCCTCGTCGAGGAAGTCGCCCACCTCGAGGATATCGCGCGGCGTGTCGACCTTCGGCAGGAGCAGCCCATCCGGGGCCAGCGCCGCGGCGAGCGCGAGGTCGTCCTTGCCCCATTCGCTCGACGGCGCGTTGATGCGCACGACGATCTCGCAGTCGAGCTTCGGCCGCGCGGCGAAGAAGGCGCGCAGATTGTCGCGGGCGCCGGCCTTTTCCTCCGGCCCGACCGCATCCTCGAGGTCGAGGATGACAGCGTCGCAGGAGAGCGAGGCAATCTTGCCCATTGCCTTGGCGTTGGAAGCCGGTACGTAGAGCACCGAGCGGCGGGGAGAATCCTTGCGCGTCATCTGGTCTTCATGCCGCGCAATGCTGGCCCTTGCAAGCCGGCGCGCTGCGAAGCCTGTAACGCGGAACCCGGCCGGCCGGGCGACGGGACGACGACATGGCACGGTACGACATCATCATCATCGGCGGCGCGATCGTCGGCAGTTCGGTCGCCTATTTCCTCCGCCAGGAAGGATTTTCCGGCTCGATCGCCGTCGTCGAACGCGACCCTAACTTCGCCCATTCTGCGACGACCCTGTCCTGCGCCTCGATCCGTCAGCAGTTCTCGATTCCCGAAAACATCCGCCTGTCGCTCTTCACGCTCGCCCTGTTCCGCAGGCTGGAGGAAGAGTTCGGCAGGGGCGCCGACATCGGCTTCCGCGAGAAAGGTTACCTGATTCTCGCCTCCGGCGAGGGCCTGCCGGTGCTCGCCGCCAATCACCGTGTCCAGGCGGACGAGGGCGCCGACATCGTTCTGGAGGATGCTGCCGCGCTGTCCCGCCGCTTCTCCTGGCTGTCGACCGAAGGTATTGCTGCCGGCGCCTACGGCCGCAGCGGCGAAGGCTGGTTCGACGCCCACGCGCTGCTGACGCTGTTCCGCAAGGCCCTGCGCCGCGCCGCCGTCGACCTCATCACGGCGTCCGTCGAGGGCATCGAGCGCACCGGCAACCGCATCGACGCCGTGCGCCTCGACAACGGCGAGCGGCTCGAAGCCGGCCTCGTCGTCAACGCGGCCGGGCCGAATGCGGGGCGCGTCGCCGCGCTCGCCGGTCTCGCCCTTCCCGTCGAGCCGCGCAAGCGCAATGTCTTCGTCTTCGAGGCGCGCGACCGTTTCGCCGATATGCCGCTCATCGTCGATCCGAGCGGCGTCTACGTGCGCCCCGAGGGCAGTGTCTACATCGCCGGAGGCGCCGAAACCGAGGAGGGCGAGACGGCCGCCGACCCCGCCGACTTCGAGCCCGACTGGCCGCTCTTCGAGGAGATCATCTGGCCGGCGCTGGCGGCCCGCGTCCCGGCCTTCGAGGCGATCAAGCCGACGCGGGCCTGGGTCGGTCACTACGACTACAACACGCTCGACCAGAACGCCATCATCGGCCCGCATCCGGACGTCGGCAACTTCCTCTTCGCCAACGGCTTTTCCGGGCACGGGCTGCAACAGGCGCCGGCGGTCGGCAAGTCGATCGCCGAGTTCGTCGTCCACGGCGGCTGGCGCACCGTCGACTGCTCGGTGTTCGGCTACGAGCGCATCGCGGAAGGCCGGCCCTACCGAGAGCTCAACGTGATCTGACCGTCAGCACGTCGCAATCGAGGGCGCCGAGCAGTGCCTCGGCGATGGAACCGATCATCGCCGCGACGAAACCGCTGCGGCCGTGGGTACCGATTGCGGCAAGTCCCGCACCCGTCGCCTTCACTACCGATTCCACGGCATTCTCGGTCTCGCCGTAGACGACATGCGTGGTCAGCCGTGCTCTGGCTTCATCCGGCAACGACAGGCCGGACAGGAACGCCGCCATCTCGGCCGTACGCTCCTCCTCGAAGGCACCGCGGTTCGCGTCCTTGCTGATCAGTCCTTCGAAGGGCACGTGATAGGCATGGACGAGATGCAGCCGGGCCGTCGGGAACATCGCCGCCACCGTCCGCAGAGCCGCCCCGGAGCAGACCGAGAAGTCCGTGGCGATCACGATGTCGTCATAGGCAGCGCGGGCGCGCTTCTTGACGATGAGGACCGGCACGGGGCTGTGCCTGACCAGGCGGTCGACCGTGGAGCCGAGGACGAAGTCCCCGAGTTCATCATAGCGGGCGACACCGGTCACGACGAGATCGGCGCCTGTTTCGCCGGCGACGGCGACCACCGTATCGCCCACCGGCCCCCGGGCGATCCGCGTCTCGGTTTCGCCGGGGTGGTTGCCGTATTCCGCCCGCAAGAGGTCGTGAAGCCGCGTCTCCTCGGCGCGGCGGGCTTCGTCGGACATGGCGGCGCGGCGCTTCTCGAGCACGTGGAGAAGGATCAACCGCGCATTCCACTGCGTGGCAAGAAGCATCGCGCGGTCGAGCGAGCGGTCGCAGCGACTGCTGAAGTCGGTGGCGAACAGGATCGTGCGGGGCGGATTGTTCACGGGAAGTCCTCCTCGTTGTCGTGGCGTCGGGCGACGCGTACGCGGGCGGCGCACGCAGCGAAGTGGTCGTCTTCCTAGGCGCCGGCGAAACAGGTCGCAATGACCGATGTCAAAACGTTCCTCAGGCGGTCCGGCGCCGGCGCCGCGATCGCGGACGGGGACGGCGCGGGGACCGTGCCGCCGGCCGCGCCTTGGCGATCACGGGACCGGAAACCGGCGTCCGCCGTCGGTCTGTCTTCCCGGCGCGTCGCGGCCGAACGTCGCTGCGTCGGCGCGGGACGCCTCGCATTCCCGGGAGACGCCCGTTGCCCCTTTTCCCATTGAATGCCCGGGAAGATTGTGTAAAGCGTCTGCCGCGAGTCCCAACCGAAGCCCGGAAGACGAGAGCGATGGACAAGTTCACCAAGCTGACCGGCGTTGCCGCGCCGCTGCCGATCGTCAATGTCGATACCGACATGATCATCCCCAAGGACTATCTGAAGACGATCAAGCGAACCGGGCTGGGAAAGGGTCTCTTTGCCGAGATGCGCTATCGCGAGGACGGTTCGGAGAACCCGGACTTCGTGCTCAACAAGCCGGCCTATCGCCATGCGCAGATCCTTGTCGCGGGCGACAACTTCGGCTGCGGCTCTTCCCGCGAGCACGCCCCGTGGGCTCTGCTCGACTTCGGCATCCGCTGCGTCATTTCCACCTCGTTCGCCGACATATTCTACAACAACTGCTTCAAGAACGGCATCCTGCCGATCACGGTGAGTCCCGAAGACCTCGACAAGCTGATGGACGACGCTTCGCGCGGCGCCAACGCCACGCTGACCGTCGACCTTGAAGCCATGGAGATCCGCGGACCGGACGGCGGCGTCATCCGCTTCGACCTCGATGCCTTCAAGCGCCACTGCCTGCTCAACGGCCTCGACGATATCGGCCTCACCATGGAGAAGGCACCGGCCATCGCGGCCTACGAGAAGGCCATGGCGGCCAGCCGGCCCTGGGCCTGAACGGCAAGTTCGACACGGATGATGCCGTTCGTCCCCGAGCGCCGCGAGCCGGTCGCCTTCGGCCTCCTCCTTTCCGGCATGATGTCGCTGCTCGTGTCCGGCCTGTCGACGGCCCTTGCCTCCGGCGTTACGGTCGATTTCGCCGGCTTCCGGTTGCGTGCCTGGCTCACGTCCTGAGTTGTCGCCTTCCCTGTCGTCCTCGTCGTCGCGCCGCTTCTCCGGCGCATCCTGCGGCGGATCGTGATTCCCGGCTGACAGCCCGATCCGCCCTGTGGCACGTTGGCTGTTACGGCGGTGTGATTCCGCCGGGAGGCGCCCCATGATCCGGATTTCAGCTCCAAGTTTCCTTCTCGGCGTGGTTGTCGCCGGCACCCTTTCCTCGCACGCGGCGGCCCAGGACAAGGCGGCGCCCGAAAGCTTTCCCTTCGCCGGCGGAACGCTGACCATTACCGAGAACGAGGATTACGAGAAGGTGCTGGCCTTCGACGGCAACGAACTCGCCCGCAACTACGTCGTCTTCTATGACCGCACGGTCGAACTCGGCGAGACCAGCGTGGCGCTGTTCGCCGCGGGCGACGGCGGCAATGCCTGCGGCACGGCGACGGTCATCGTCTGGAAGCCGAAGGACGGCGACGTGACCAGCGAGATCGTCGGGGAAGATTGCGGCGCACCGCCCGCGGCGGCGACCGCCGACAGCCTCTATTTCGTTCCCTATCTCATTCCCGGCGATTCCGCGCCTGTCCAGGTCTGGTCCCCCGAGCGCGGGCTGCGCCTGGCGGGCATGCTGTCCTTCGTTCCGCAGCCGGGTACCGGCTGGGATGATCTCGATCCCGACCGCTACGACAACATCATCGAGGCCTTGTCCAACGAAGCGGTTTACAAGGCTGCGGAAAAACTGCTCGGCAATCGCCTGAGCGAGGTCGTCACCGGCCTGCTCGTCGGCGGCGGCACCGAGAAGACCGTCACCGGTGTATTTTACGCGAGCGGTTGCGTGCCTCATGCTTGCGGCAGCGCGGATGCCTTCATGGCCGTCGATCCCAACGGCCGCAAGCTCTACTTCGCGCAGGCGGGCGAGAGGCCGGAGCCCGACGCCTGGCCGGCGCTGAAGACCTGGCCGCCGGCGCTCCGCTCGGCGATGAAGGCCGCACTCTACCCGCCGCAGTAGACCGGCCGGCGCAAGTGCTGCCCGGGCCGGCCGGAGGGGGCCGGCGGCGATCGCAAGCGGGAGGATCGGACATGTCGCGCAGCCTGATTTCCACTGGCTCGCCCTTCGAGAAGACGGCCGGCTATTCGCGTGCCGTCGTCGACGGCGAATGGTGCTTCGTTTCCGGCACCACCGGCTATGACTATGTCACGATGACCATGCCGGAAAGCGTCGAGGATCAGGCGCGCAACTGCCTCGCCACTATCGCCAGGTCGCTCGGCGAGGCCGGCTTTTCGATCGCCGACGTCGTCCGCGCCCGCTACTACGTCACCGACCGCGCCCACGTCGCCGCAGTCTTCCCCATCCTCGGCGAAGTCTTCGGCGAGGTGCGTCCGGCCGCGACGATGGTCATCGCCGAACTTATCGAGCCGGCGATGAAGATCGAGATCGAGGTCACCGCGCTGAGGCGGGATCGCGGCCGATGAACCTGCACGCTCTCCTCGAGGCGCGTGTCGCCGCCGGCCGCCCGGTCCGCGCCGGCCTGATCGGCGCCGGCAAGTTCGGCTCGATGTTCCTTTCCCAGGTGCCGTCGACGCCTGGTCTCGTTGTCTCGGTGATCGCCGACCTGTCGCCTGAACGCGCTCGCTCGGCCTGCCGCACTGTCGGATGGGAAGAGGAACGGATCGCCGCGACCGCGTTCGTCGAGGATGGCAGGGCGCTTGCTGCCCGCGACGACGTCGAGGTGGTCATCGACGCCACGGGATCGCCCGCCGCGGGCGTCGCCCACGCGCTCGCCGCCATCGACAGCGGCAAGCACGTCGTCATGGTCAATGTCGAGGCCGACGCCCTCGCCGGGCCTGCGCTCGCGCGTCGGGCCCGGAGTGCCGGCCTTGTCTATTCGATGGCTTACGGTGATCAGCCGGCGCTGGTTTCGGAGATGGTCGACTGGGCGCGTGCCGCCGGATTTCGTGTTCAGGCGGCCGGCAAGGGCACCAAGTATCTGCCTGCCTACCACAAGGTCACGCCAGACGGCGTCTGGGCGCATTACGGACTCTCCGCCGAACAGGCGAATGCCGCGGGCATGAACAGCCGGATGTTCAACTCCTTCCTCGACGGCACCAAGTCGGCCATCGAGATGGCGGCGATCGCCAATGCCTGCGACCTCGGCGTCCCCGAGGACGGCCTGTCCTTCCCGCCCTGTGGAGTCGACGACCTGGCCCACGTGCTCAGGCCCCGCGCCATGGGCGGCCAGGTCGAGGGAGAAGGGATGGTCGAGGTCGTGTCGTCGCTCGAGCGCGACGGGCGCCCGGTCTTCCGCGACCTGCGCTGGGGCGTTTACGTCGTCTTCGAGGCGCCCAACGACTACGCCGCCGCGTGTTTCCGCCAGTACGGGCTGCCGACCGATTCCAGTGGCCGCTATGCGGCCATGTACAAGCCGTTCCACCTGATCGGCCTTGAGCTCGGCATTTCGGTCCTGTCGGCTGCTCTGCGCGGCGAGCCGACCGGCCATTCGCGCTTTTTCCGTGGCGATGTGGTCGCCGTCGCCAAACGCGCGCTGAAACCCGGCGAGACGCTCGACGGCGAGGGCGGCTATACGGTCTGGGGCAAGCTCGTGCCCGCGGCCCGATCGGTCACCATGAAGGCGCTGCCGATCGGCCTCGCCCACGGCGTGGCGGTGGTCCGTCCGGTGGCCGAAGGCGCAATCCTGACGCGCGACGACGTCGCGCCGCTGCCCGCCGGCGACGCGATCGCGCTCCGCGGCGAAACCGAAGCGATGGCCGGATAGGGGTGGCGGAGCCGGTACCTGTCGTGGCGAAACGGACAGCGCAACCGACGCAACTTGCGTCGCGGTCGGTTCGCCGCTAGCAAGACGCCGGTTCCTCACCCTTTCGAAAGGTCGTTTCCATGGCATCCCGCAAGCTCCTCCTGCTCCCCGGCGACGGTATCGGCCCCGAGGCTATGGCGGAGGTGAAGAAGCTGATTGCCGTGATGAATGCCGAGATGGGCGCCGGCTTCGAGACCGAGGAAGGTCTCGTCGGCGGCTCGGCCTACGACGTCTGCGGCAAGGCGATCTCGGAAGACGACATGACGAGGGCGATGGCGGCCGACGCGGTGCTTTTCGGCGCCGTCGGCGGGCCGAAATGGGCGGACGTTCCCTACGAGGTGCGCCCCGAGGCGGGCCTGCTGCGCCTGCGCAAGGACATGCAGCTCTTCGCCAACCTGCGCCCGGCCATCTGCTATCCGGCGCTCGCCGCCTCCTCCTCGCTGAAGCCCGAGGTCGTCGAGGGCCTCGATATCCTGATCGTGCGCGAGCTCACCGGCGGCGTCTATTTCGGCGAGCCGAAGGAGATCATCGACCTCGGCAATGGCCAGAAACGCGGCATCGACACCCAGGTCTACGACACGTTCGAGATCGAGCGTATTGCCGGCGTTGCCTTCGAGCTCGCCCGCACGCGCAGGAACAAGGTTTGCTCGATGGAAAAGCATAACGTCATGAAGTCGGGGGTGCTCTGGAAGGAGGTCGTCACCCAGACCCACAGGGCGCGCTATTCCGACGTCGAGCTGACCCACATGCTCGCCGATGCCGGCGGCATGCAGCTGGTTCGCTGGCCCAAGCAGTTCGACGTCATCGTCACCGACAATCTGTTCGGCGACATGCTGTCCGACGTCGCCGCCATGCTCACGGGCTCGCTCGGGATGCTGCCGTCGGCTTCGCTCGGCGCCCCCGACGCCGTGACCGGCAGCCGCAAGGCGCTCTACGAGCCGGTCCACGGCTCGGCGCCCGACATCGCGGGCAAGGGCGTCGCCAACCCGATCGCCATGATCGCCTCCTTCGCCATGTGCCTGCGCTATTCGTTCGGCATGGTTGCCGAGGCCGATCGCCTCGAGGCGGCGATCGCCGGCGTGCTCGACGACGGCTACCGCACGGCCGACATCATGTCTGCCGGCATGAAGCAGGTCGGGACGGCCGGCATGGGCGACGCCGTCATCGAAAGGTTCAGGTCACTGGCGGGCTGAGGGCGACGGGCTCCGGGACCGAAATCCCTTCCGGCACCGGTCCCCACTTGTTTTCGTATTTCTGGCTGGGGATCAGCGAGAAGACGAAGATGATCAGCCCGCCCACCCACGGCACCAGGATCAGCAGGTAGAACCATCCCGACAGGCCGATGTCGTGGATGCGCCGCACCGTGATGGCGATGCCCGGAACGATCGTCGCCAGCACGAAGAGCCCGGGCAGCACCATGGTCGCGATCATGCGCGGCGGGTCGGCGTCCATGTTGCCGACCATGGTGTCGACCACGGCGCCCGCGAATGCCAGCAGCACCACCGCCAGCAGCCAGAACAGGTAGAAGCCCCAGTACTCCTTGCGTCGCGCCCGGCCGCGGAACGACGCGTAGTTCGCCGTCAGCCCGCGGACGAAGTAGCTCCACAGGCCCGTTGTCGACGCCGCCGGCTCGGCCACCGCGAAGCGTCCGAACCGGCTGGGCGCGGGTGCTGGCCGTTGCGAGGCGCGCACGACGAAGATCTCGCGCGCCCGGTCTCCGACGGCGTGAAACTCGACCGTCGTTCCCTTCGTCAGCGGCGCAAGTCGCCGCAGATCGCCCTTCTCAAAGGCGTAGCGGCGGCCGTCGCCGCCCTGAATGAAGCCGACGCCGAGATCGTCGTCGTACTGGATTACGTCCCCGCGCATCGCCACCCTCTCGACATGCCGCCGGAAGAGTGCGGGGAATCGCCCGTCCCCGCAAGGGGGCCGCAGCAATGCGGCGGGCGCCGGCCCCGAGTCCGGTTGACAGGCCGGAGCGTCCTCGGTTATGAGCCTGCCACCAATTCGGGCGCGTCTTCGGGCGCGCCCTGTCAGTTCGGCCCGCGACATGGGCCCAGACCCACGGGCTAGACCAATGAAGATCAAGAACTCGCTCAAGGCCCTGAAGGGCCGCCACCGCGACAACCGAATGGTTCGCCGCAAGGGCCGCATCTACATCATCAACAAGAGCGCGCCCCGCTACAAGGCTCGCCAGGGCTGAGGATCGGCCGGGCCTTGCGAGGCGCCGCCGGCGCGGAATCACACGATTTTCACTTGGACCTTCCCCTGCGCGGCACTAAGTTCCGCGCATGAGGAACCTTTTCCTGCTTTGCGTCATCGCCGCACTGGCCGCCGGGTCGTCCGCGGCAGCGGAACCTCAGACCGCCTCCGGCTCGGAGCCCGCCCTTGCGGCGCCCGGCGCGGCGACCCCGCTAGACACGCTGTTCGCCGAACTGAAGCGCGAGCGCAATCCGCAGGCCGCAGACCGCATCGCCAGGCGCATCTGGAACGAGTGGTACAAGTCCGGCAGCGCCTCGATCGACCTGATGATGAAATGGTCGAACGACGCCGTCCAGGCGCAGAAATACGACGTGGCGCTCGATTTCCTCGACCAGGTCGTCACCCTGCAGCCCGGTTTCGCCGAAGGCTGGAATCGCCGCGCCACCGTACATTTCCTCATGCGCCAGTTCGGGAAGTCGATGGCCGACATCGAGCGCACGCTGGAGCTCGAGCCGCGCCACTTCGGCGCGCTCTCCGGCATGGCCCAGATCATGAAGGAGACCGGCCGCAAGGAGCTCGCGCTGAGCGCCTGGCAGCGGGTCCTCGACATTTACCCGATGATGCGCAGCGCCCAGGACGAGATCGCGACCCTGTCGGAAGAACTCGCCGGCGAATCGATCTGAAGCCGGTCGGGAACCGCGGTCACGTCAACCGCGGTCACGTCAGTCGCCGTCCCAGAACTGGTCGAGCCAGATGTTGAGGCCGAGGAAGCCCTGCGGATCGACGGCGTAGACTCGCCGCGTCCCTTCCGGCCTCGCCGTCACCAAGCCGGCGTCGAGCAGAACCTTGAGATGCTGCGAAACGGCGGGCCGCGAGATCGGCAGCCCGGCCGCCAGTTCGCCGACCGTCTTCGGCCCGCGCCTCAGCTCCTCGAGCAGATGGCGGCGATTGGCATCCGAAACGGCAAGGAAGGCGTCATCAAGCCTCATGCCGCCTTTGTCGTCGATGGAAACGGCGAACTCAAGCGCCCTCCTGCGGCGCTGTGCGCGGGTCCAGCCGCGCACCCTGAGGCGTCCCGGCCCGCTCCGCCGGCAGCGTCTTGAACGCCTCGCGCTCCGCGACCGGTACCGGCGCCCTCCTGCGGATGCGCAGCAGCGTGTAGGCGGCGATCGTCGCGTGGGCGAGCGCGGTGGCGAGGAACAGGCTCTCCGGCCTCATGGCATCCATCAGCACCGCACCGAGCACCGGGCCGACCATCGTGCCGTAGCCGTAGAGCAGCAGTAGGCCGCCCGATACCTTGGCGAATTCGCCGGCGCTGGCGTGGTCGTTGGCGTGGGCCACGGCGAGCGAGTAGAGCGTGTAGGCGAGCGCGCCGTAGGCCGCCGTCAACGCGATGACGGACGAGCCGGAGCGCGGCGTGGCGACGAAGATGGCGAGGCCGATCAGGGCGGCGCCGACCGCGCAGGCGGCGAGGACGTAGCGCCGGTCGGTCTTGTCGGAGATGCGGCCGACCGGCACCTGCAGCACTGCGCCGGCCACCACGACGAGGCTCATCATCAGCGCGATCTCGGCGGTCGAGATGCCGATGCGCGCGCCGTAGACGGCGCCCAGCGTGCCCCATGCGCCGTTGGCGATGCCGATCAGGAAGCAGCCGGCGAAGGCCACCGGCGAATTGGCGTAGAGGCGGCGGAGATCCAGCGACACGTTCTGCAGCGGCTGCGGCGTCGCCTGGGTCGAAACCGCGGTCGGGATCAGCGACAGGCAGAAGAGGATACCCGCCACCATGAACAGCGTCGCCTGGCCGACGTCGGCCAGCGCCACCGTCATCTGACCGGCCATGATCGAGGCGTAGGTGACCATCATGTAGAGGCCGAACACGGTGCCGCGGTTCTCGTTCGTCGCCTTCTCGTTGAGCCAGCTCTCGATCACCATGAAGGCGCCGGCCATGACGAATCCGGTGCAGGCGCGCAGTGCGATCCAGACGATCTCGTCGATCACCAGGCCGGTCGCCAGCGCGATGATGGCGGCCGAAGCCGCGAAGGTGCCGAAGGCGCGCACGTGGCCGGCGCGGCGCACCAGATGCGGGGCAAGGTAGCAACCGGCGACGAATCCCGCCGCCCAGGCGGTGCCCATCAGGCCGAGCGCCGCGGTCGAAAAACCTTCCGCCTGCCCGCGCAGCGGCAGCAGCAGTCCGTGCAGGCCGGACGCGGCGAGCAAGAAGGCCGTGCCGCGCAGGAGCGAGAAGATCGGTCGATAGGCTGCGAACATGAAATGCTCCGGTCGAATCGTTGAGCCGATGTCGCCCACGATATCGGCGATTGCGCGGCCGGCTTGCGTCGCGGCGACCCGTCCTAGCGCGTCCGGAACAACGCGTCGGCCGCCGACTTCACTGCCCCCTTCGCCTTCATCGCGGTCTCGAGCCTGGCGATCTCGTCCTTCAGTTCGGCGATGCGCTCAACCAGTTCGTCGACCGAAAGGGCGGACAGTTCCTGGCCGATCTCGTGCCTGGGCGCCTTCTTCTTCGGCTCGTCGTCGATAAAGGCCATGGCCCGCCTCCTGTTTGCAACGCGATTGCAGGACAATACATAATCCCCCCGACGAGAACAAAATGCCCGATCGCGAAATCGGAGGAATGCCGTGACGACCCAGCCGAAGATCCCCTCGACCATGACCGCGATCGCCATCACCGAGCCGGGCGGGCCTCTGGTGCTCAAGCCGGAAAGGCGCGACGTGCCGGTTCCGGGCGAGGGCGAGATCCTGATCCGGGTGCGTGCTGCCGGCGTCAACCGTCCTGACGTGCTGCAGCGCAAGGGTGCCTATCCGCCGCCGCCCGGCGCCTCCGACCTGCCGGGACTCGAAGTCTCCGGCGAGGTCGCGGCCGTCGGGCCGGGTGCCGTGCGCTGGCGGGTCGGCGACGCGGTCTGCGCGCTGACCCCCGGCGGCGGCTACGCTCAGTATGCCAAGGTCCACGAGAGCAACGCGCTGCCCGTCCCGTTCGGCTTCACCATGACCGAGGCCGCCGCCCTGCCGGAGACCTTTTTCACGGTGTGGCACAACGTCTTCGAGCGCGGCGGCCTGAAGAAGGGTGAGACCTTCCTCGTCCACGGCGGTTCGTCCGGCATCGGCACCACGGCGATCCAGCTTGCCGACGCCTTCGGCGCCTATGTCATGACCACTGCGGGTTCGGACGAAAAATGCGCCGAGTGCCTGCGGCTCGGCGCCGACCGGGCGATCAACTACCGAACGGAGGACTTCGTCGCCGCGGTCAGGGAAGCGACCGGCGGGCGCGGCGCCGACCTCATCCTCGACATGGTCGGCGGCGACTACGTCGCGCGCAACTACGAGGCTGCGGCGGTCGACGGCCGTATCGTCCAGATCGCCACGCAGCGCGGCGCCGTCGCCAGCGCCGACTTTTCGAGGCTGATGGTCAAGCGGCTCACCCATACGGGATCGACGCTGAGGCCGCGCACGGTCGAATTCAAGGGCGCCGTCGCCGCCGCCCTGGAAGCGAAAGTCTGGCCGCTGCTCGCCGAGCGCAGGGTCGCCCCGGTCATGGACATGATCTTCCCGCTGAAGGAGGCCTGGCGGGCGCACGAGCGCATGGAAGAGGGCGAGCACATCGGCAAGATCGTGCTCGACGTGGCGTAGGCGAAACTTCGACCTCCCCTTGTGCGGATGTCGTGCCGAAGGCGCTGGTTGGGGTGGAACCGGCCATCCACTAAGGTCGTGACCTACCCCTCCGCTACCGCCCCGTACGCCCCGCGCCACCAGAGATCGGTGAGCAGGTCGGCGATTCCCGCCTCGTCGGCGGCGAGATGCGCCAGCGCCGGATCGCGGCGCAGATAGACCTGGGTGAGGAACTCGTCGATCATGCCGCCGAGCGCATAGGCCGTCGGCAAGAGGCTCTGCGGATCGGCTTGGGCGCCGCCCGCCTGCCGCGCCCGCCGCCGGGCGATCGCGGCGGCCATGCGCCCGTACCAGGCGCGGTTGAGCTCCCGGTAGGCGCGGGCGAACGGCCCGCCCTCCGCGTCGAGCCCGATCAGGCAACGCATCAGCGGCGCGTTGTCGCGAAACAGTCGCGCATAGGCGAGCGTCGTGCCGCGCACGCGTTCGCGCGAGCCGGCCTCGCCCTGCCGCGCCCCGGCGAGCCTTTCGCGCACGTGACGGGCAAAAGACTCGATCAGGGCCTCGATCGCGCCGGCCATGTCCTCGAAGTAGCGGTAGAACGTGCCGTGCGCGAGACCGGCGGCGCGGGTGACGTCGGCCACCTTCAACGCGCCGCGCGGCGTCCCCGCGTTGAGCGCGGCGGCGATCGCCGCAAGCAGCCTCAGCCGCGTCCGCTCGGTCTTGCGCAGGCCCTCTTCGCCCGCCGCGGCAAGCAGCACGGTGGCGTATCCTCCCGCTTCCGTCGTCGCCTCCGCTGTCGCTGCCGCCGCCATCCATTGCTCCCGGGACGCCTTCGCGCCGATGAATTACCGGTCGCGCGCCCGATACACGCGCGCTTCCGCGCCGAAGGCCTGCCGCTCGCGCCCCGCCCCGCGTGCCGTCCGTCGCGGGACGCCGCAAGCGATGCGCTGTCCGCCCGCCCGGTCGATCGTCCGACGCCGAAGATGCCGATACTGCCGGCATATTGACACGACGGCACGAAAATGAAAATGACTATGATATCATTTTCATCTTTTTGGGATCGACCATGCTGCTCGACCGCGCCGACTTCGCCGATCTCGGAGAGCTCGCCGCGCACCGCCGGCGCCTGTGGGAAACGCAGCGGGACTACGTGTCGGCGCGCTCGCCGCTGCACCGGCGCGCCTGGGGCGCGGCGCGGCCGCCGCTTTCTCTCGAAGGCTTCGCCGACCTGCCCTTGACCGACAAGGAGATGCTGCGCGAAAGCCAGCGCGACCATCCGCCGTTCGGCGACTACCTCGCCGCCGATCCGACGTCGGTGGCGCGTATCCACCGCACCTCCGGCACGACCGGCACCGCGATGAACCTGGCGCTTTCCTGGCGCGATGCCCACGAGACGGCGGTGGTCGGCGGGCGGGCGCAGGCGGCGAGCGGGCTGGGGCCCGGCCACCGCGTCGTCCACTGCCTCAACTACCGCCTGTGGATGGGCGGCTTCACAGACCACACGACGCTGGAGGCGACGGGGGCCGCGGTCGTCCCCTTCGGCGTCGGCGATACCCGGTTGCTGATACGCACCATCCAGGAACTCGGCATCACCGCGATCTCCTGCACCCCCTCCTACCCGGCCGTTCTCGAGCGCACGATCGACGAGCATTTTCAGGGACTTAGACCCCGCGACCTCGGCCTCAGGCTAGGCCTGTTCGGCGGCGAGGCCGGCCTCGACAATCCCGAGTTCCGCCGCCGGCTGGAGGCGACCTGGGGCTTTGCCGTGCGCAACGCCAACTACGGCGTCACCGATGTCTTCTGCAATTTCGCCGGCCAGACCGAGGTCGACAACGACCTCCATTTCGTCGCCCTCGACATCCTGCATCCCGAGCTGATCGACCCGGCGACCGCCGCCGTGCTGCCGTGGCGCGAGGGTACGCGCGGCGAACTCGTGCTCACCCACATGAGTCGCGAGTGCCAGCCGCTGGTGCGCTTCCGCACCGGCGACATCGTCGTCATCACCGGCACGGGGCGCGCCCGCTGCGGGCGCACCGCGCCGCGCTTCCGTGTGGTGGGGCGCAGCGACGACATGGTGGTGGTGCGCGGCATCAACGCCTTCCCGACCCAGGTCGCCGCGGTCATCGGCCAGTTCGTTGCGCTGTCGGGCGAATACCGCATCGTGCTCGACGGGCCCGGGCCTTACGATTTCCTGCCGGTCGAAGCCGAACTCGCCGGGGACACCGCAGCCGACGAAGGCCTCGCGGCCGCCGTCGAAGCCCGAATGAAGCGTGACATCGGCATTTCCGCGCGCGTTTCGCTGCTGCCCTTCGCCGCATTGCCGCGTAGCGAAGGCAAGACCCGCAGGGTGATCAGGAGGAATTGACATGACCGGGACCGTCATCTGCGCCGACCTCGGCGACGGCGTGCGGCAGATCGCGCTGAACCGCCCGGCGCGGCTCAACGCCATCGTGCCGGAACTGCTCGACGACCTTGTCGAAGCCCTCACGGACGCCGACCGAGACGACGCGGTGCGTGCGGTCGTGCTCACCGGCGAGGGCCGCGCCTTCTGCTCCGGCGACGACTTGAAGGAATTCGCCTCGCAGGCGACCGATCACGCCGGCACCACGGCCTATGTCGAGCGTATCCAGGACGTCACGCGGGCGATCGTCCTCGGCGGCACGCCGGTGGTCGGCGCCATCCGCGGCTGGGCGGTCGGCGGCGGGCTCGAATGGGTCG
>DUSC01000159.1 GCA_012842935.1 Hyphomicrobiales bacterium | reverse complement strand
TCGGCCGCCTCGAGCGCGGCGAGACGGGCGGCATCGCGCTCCACTACCAGCCGACGGCCACCGATGCCGCGGCGCCCGACCGCGGCGCGGCCTATTCCTGGCGACGATCCCGCCGTCCATGACGGACGCGCTGCCGCATCACGGGCGTCCGCCCTGCTCCGAAGCCGCCCTGTCGACCCGCTTCAGCAGGGTCTCGAACGCGGCGTTTCCGTTCCGCGGCACCTCGAACAGGGGCAGCGACCGCAGGTAGCGCGCATTCCCGGCGGCGCCGAACTGGCGCCTGATTTCCGCGACAAGCGTTTCCTGCCGCTCGCGATTGCGGTTCATCGTCCAAATCCTTGCCGATACACAGTTGCAAGCGAAACTCGACCCGTCGGGAGAAGTTCCGGACGTCGGCCAGATGTGTCGGAAGAACGGTCGTTACAGTAAAGTTTTAATTAAATCCAAGGCATCCCGCCGGAACGTCTTGCCGTGCGGCTATTCGCTTTCGCCGTCCAGCGCAGGGACGGGCACGCCGGCGAGTTCGGCGGCGAGCAGCCGCGCCGCACCGGCGCGGGCTATCCTCAGCATCAGCGCCTTGCGCGTCGCCGCCGCCATCCGGTGTTCCGGCGCCTCGCGCATGATCTCTGCGCCGTAGCCGTCGGAGAGGATGAAGCCGCATTCCTCCGGGAATATCTCGGCCGGCACGCCCGGATGCGTGGCGAAGAAGAAGCGGTCCGAATGCAGCCGGTAGTCCGGCCATTTGCGGTCGACGCGAAAGTCCTCGATCGACGACTTGATCTCGATGATCCAGATGTCACCGCTTCGGGTGAGCGCGACGAGGTCGGCGCGACGCCCCGTGGCCAGGGACAGTTCGGGCAGCACATGTGCCCCCATCCCGGCGAGCATGCGCTGCACGCCGCGACGCACGATCATGGCGCGCTCGGACTGGCGGCCGTCGGCGAGAGGATTGGTGGGAATCGGCGATACGATGGGCATGGCCGACCATGCCACGTTTTGTTCACGTTTTGAACCGGCAGTGTCGGGCGGGCGGCAGACGAGGCGTGCACCGTTGTCGCGCGGCGGGTCTCGTCGATCACGGAGCGTCGCAGGCATTCACGTTCGTGTGAGTTGATGTTGCTAAAATGCCATAACGCAGCGCCCGATCCGTCTCCGTTACGAATAAGCGCTTGGCAAGCAAAGCGAAACCGAAATAACAATGAGGCGAAATTGGGGCTCGAATCGGGCCCTTGTGGGCATGGGGGATACGGGCGGAATGCGGATGAGGTCATTCATTGCGGTAGCGGCGGTGGCGCTGGGCGTCGCCCTGTCCGGCTGCACCACCGACGGCGGCTCGATCTTCACGTCGAACTACGGTTCGGTGAAGGACGCCGGCTACCAGCTTCCTGCGATCCCGATCTACAAGGTCGACCGCAAGTACCACCGGCAGATCGTCAACTATTCGACGAAGGAGAAGCCTGGCACCATCATCGTCGACACGGGCGAGAAGCACCTCTATTTCGTCATGAAGGACGGCAAGGCGATGCGTTACGGCATCGGCGTCGGCAAGGAAGGCTTCGAATGGTCTGGCACGGCGCGCATCGCGCTGAAGCGCGAGTGGCCGGTGTGGACGCCGCCGGAACCGATGATCAAACGCAAGCCGGAACTGGCCAAGTGGCGGGGCGGCATGCCGCCCGGACTGAACAACCCGCTCGGCGCCCGGGCCATGTACCTCTACAACAAGGGCGGCGATTCCGGCTATCGCCTGCACGGCACGCCGGAATGGTTCTCCATCGGCAAGGCCATGTCTTCCGGCTGCATCCGCCTGATGAACCAGGACATCATCGACCTCTATAATCGGGCCGAGGTCGGCGCCAAGGTCATCGTAAAGTAGTCGCGGACCGTCTCGGGGCAACACGGACGTCCAACGAAGCGAAAAACCGGGCCTTGCGCCCGGTTTTTTGTCGTTTTCGCGAGGGTATTCTCCCCTCAGGCGACCTGTTCGACCTGCTGGACTTCGGGGATGAAGTGTCTGAGCAGGTTCTGTATGCCATGCTTCAGCGTCGCGGTCGAGGATGGGCAGCCGGCGCAGGCGCCCTTCATGTTGAGGAACACGGTTCCGTTCTCGTAGCCGCGGAAGGTGATGTCGCCGCCGTCCTGCGCCACCGCCGGACGGACGCGGGTATCGAGAAGTTCCTTGATGGTGACGACGATTTCGGCATCCGCTTCGTCGTAGAACTCTTCCCCGGCGTCCGTTTCGGCGGAACGGCTGCCGGACGTCGCCATCACCGGCGCGCCGGACATGAAATGCTCCATGATGGTGCCGAGGATTGCCGGCTTCAGGTGCTGCCAGTCGGGCCCGTTCTTGGTCACGGTGATGAAGTCG
>DUSC01000158.1 GCA_012842935.1 Hyphomicrobiales bacterium | reverse complement strand
TCCGCTCAGGCTCCTCGTCATCATCACCTCCTGGCAAATCACCAGGACCAGTGAATCAGACAAGGCCGCCCGCGTGAATCCTCAAACCGACTCTGCGTTCATCGAAGTCGCTCTAGCCGCCTCGCATCGCGGTCCGTGAAGGAGCCGCCGCGGCGCAAAGTGCCCGGATCGGGGGAGGTTCTTCCGGCGTTTGATCCAAGTGCTTGAAATTGTCTGGCTGGGGAACCTGGATTCGAACCAGGACTAACGGAGTCAGAGTCCGCTGGTCTACCGTTAACCTATTCCCCAACGACGCCCGGAAGCGCCCGGCGCGGCGGTCCGGCCGCATGCGGACCGCGTATTGCCCATGGGCCGCCGCATGTCAAGCCGGTTCACCGGCCGCGCGACGGCTTTGCCCGTCCCCCATAGCTAGTCCGGCTCCGCCGCCGTTCAAGGGAAGGGCGCACCGCGCGCCGGTGCGGCGCGCCCGGCCGGGGCCGAATGGACGACCTCCCGAAGGCTCACGTCTGGTCGGCCCCGGTGGGCGGCACCCCCGGCGGCGCCTGCGGCGGCGGCGCGCGGCGGCCGGCGAACTGGCTGCGCTCGAAGAGCACGACGACGACGATGCCGAGGACCAGCGGAACGATCAGGTAGTAGAGACGGAACACCAGCAGCGCGGCGAGGACCGAGACCTTGTCCATGTCGGGCAGGCCGGCGAGCGCCACCAGCTCGAAGACGCCGATGCCGCCCGGCGCATGCGTCGCCGAAGCCACCGAAAAGGCGATGATGAACACGCCGAGCACGGTGAGGAAGCCCGGATTGCCGGCTTCCGGCAGGGCGAAGTAGATGATCGAGGCGGCCCCGATCAGCTCGATCGGCCCGACGGTCAGCTGGCGCAGCACGATCGCCGGGCGCGGATATTCGAGGCGGAAGCCGCCGATGCGCAGCGGCCTGAAGCCGAAAAGGCTGCCTGCGACGTAGAGGGCGACGAAGGCGAGCAGCAGCGCCCCGGTGGTCGCCGAAAGCGTGATCGGCATCGGCTCGAGATCGACGAAACGCTCGGTCAGGTCCGGCTCGACGATGAAGACGATGCCGGCGAGGAGGATCGTCGCCAGCACGAAGGTGAACCAGCAGAACGCCACCAGCACGCCGACTTCCTGGCCGTTCAGGCCGCGCGAGCCGTAGGCGCGGTAGCGGATCACGGCCCCGGACACCACCGAACCGCCGATGTTGTGCGACAGCGCGTAGGTGGTGAACGAGCACAGCGTCACGTACCACCAGGGCAGGGGCTTTCCGATGTGGGTCAGCGCGATGTGGTCGTAGCCGGCGAGCGCGGCGTAGGCGACGAGGGCGCCGAAGGCCGCCAGCAGCCAGCGGTGTGGCGGGATCGCGGCGAAGCCGTCGATGACGTCGGAAGCGGAAATGCCGCGCAGTTCGTTGTAGAGCATCCAGCCGGAGAAGACGACCGCTGCGAGCCCAACGACGGGCCAAACATAATCCTTCCACTTCATCCCGTGCGCATTTCCCCGCGTTCCTGCTTTTTCTTGTCCCCGCCTCCTTCGATAGAGTGATTGGCGGCGCGAGGGAACCCCCGAACACGCCGGCGGACCCGACACTTTCGCCGCAGGCCAGGTTTTGCATCCGCCGGCCTTGTGAAGGCGTCGCGCGCTGATATGATCGGGCCAACGTAGAAGGATCAGGATGCCTGCTGCGTCCCCGGTCGGGGCTCGCGCGGCACGAAGGAACGACGGTGAAAGACCCCCAATCCGGCGACGGGCCGGGCGGCGGGGCTTCGCAGGGTGGCGCGGCGTTTGTCGGCGCGCCCCCGCCTTCCGCACCGACAGGCGGGCGGAAGGACGGCGCCGGACCCGGCAGCGGGTCGGCGTCCGCGAGCGCCGCGCAGCACAGGAGCAAACCACGCAAGCGGCGCAAGCGCCGCGGCCGCAAGGTCTATTCGCGCGAGCCGGCGGTCGCCGCTCAGGCGCCCGCCGAGCCGCAGCCGAAGGCAATGCCGATCCCGCCGCCCCGGCAGACGGCGCCCGTGCGGACCGCCCCGGCGGCGGCCGTCCCGGCCGCGCCGCCGATGCGTCCGGCGCCGTCCGGCGAACTGCCGGTCTTCGCCGCGCTCGACCTCGGCACCAACAACTGCCGTCTGCTCGTCGCCGTGCCGGGCCGTCCCGGCCAGTTCCGGGTCGTCGACGCCTTCTCGCGCATCGTGCGCCTCGGCGAAGGCCTTGCGGCGAGCGGCCGCCTCGGCGCGGCGGCGATGGACCGCGCCGTCGAGGCGCTGAAGATTTGCGCCGACAAGCTGCGCAGCCGCGCCGTCCGCCGCGCCCGGCTGATCGCCACCGAGGCCTGCCGTGCCGCCGCGAACGGCGCCGAATTCCTCGACCGAGTCGAGGCCGAGACCGGGCTCGTGCTCGAGATCATCGACCGCGAGACGGAGGCCCGGCTCGCCGTGTCGGGCTGCGGATCGCTGGTCGAGCGCGACACCGACGGCGTCGTGCTCTTCGACATCGGCGGCGGTTCCTCGGAAATCGCGCTGATCGACCTGTCCAGGCAGCGCTCGCCGCGGCTTGCCAGCCATATCGTGTCGTGGACGTCGCTGCCCGTCGGCGTGGTCTCGCTCGCCGAGCGCTTCGGCGGCCGCGACGTCACGCGCGAAAGCTTCCGCGCCATGGTCGACGACGTCGCCGCCCATCTCGCCCGCTTCGAGGGCCGCGATCGCCTCGACCACATGGTCGCGGGTGAGCGCTTCCACCTGCTCGGCACGTCGGGCACCGTCACCACCCTCGCCGGCGTCCATCTCGGCCTCGAGCGCTACGACCGCCGCCGCGTCGACGGCCTGTGGATGGATCGCGTCTCGGTCGACGGCATGGTCGAGCGCCTGCTCGGCTGGGATTTCGACCAGCGGGTCGCCAACCCGTGCATCGGCGCCGACCGCGCCGACCTCGTTCTCGCCGGCTGCGCCATCCTCGAGGCGATCCGCGGGGTGTGGCCGTCGCAACGCCTGCGCGTCGCCGACCGCGGCCTGCGCGAGGGCATCCTGAGCGAACTGATGGCGGAAGAAGGCGTCTGGCGGCGCGACCGCGGCGACGGCTGGCGGCGATGACGAAGAAGCCGGGCGGGGCGAGACCGGGCGGGGGCGGCGCGCGCGTCCTGCGCACGAAGGTGAAGAAGAAGAGCGGCCTGAAGGACTCCTCGCGCCGCTGGCTCGAGCGCCATCTCAACGACCCCTACGTGCAGCGCTCGAAGGCCGAGGGCTACCGCTCGCGCGCAGCCTACAAGCTGATCGAGATCGACGACAGGCACCACATCCTGAAACCCGGCGCCCGTGTCATCGACCTGGGCGCGGCACCCGGCGGCTGGTGTCAGGTCGCCGCCGGGCGGGTCCGCTCGACCGAGGAGCGGCCGCTGGTGGTCGGCATCGACTATCTCGACATGGACCCGGTGCCGGGCGCGGCGATCCTCAAGATGGACTTCCTCGACGACGACGCGCCCGCCCGCCTGACGGAGGCGCTGGGCGGCGCGCCCGACGTCGTGCTCTCCGACATGGCCGCCCCCACCACCGGTCACCGGCGCACCGATCATCTGCGCACCATGCATCTTTGCGAGGTGGCGGCCGACTTCGCCATCTCGGTGCTGAAGCCCGGCGGACATTTTCTGGCGAAGACCTTCCAGGGCGGCACCGAGGGCGGCCTGCTCGATCTGCTGAAGCGCAACTTCCGCACCGTCCACCACGTCAAGCCGCCGGCCTCGCGCGAGGAATCGGTCGAGCTCTACATCCTGGCGAAGGGCTTCAAGGGCCGCACCGCAGATGGCGCCGGCGGCGCGGGCGAAGCCGGCGAAGCGGCGTAGAAGACCACCCGGAGACATCTCCGCGGGAAGTTCAGCGACAACAGCGCGCGTGCTCGCCGCCCCGGCGTTCGAGCTGGATGGGCGGGCAGGGGACGGACCCGTAGGAGCAGAACACGCAGCAGTCGCCCGGTTTCGGGCGCAGCAGGGTGTGGCAGCGCTCGCATTCGTAGAAGAACCGGCAGGCGTCGGTCGGCATTTCCTCGACCTTGCGATGACCGCAGTGCGGGCAGGCGATCTCGGAGTGAAGCTCGGGCTGCGCGGTCATGGCATCACCTCTGTCGGCGTGGGCAAGCGCATCAGGTTGCAGGCTGCGGCGCGGAATGCAATCGCCCCGTGGGCCTTGTCGATCCGGCGCGACCGGGTCTCGCACGTCCCGTCCGCCGCCTCGATCCGGCCGGAGGGGATGATGCCCGGTCGCTTCTCCGCCCGTGCATCGTCCGCTCGGCCGGAATCCGGCGGTCGGGACCGGATCGTGGCGCGAAGGGCCGTCGGGTCTTCCGGCGGCCGCTAGAGCATCGCCCGATCTGATTGAATCGGGATTCCCAAATCAGTCTGGTTCTGATTCAAGCTGCCTGCCGGAGCGGAGGCCGGCAGGCGATGTCGAAAGCTCTATCCCTTGATCTTCGGGTTCGGGTTCTGGCGGCGG
>DUSC01000157.1 GCA_012842935.1 Hyphomicrobiales bacterium | reverse complement strand
TGGCTGGATCAGGCTTGCGCCCATTGTCCAATATTCCCCACTGCTGCCTCCCGTAGGAGTCTGGGCCGTGTCTCAGTCCCAGTGTGGCTGATCATCCTCTCAGACCAGCTATGGATCGTCGCCTTGGTAGGCCATTACCCCACCAACTAGCTAATCCAACGCGGGCTCATCCATCTCCGATAAATCTTTCTCCCGAAGGACGTATACGGTATTAGCTCCAGTTTCCCGGAGTTGTTCCGTAGAGATGGGTAGATTCCCACGCGTTACTCACCCGTCTGCCGCTCCCCTTGCGGGGCGCTCGACTTGCATGTGTTAAGCCTGCCGCCAGCGTTCGTTCTGAGCCAGGATCAAACTCTCAAGTTTGTAAGACTTTGATTTGGCTTTTGGTCACGCATGAATCGACGAGAACATTCACACCTGAGCGCTTGCGCGCTCCGGTAGTTTGTATTCTCACGAAACGTGATCCGCCAAAGTCTCGTTCGAACCGTCAGGCTCCTTGCGGAGCGAGAGGTTCAGCAGACTCTGCCGCCCACGTTTCTCTTTCTTCAATCTTCAGTTTTCAAAGAACAGACACCGCAGACGCGATGTCGTGGGCCGTTTTGCTTTTGGCTTCGGGCCCGGCAGAGTGTCGCTCACGCGGCTCTCTTTTGATTTCGTCGAGGGCGTTCAAGAAGCGAACTTCTTCGTCGCCAGCGGCGCGCCGCCCTCGTTGGTGAGGCGTATATAGTCGGGGGGCCTTCGGAGTGTCAACACCGATTTTCGCGTTTTTTGAAATTTTTGCGACGGCCGCCGGCTGACGCAACGTCCTGCGCGGGTTTGCGCCTAAGTCGCAGGAAAGATTCCCGTTTCGCCCCTTCGCCGGGAACCGCGGCGGGGAATTCGCCCCTTCCCGCAGCGGTTTCGCCGCAGGCCCGTTCGGCGTCGCCGCCCCCGCCTGAGCATCGCATCGCGACGCCTCCTCGCAGGCCCACGCGTCGTTTTCCTGCAGGGCGGACGGCAGGCGCGGCCGGTGAGCGGCGCGGCCTGAAACGCCGGTCGGTTCCTGTGGACGGGTCCCGATGCGCGGGCGTGCCGTCCGCGCCGGCCGCGATCAGGCCGCATTGCCGCCCCATTGCCGTCCGAGATGGTTGCCGCGGGCCTGCCGAGCGAGTCGGTCCCGCGGACGTCCCGGCGCGGCGGAGGACCGGATCCGCGAAGGGACGATTCGTTGACTTGAGGGGAATGACAGGCAATTGTCTCGGCCAACGAAGATCGAGCCACGTGCCGACCGGGGAAACGTCGCCTTCTGAATGCAGGACAACGCGCAGACCATAGCCGAACTCGGCAACGATCCGCCGCTGATCGCCGACGGCCGCAGTGGGCCACCCGACAGGCGTGAGGTGTCGGCGCGCTGGCTGTCGGGAACCTTCCTGACCGGGGTTACGTCGAGCGTGCTCATGGGTGTGGCGCTGTTTGCGGCGCTCGACGGGCGCGAGCAGCTGGCGACGCCGCCAGAGATCGCGCGGCTGGTTGCGCCGGGCGACGGCAACGCCGCGGGCGAGGAGGCCAAGACCGACCGGGTGGCGCCGCCGCGCCAGATCACCCGCGCCAGGGACCGCCGGCGCATGGAACTGTCGACCGTCATGAAGGTCGGAGACCGCGAGGTCATCCGCTCGATGCCGTTCGTGCAGGTGAAGATGGCGCTCGCCGCCGGCCACACGACGAACCGCAGCTATCCGCCGTTCGACCCGCTGTCGGTTTTTGCCGAGGACGGCGACGCGGCCCAGGCGCAGATGACCGGCACGATCTACGGCGCCAAGGTCGAAAGCGAGATGAGCCTGAAGACGGTCGACTTCCCGATCGAGACGGCGTCGTTCGACGAGCAGAGTGCGCTCTCCGTCGACGAGGTCGAGAAGATCGTCCGCGAGACCGGTGCGATCCTCACCGACGGCGACGTTCAGGTGGCGTCCCTGCACTTTGTCGATCCGCAGCGTTTCGGCCAGTCGCTCGCCACCCAGACGCTGACCGGCTCCTACGGCTTCCGCATCGTCCCGGAAAACGTCTCGGTCGCGCCGCGCGCCTCCGCCGACCAGGCGAGCCTCGCCTTCGCGGAGGAGATCATCCCGTTCACGACAAGCCGCAAGATCTCCGAGGCGCTCGCCGATTCGGGCTACACGGGGCCCGACGCGATCGGCATGACGGAAGCGCTCGCAAAACGTCTCAATTCCGATTCGCTCAAGGAAGGCAGGGTGTTGCGCATCGGGCTCGAGGTACGCGGCGACCAGGCTCGCATCGTGCGCACCAGCGTCTACGACCGCACGCAGCACCTCCTGACGATCGCGCTCGACGACCAGGGCCAGTTCGTGCCGGCGTCCGAACCGGAGCCCAATCCCGAGATCCAGACCGCCTTCGACACGTCGCCGCCGCAGGTGAAGGTGCGCGGCGATCTGCCCACGGTCTATGACGGAATCTACCGGGCGGCCTATTCCTACGGCCTGTCGAAGGGCATGACCCGGCAACTGGTGAGACTGCTCGCCTCCGACGTCGACTTCCAGGCACGCATCAATCCGACCGACCGCATCGAGGTGTTCTTCTCGCAGCCGGGCGAGAACGACGAGGTGTCGGACGATTCGGAGCTGCTCTACGTGTCGGCCACCTTCGGAGGCAATACGCGCACCCTCTATCGCTTCCAGATGGCGGACGGCGCGGTCGACTATTTCGACCAGGAAGGCCGCAGCGCGCGACAGTTCCTGCTGCGCAACCCCGTGCCCAACGGCCAGTTCCGCTCCGGCTTCGGCATGCGCCGGCATCCGATCCTCGGCTACTACAAGATGCACACCGGCGTGGACTGGGCGGCGCCGCGCGGTACACCGATCATCGCCGCGGGCAACGGCATCGTCGAGAAGGCCGGCTGGGCCGGCGGCTACGGCCGGCAGACGATCATCCGCCACGCCAACGGATACGAATCGTCGTACAGCCACCAGAGCGCCATCGCCCAGGGCGTCGTTCCCGGAGCCCGGGTGCGACAGGGTCAGGTGATCGGCTATGTCGGCGCCTCCGGCCTCGCCACCGGCGACCACCTGCACTACGAGCTGATGGTCAACGGCACCAAGGTCAACCCGATGCGCGTGCGCCTGCCCGTCGGTCGCGTGCTCAAGGGCGCCGATCTCGAGGCGTTCAGGAAGGAGCGCGAACGCATCGACGAGCTCCTGCGCGAGGAGAGCGACGGTCCGCCGCTCAAGGTCGCGAGCGTCAGCAGGTAGCCGCATCCGCCGGATTTGCCGTGCGGAGGTCAACCGTCGCGCGGCTTTTGACCCTCCGCCGCGTCCCAGGCCGGCTGCGTCGTCCAGGCGACGATCGCGGCCAGGAGGCAGGCCGCGGCGGAAACGGCAGCCACGGCGGCGAACGCCGCATTGGTCGCCTCGAGCCTGAGCGCCGCGACCGCCGGGTCGAGCGGCGCGACGAGTCGCGCCCCGAATTCGATGCCGGGGAGCCTGCCTCCGGCGACGCCGGAAAAGGCGAGGCTGGCGACGGCGCCGAGACCGGCCACCGCCATCAGGCCCGCGGCGCGCGCCACGGCATTGTTGACGCCGGAGGCGAGCCCGGTGTCGGCATCGGGGGTCGCCAGCATCACCGCCGCCGACAGGGGCGACACCAGCATCGCCATGCCCGCCGCCTGCAGGAACAGGATCGGGAACCAGACCTGCCACATCATCATCAGCGGCGCCGTGACGGCGAGCCCGGCATAGGATAGCCCGACGAGCAGGGCGCCCAGCGTCAGGAGCAGCCGCGGCCCCCTGCGGTCGGCGAGCCGGCCCGCCCGTCCGGAAAACAGCGCGATCGCCAGCGACAGCGGCAGCATCATCAGGCTTGCCTCCCACTCCGCCGCGCCCCAGGCCGAGACCACCGTCATCGGCAGGAAGAAGAGCACCGCGCCGAGCGCAAAGAAGAGGAACAGCGTGTAGATGTTGGCTCCGGAAAACGCGCGCGAGGCGAAAAGGCCGAGCTTGACCATCGGCACCGCGACGCGTCGCTCCCACGCGACGAACACGGAGAAGAACACCGCGCCCGCCGCCAGCGCCGCGGCAGGCTGCACGCTCCGCTCCGCGGCGTCGAGGCCGAACTCGGTCAGTCCCCAGGCCATCAGCCCGAGGCCGGCGGTCGCGAGCAATGCCCCGGCGATGTCGAGCGGCCGCCTTTCGGCCGGCCGGTCCCGCGGCACGCGGCCGAGGAGCAGGGCGAGCGCGGCGAGGCCGATCGGCACGTTGATGGCGAAGATGGACCGCCACATCCAGTCGGCGCCGAAGGACAGCACCATGCCGCCGACGAAGGGACCCGCCGCCGTGGTGAGCGAGGAATAGGCGGCCCAGGCGCCGATCGCCCGGCCGCGCGTGGCGGCCGGATAGCATTTGGCGATCAGCGCCAGGCTGCCCGGCACCATCACCGCCGCGCCGATGCCCTGCAGCGCGCGCATGACGATCAGCGTTCCCGCATCCGGCGCCAGCGCGCAGGCGAGCGAGGTGGCCATGAACAGCGCGATGCCCACGGCGAACAGGTTGCGCACGCCGAAGACGTCGCCGGCCGCGCCGCCGATCAGCACCAGCGCCGACAGGAAGAGCATGTAGCCGTTGCTGATCCACTGCGCGTCGACGAGGCCGGCACCGAGGTCGGCACGGATCGCCGGCATGGCCAGGGCCACGACCGACCCGTCGATGAAACCCATCGACGAGGCGAGGATCGCCGCCACGAGCGCGAACGGCCTCGCTTCGGGAGGACAGAAGCTGCCGGCGGCGGAGCGGATCGGGGAAGAATCGGCGGGCGCGTCCATGGCGCGAGGCTATTCGCCCGGAAATGTTGCCGCCATGCGACAGCGACCGGAATCGTCGCTGCCACGACAGGAAGGACCTCGAGATCCCGCTTCGCTCGCGCGGCAGGGTACCGCGGGGGCCGGCGCGAGTGTCTCCTCCCTAGAGCAGATTCGACTTATTCGGGGTCATATCCGGCGGCCTCGAAATAGTTCTGGCATTCCTCAGGGGTGAAGGCGGAGAGACAATCGGCGACGACCGACCAGAGTTCGTCGATGGTTCTGGCGGCGGCCTTCCTGAGC
>DUSC01000156.1 GCA_012842935.1 Hyphomicrobiales bacterium | reverse complement strand
GATTCGATCGGCGCGGGAGAGGAGAACTCGGCCGGCGCCGGAACGAGGATCGAACCGCAGACCAGGCAGGCGTCGCAGACGTTCGCATGCAGGGTCCGGTCGGTCCCGCCATTGACCGGCACGGTCGCGCAGACCACCGGCACTTGCCCGTCGGGCAGGACGTAGGCCGACGCATCCGCATAGCCCGAAAGCTCGAGCGGCTTGTGCGCAAAGGCAAGGAGAACAAGCGCCAGGGCAACGAGCGCCCTCGCGGCCATGTTCCAGCGCAACGTATGCCTTCTGCCTGCCATCGCGAATCCCGGTCGGGCGCATGCTAGAGCCGCACGGGCGTCGTCGTCCAGAATGGATCAAACGTTTCTCGCGTAAAGTCCTCGGGATTCGATGTCCTTGCGGTCGCGCAAGGGACTCCACGCTCAGTCGTTCGGGTTGCCGGCGGGCCATCCTGCCTGACCGCGGCGGAACGCTTCCCGTATCGCTGCGGCCATCTCCTCGACGGCATGGCTGGCCGCAGCCTTGTTGCGATGGAGCACGACGTTCGAATTGTCGATCGTGCCGAAGCCGTCGGACGCGATCAGCTCGCGGCAGCCGGCCGGGATGTTGCTGCGCGAGATCGGCGCGACGGCAAGGCCGGACGTGACGGCGAGCTTCAATCCGCCACAGGTCTCGCTCTTGTACGCGATACGGTAGTGGATGCCGCGCACTTCCAGCGACCGTAGCGCGAAGTCGCGGCACCATTTGGAATCCATGTAGACAGCGACCGGCAACGGACGCTCCTCGTGCATGTGATGCAGGCTCGACGTCACCCAGACGGTCGGGTCGATCATCAGCACCTCGCCGCCGGATGGTTCCTGCCATTCGAAGACGACGGCGAGATCGAGTTCGTCTTCCTCAAGTGCCGCCATCTGCACCGACGACGGGGCGTGGCGCACCGTGATTTCCACGTTGGGATGCAGCTTGGCGAAGGCGCCGAGTGCCGGCGATAGAACCGAGTGCCCGTATTCCTCCGGAATGCCGATTCGCACCGGGCCGTCGAGCGGAGGCGCCCGGAGCGAGGCGGCCGCCTCGTCGAGGAGTGCGACGATACGGCGGGCGCTGGCGACGAAGCCCTCCCCCTTCGCCGTCAGCCTGACGCCGCGCGGGCCGCGCTCGAACAGCGGTGCACCGACCGCGTCCTCCAGCCGCTTCATCTGCATGGAGACCGCGGACTGCGTGCGGCCCACCGCCGAAGCGGCGTGGGTGAAATTCCGAGCGTCGGCAATCGCCACGAAGGTTCTCAGGAGGTCGCTGTCGAGCTGCGGTTTCACGATGACGACATTCGCAATCTTGATGCCTGGCATCATTTCAATTCGTTTGTCAGATGTCAAAGGCGGCGCGATACAGCGCATCCGGGAATTGCGTCGGAGGCGCCGATGGACTGGGTCATGAAGATCGGCTTGCAGGCGCAGCGCGGCGACGACCGCATGCTTCGCGACATCGGCCTGAGCCCTGTCGAGGCGCTCGGCCCGT
>DUSC01000155.1 GCA_012842935.1 Hyphomicrobiales bacterium | reverse complement strand
TCGCCATGGTGTTCACCGGCGCCCGCCACTTCCGGCACTGATCGCGCCGCCGGGCCGCGCGGCGACCGGGAAGGAACCGCATGGGGCGGCATCGCGTTGTGGTGCAGTTCCCTTCGAACGCAAGGCAGCCGTCCATGCTCATCCGCCTCGGCTACGAGATCGCCATCGACTGTCCGCAGCGGACTCCGCTGATCTCGGTCCTGGAAATCCATCCCGAACGGCAGAAGGACATCCGACGGCAGACGCGCGTGCTGACGTCGCCTTCCGTGCCCAGCACGGTCTATTCGGACCGCTACGGCAACCTCTGCCGGCGTTTCGTCGCCCCTGCCGGCGGCTTTCGCATTCTCTACGACGCGGTCGTCGAGGACGGCGGCCAAACCGACGAGGTGAACATGCTCGCCGGCGAGACTCCGGTCGAGAGACTTCCCGACGACTGCCTCGGCTATCTGCTTGGCAGCCGCTACTGCGAGACCGACCACCTCAGCTATCTCGCCTGGCAGCTGTTCGGTCACCTGCCGCCCGGCTGGACGCGGGTCCAGGCGATCGTCGACTATGTCCACGCACGTCTGTCGTTCGGCTACGGCTACGCGCGGTCCACGCGGACCGCAGCGCAGGCGCATGAGGAACGGGTCGGGGTCTGCCGCGACTTCGCCCATCTCGCCATCGCCTTCTGCCGCTGCATGAATATCCCGGCCCGCTACGTCAACGGCTATCTGGGCGACATCGGTGTGCCCGCCGATCCGGCCCCGATGGACTTCTCGGCGTGGTTCGAGGCCTGGCTCGACGGCAAGTGGTATACATTCGACGCCCGGCACAACACGCCGCGCATCGGCCGCGTCGTCATCGCCCGCGGCCGCGACGCCACCGACGTTCCGCTGCTGCACAGCTTCGGTCCGCACAGCCTGTCCACGTTCCGGGTCTGGACGTACGAGCAGAACGAGACCGGTTTCACCTCGCCGCCGCAGCACGGCATCGACCGCACGCTGACGGCACGGATCCTCGCCTGAGGCGGATACCGGGTCCGGCGCGGATTGCGCGGCGCAGGATATAGGAATATATTCCTTTACATGATTCGACGCCTCGCCGGCTTCCGCCTGCCTCGGGCGGTCTTGGCCGTCTGTCTTGCCTCAGGCCCCGCCGCGGCCGGTGAACACCTGTTTGCCGGACCCGTCGAGGCGCGGGTGATCTCCGTCATAGACGGCGACACGTTGCGCGCCGCCGCACAGGTCTGGCCCGGACAGGAGATCACCGTCGACGTGCGCATCCGCGGCATCGACGCGCCCGAGATGAAGGGCCGCTGCGGTGCCGAGCGGCGCGCTGCGCTCGCCGCCCGCGCCGCCCTTGAGGCGATGGTCGGTCCCGGCGCCGTGCACCTCCGCGCGATCGGCGGCGGCAAGTATTACGGCCGCGTTGTCGCCGACGTCGAGGCGGCCGACGGCACGGCGGTCGCCGCCGCCCTCCTCTCGCTCGATCTCGTGCGCCCCTATGCCGGCGGCCGCCGCGCCCCGTGGTGCGGCTGAGCCGGAGCGGACCCCCGGCCTTCCGGAGAAAGGGGGCCGCCGCTCGCACGGGGTCGGCGGCCTGTCCCGTGTCTGTCGTCCGGCGCCGTTCCGCGAACGGCTAGGGCCCGGCCGCGCGTCGTGCCGTCGTCAGGAAGGCTGCCTCCCGAAAAGGCAATCCGCCGGACTCCCGCGCCGCGCGGCGACGTCGGTCGGCAACGGATCATCTCCCTGGGGCTCGTAGAACACGGGAGACGATGTGGTATGTGGCGAGGTCGATGTCGAACCGGCCTCGTCCCGCCGAGGCGTCCTCTTCACCCCTTCCTGTTCTGCCGGTTCTCGATCAGGTCGTCCACGACCGTCGGATCGGCCAGCGTCGAGGTGTCGCCCAGCGACGAGAAGTCGTCCTCGGCGATCTTTCTCAGGATGCGGCGCATGATCTTGCCCGAGCGGGTCTTCGGCAGGCCGGGCGCGAACTGGATCTTGTCGGGCGAGGCGATCGCGCCGATCTCCTTGCGCACGTGTGCGATCAGTTCCTTGCGCAGTTCCTCGCTCCATTCGACGCCGTCCATCAGGGTCACGTAGCAGTAGATGCCCTGACCCTTGATGTCGTGCGGATAGCCGACGACGGCGGCTTCCGACACCTTGTCATGGGAGACCAGCGCCGATTCCACTTCGGCCGTCCCCAGGCGGTGGCCCGAGACGTTGATGACGTCGTCGACGCGGCCGGTGATCCAGTAGTAGCCGTCGAGGTCGCGCCGGCAGCCGTCGCCGGTGAAGTACTTGCCCTTGTAGGTGGAGAAGTAGGTCTGCACGAAACGCTCGTGGTCGCCGTAGACGGTGCGCATCTGGCCCGGCCAGGAATCGATGATGCACAGATTGCCGTCGGTGGCGCCTTCCAGTACCGCGCCCTCATTGTCGACGAGCTGCGGCTGGATACCGAAGAACGGCCTGGTCGCCGAGCCGGGCTTGAGGTCTGTCGCGCCCGGCAGCGGCGTGATCAGGATGCCGCCGGTCTCGGTCTGCCACCACGTGTCGACGATCGGGCAGCGTTTCTCCCCGACCACGTTGAAGTACCATTCCCACGCTTCGGGGTTGATCGGTTCGCCGACCGAGCCCAGCACGCGCAGGCTCTTGCGCGAGGTCTTCGTCACGTGGCTGTCGCCGGCACCCATCAGCGCGCGGATCGCCGTCGGCGCGGTGTAGAAGATGTTGACCTTGTGCTTGTCGACGACATCCCAGAAGCGCGACGGCGACGGATAGTTTGGCACGCCTTCGAACATCAGCGTCGTGGCGCCGTTGGCGAGCGGCCCGTAGACGATGTAGCTGTGGCCCGTCACCCAGCCGACATCCGCCGTGCACCAGTAGATGTCTCCGTCATGGTAGTCGAAGACATACTGGTGGGTCATCGAGGCGTAGACGAGATAGCCGCCGGTAGTGTGCAGCACGCCCTTCGGCTTGCCGGTCGAGCCTGACGTGTAGAGGATGAACAGCGGATCCTCGGCCTTCATCGGCTCAGGCTTGCATTCGGGCTTCGCAGCCGCGATCTCGTCGTGATACCAGAGGTCGCGACCGTCGAACCAGTCGATCTTGCCGGCGGTTCGGCGCACCACCAGCACCTTCTTGACGATGACGCCGTCGCGCCCGGCGATGGCGATGGCCTTGTCGGTATTGACCTTCAGCGGGATCGTCTTGCCGCCGCGCAGGCCTTCGTCGGCGGTGATCACGAAGGTCGACTTGCAGTCGACGATGCGCCCGGCCAGCGCGTCCGGCGAGAATCCGCCGAAAACGATCGAGTGGATCGCGCCGATGCGCGTGCAGGCGAGCATCGCATAGGCCGCTTCCGGGATCATCGGCATGTAGATGGTGACGCGGTCGCCCTTCTTGACGCCGTGCTTCTTCATGACGTTGGCGAGCCGGCAGACGCGGTCGTGGAGCTCGTTGTAGGTGATCTTGCGGTCGTCGTAGGGGTTGTCGCCCTCCCAGATGATGGCGGTCTGGTTGCCGCGCTTCTTCAGGTGCCGGTCGATGCAGTTCTGCGAGACGTTGAGCTGCCCGTCCTCATACCACTTGATCGACACCTTGCCGGTGAAGGAGGTGTTCTTCACCTTCTTGTAGGGCTTGATCCAGTCCAGCCGCTTGCCATGCTTGCCCCAGAACTTGTCCGGGTTCTTGATGCTCTCGGCATACCATTTGAGGTAGGTCTCGTTGTCGATCAGCGCGTTCTTCTTCCACGCGGGCTGGACGCGATGGACATTCACCTCGGACATGTTCTACCTCCCCCTGAACAACGGCATGCGCCGCCGTTCGGTGTCGGCGGGCCGCAACTTTCGCCGCATTATTATCAATTCGCCGCGCGCCACAACATTAGACATTGGATTTGCGCGGCGGGTTGACGCAGCGGCGCACCCCATCTGACAGCACTCGCCTTGATTGGCTGCTAGCATGTTGTTTTCGTTGAAGAAAACTGTTGCATAGCGAGGCGTTTCTAAGGAAGCATTAACGATGCCGGCGCACGATGCCGGTGTGGAGGATCATGACGGGCAATCTGGAAGGACGACATGGCGAACGCTTCTGAGATGGAACTGATGCTCAATGGCTACGGGCTCACTACGGCGCGAATCCTCTATCACTACCCCGATCATCCCCATCTTCTTCAGACCTACGTCTGGCAGGAATACGATCTTGCGCCGAAGTTCCCGGCGCTTCTCGCCTTCATCGACTTCTGGCGGGAGAAACTCGAAGGGCCGTTGCATTCGGTGAGCTATACCCACCGGCGGCTGATCGCCCCCAACGAATGGCGAAACGTCGGCGGCGAATTCCTGCTGAACTGAGCGGAACCGACGCGGCGCGAGCAGGGGCGCGGCGGCTATCGCGTCCCGAAGATCGCGCTTCCCACCCGGACGCTGGTCGCGCCGAAGGCGATGGCGGTTTCGAAGTCGCCCGACATGCCCATCGACAGGCGCTCGACGCCGGCTTCGCGGGCGAGCTTCTCCAGCAGGGCGAAATGCGGGCCGGGGTTTTCGTCGGCGGGCGGGATGCACATCAGCCCGTCGATCGCCAGGCCGTGAACGGTACGGCAGCGCGCGACGAAGGCGACCGCCTCACGCGGGTCGATGCCCGCCTTCTGCGGCTCGAGACCGGTGTTGACCTGAACGTAGAGGCGCGGCGCGCGGCCCTGCCTCGCAATCTCCTTCGCCAGTTCCGCAGCGATCTTGTCGCGGTCGACCGTCTCGATGACGTCGAACAGGGCAACCGCCTCGCGCGCCTTGTTGGACTGCAGCGGCCCGATCAGGTGGAGCTCGATGTCGGGATGTTCGGCACGGATGACCGGCCATTTCTGCGCCGCCTCCTGGACGCGGTTTTCGCCGAACACGCGCTGCCCGGCATGGATCGCCGGCAGGATATGCTCGCGGCCGAACGTCTTCGAAACCGCGACGAGGGCGACCGAACCGGCCGGCCGGCCCGCTTCCCGCTCCGCTGCCGCGATCCGCGCGCGCACCGCGTCGAGGCGTCCTTCCACGTCGTCCATGCTCCTGCCTGCTCCTCGTCGCGATGCTCCGGGCCGCCTCCTTTTTGCCGCCGCGGCGGTGCGTGCGGTTGACGGTTCCGGCAAAGCGTGGTGAAGACCCGGACCGAGCCGCGCCGGCGGCAGCCCCCGTCTTTTAAGTGAAATCCCGGTCATGGCAACCGAACGATACAATCCCCGCGCATCCGAACCCCGCTGGCAGGCGGCTTGGGCGGAGGCGAGACTGTTCGAGACGAAGAACGACGATCCGCGGCCGAAGTACTACGTGCTCGAGATGTTCCCCTATCCGTCGGGACGCATCCACATGGGTCACGTGCGCAACTACACGATGGGTGACGTCGTGGCGCGTTGGCGCCGGGCGATGGGCTACAACGTGCTCCACCCGATGGGCTGGGACGCCTTCGGCCTGCCTGCCGAGAACGCCGCGCGCGACAACAGGGTCAATCCGCGCGACTGGACCTACGCCAACATCGCCACGATGAAGGGCCAGTTGAAGACCATGGGCCTGTCGCTCGACTGGTCGCGCGAGATCGCCACCTGCGACCCGTCCTACTATCGCCACCAGCAGAAGATGTTCCTCGACTTCTGGAAGGCGGGCCTCGTCGAGCGCAAGTCGGCCAAGGTGAACTGGGACCCTGTCGACATGACCGTGCTCGCCAACGAGCAGGTCATCGACGGCAAGGGCTGGCGCTCGGGCGCCCCGGTCGAGCTGCGCGACCTCACCCAGTGGTTCTTCAGGATCACCTCGATGAGCCAGGAACTGCTCGACGGGCTCGATACGCTGGATCGCTGGCCGGACAAGGTCAAGCTGATGCAGGCCAACTGGATCGGCCGCTCCGAGGGACTCCTGATCCGCTGGCCGCTGGCGGCCGGCACCGCGCCCGCCGGCGAGACCGAGCTCGAGGTCTACACCACTCGCCCCGACACGATCTTCGGCGCCTCCTTCATGGCGATCGCCGCCGACCATCCGCTGGCGAAGGCGGCGGCCGCCACCAACCCCGCGCTGCAGGCCTTCGTCGAGGAATTGAAGAAACGCGGGACCTCGGCGGCCGAGATCGAGACCGCCGAGAAGGTGGGGTTCGATACCGGCGTGCGCGTCGTCCATCCCTTTGACGACGGCTGGACGCTGCCCGTCTTCGTCGCCAACTTCGTGCTCATGGACTACGGCACGGGCGCCATCTTCGGTTGCCCGTCCGGCGATCAGCGCGACCTCGACTTCGCCAACAAATACGGTCTGCCCGTCGTGCCGGTGGTCATGCCCGAGGGTGCCGACGCGGCGACCTTCCGCATCACGGAAGAGGCCTATGTCGACGACGGCGTGATGATCAACTCGCGCTTCCTCAACGGCATGAGGCCGAAGGAGGCCTTCGACCGCGTCGCCGACCTGCTCGGCGAGAAGCGGATCGGCGGCCGGCCGATGGGCGAACGCAAGGTGCAGTTCCGCCTGCGCGACTGGCTGATCTCGCGCCAGCGCTACTGGGGCTGCCCGATCCCGGTGATCCACTGCGAGGCCTGCGGCTCGGTGCCCGTGCCGGACGACCAGCTGCCGGTCGAGCTGCCTGCCGACGTCTCCTTCGACAAGCCGGGCAACCCGCTCGACCACCATCCGACGTGGAAGCATGTCGCCTGCCCGAAATGCGCAAGGCCGGCGCGGCGCGACACCGACACGATGGATACCTTCGTCGATTCATCCTGGTATTTCGCCCGCTTCACCGATCCGTGGAACGCGGAACGCCCCACCGACCTCGCCCATGTCGACGGGCCGGGCGGCTGGTTGCCGGTCAACCAGTACATCGGCGGCATCGAGCACGCGATCCTGCACCTGCTCTACTCGCGCTTCTTCGCCCGCGCCATGAAGGCGACGGGCCACCTCAACGCCGTCGAAGAGCCGTTCGAGGGCCTGTTCACGCAGGGCATGGTGGTCCACGAGACCTATCGCGGCCCCTCAGGCTGGGTGACGCCGGCGGAAGTGCGGATCACCGAAGCCGACGGCAGGAGGACCGCCGTTCTCGCCGCCGACGGCACGCCGATCGAGATCGGCGCGATCGAGAAGATGTCGAAGTCGAAGAAGAACGTCGTCGATCCCGACGACATCATCGCCTCCTACGGCGCCGACACCGCACGCTGGTTCATGCTGTCCGATTCGCCGCCCGAGCGCGACGTGATCTGGACCGAGGCCGGCGTCGAGGGCGCGCACCGCTTCATCCAGCGCGTCTGGCGCCTCGTCTCCGAGGCGGCGGAGGCCCTGTCGGCGACCGCTCCCGCCGCGGCCCGCGACGGTTCCGCCGTCGAAGTGTCGAAGGCGGCGCACAAGACGCTGAAGGCGGTCGGCGAAGAGATTGCCCGCCTCGGTTTCAACAAGGCAGTCGCCCGTCTCTACGAACTCGTCAACGCGCTGCAGGCGCCGCTCGCCGACATGGCCGCCGGCCGGGCCGACGCGGCGACCGCCGGCGCGGTCCGCCAGGCCGTCGACTTCCTGATCGCCATGATCGCGCCGATGACGCCGCACCTCGCCGAGGAATGCTGGGCGGCGATCGGCGGCACCGGTCTCGCCGCCGAGAGGGCCTGGCCGGATTTCGATCCCGCGCTGGTCGTCGACAGCGAAATCACCTACCCGGTCCAGGTCAACGGCAAGAAACGCGGGGATTTGACAATCGCACGCGACGCGGATCAAGGTGAGGTCGAGAAGGCGGCCCTGGCGCTCGAGGCGGTGCGCAAGGCGCTCGACGGCAAGCCGCCGCGCAAAGTCATCGTGGTGCCGCAGAGAATCGTCAATGTGGTCGCCTGAACGGAGGGTCCGCACGTGAAACGAATCGTCCGGCCGGCACTGGCGATCGGCCTTCTCGCATCGCTGACGCTCACGTCGGCGTGCACCGTGCGCCCGCTCTACTCCAGCGCACCGGCAACTTCGGGCGGCACCGCCACCATGGCCGGGGAACTGGCGTCGATCGCGATCAAGCCGGTGACGACGCGCGAGGCCCAGCAGGTCCGCAATCACCTGACGTTCCTCTTCTACGGCGGCGCGGCGGAACCGGCGAGCCCCGCCTACACGCTCTCGCTCTCCGTCTCGTCGAAGATCGATGTGGCCGCCTCGATCCAGCAGACGACGGAAGACGAGGAACCGACCGCCAAGACCGTGACCATGGTCGGCCGCTACTGGCTCCTCGCGGCGGACGGCACCCAGGTCGCGGCGGGACGCCGGCAGATCACGTCGTCCTACGACATCCCGAGCCAGGAGTTCGCCGCCCTGCGCGCCGAACGCGACGCGCAGGATCGCGCCGCGCGCGAGTTGGCCGAGCTGCTGCGCCTCGCAGTGGCCCAGGATCTGGCAAGCCGGTAGTCGCTCCGCAGCGCCTTTCCCGCCAAACCCTGAGATACGCTGGCGCAGCCGACCCGAGATTCGTTTGGAAAGGCGGGAGGGAGTGTGACCTCATGGCTTCCACGTCGGGTTCTCCCCTCGCGGCGGATGCGGCGCCGGGAAGCTCCTCCCGCCGGCGCGGCGAGCCGCACATCGTCGACCTGTTGATTGACGAGCGGTCCGTCCGCCTCTCCCGCCATCCGCTTTGGCCGCTCGTGCGGCCGCTGCTGCTGCGCTTCTTCCATTATCGTCAGGCACTGCGCATGTGCGACGAAATCGCCGGCTTGTCCGGCGGCGAGGCGCTGGCATTTCTCAGCCGGCTGCTCGAGCTCGACCTCTCGGTGACCGGCGCCGACAACCTGCCGGCCTCCGGCGGCTTCATCCTCGCGCCCAACCATCCGACCGGCATCGCCGACGGCATCGCCGTCTTCGACCTGCTGAAGGAGCGCCGGCCCGACATGGCGATCTTCGCCAATCGCGACGCGATCCGCGCCGCGCCCGGATTGCGCGACGTGATCATTCCCGTCGAATGGCGCCAGTCCGAGAAGAGCCATGCCAGGAGCCGCGACACGCTTGAAGGGACGGCGCGCGCGTTCGCACAGCGGAAGGCGGTCGTGCTGTTTCCCTCCGGCCGCATCGCCTGGTGGAACGAGGGCGCGCTCACCGAACGGCCGTGGCAGACTTCCATCGTCGTCCTGGCGCGGCGCTACGGCTTCCCGGTCGTCCCCGCGAACGTGACCGCCCGCAACTCGGGTCTGTTCTATTTCCTTTCGCGTCTCTCCACCGAACTGCGCGACATCACGGTCTTCCACGAATTCCTCAACAAGAAGGGGCAGCCCTTCTCCATCGTCGTCGGCCGTCCGGTCCCGCCCGAAGCGCTCGCCGGAGAGCCCGCGGCCGTCACCGCCCGGCTGCAGCATCACACGGTGACACGGCTGCGCGAGAATCCGGACGCCGTCTTCGCGTGAGCCGAGCGCTCCTCGCTAGGGCGTCCGGCCGCCGCTCAGTCGATCGTCACGGACAGGCCGGGGAGCGGGTAGTCCGAAATCGCTGTCGACCACCGTTCGCCGGGACGGACGGGAAAGGCGCGCGTCATCGTTCCCGTGCTCACCATCTCGCCGGCGGCGAGAGGCGGATTGAAGGGATCGTCGGCCAGCGCCGCGACGAGGTGCGAAAGCGCCTCGACCGGCCCGTCGAGGACGTTGGCGCCCGATCCCGTGTCGACCCTCTCGCCGTCGCGGAGAAGCGTCACGCGCAACGCCGAAAGGTCCCTGGCCAGGGTCGCCTGGTCCGTCTTGGAAAGATGACGCCGCGGCCCGACGAACAGCCGCCCGTGCAGGCCGCCGTCGGCGATACAGTCGGCGGCGGCGAACGCCCAGCCGGGATAGATCGACTGGACGATCTCGAAGGCGTGCGCCACCCACGCGACGGCACTGGCGATCGCGGCAAGGTCCATGCCCGGCGTGAGATCCCGGTCGAGGCCGAGCACGATCTCGGGCTCGATGCGCGGCTCCGGCAGATGGGAAACGGCGACGGTCTCGCCGGGCGACACCGAGCGCACCGTCGTGTCGTACATGTAGCCCCAGATCGGCGCGTAGACGCGGTATTCGTCCCAGATGCCGCGGTTGGTGAAGCCGATCTTGCGCCCGACGGGCGCTTCGCCCCGCCCCTCGCGAAGCTCTCGCAGCGCCGCGATCACCGGCCGCGCGGCGCCGACGTCGAAGGCCGGGTCGCGGGCGGTGAAGCGGGCGACCTGCCGTCCCGCTTCGAGCGCGGCGAGCGCCTCCTTCGCGATCGCAGTCGCGTCGGCCACGCTTCAGCCGATCTTCTGGCCGGTCTTCGCCCAGTCGGCGAGGAACATCTCCAGGCCCTTGTCGGTCAGCGGGTGCTTGACCAGCGCCTTCAGTGTCGCCGGCGGTACGGTGGCGACGTCGGCGCCGATCAGGGCCGCCTGCTTGACGTGGTTCACGGTGCGGATCGAGGCGGCGAGGATCTCCGTCTTGAAATCGTAATTGTCGTAGATCTGGCGGATCTCGGCGATCAGTTCCATGCCGTCGAGGCCGACGTCGTCGATGCGGCCGACGAAGGGCGAGACGAAGGTCGCGCCGGCCTTGGCCGCGAGCAGCGCCTGGTTCGCCGAGAAGCACAGCGTAACATTGGTCTTGTGGCCGTCCGACGTCAACGCCTTGCACGCCTTGAGGCCGTCCAGCGTCAGCGGCAGCTTGATGCAGATATTGTCGGCGATCTTCGCCAGCACGGCGGCCTCGCGCATCATCCCGGCATAGTCGATGGCGGTCACCTCGGCGGAGACCGGGCCGTCGACGATGCCGCAGATCTCCTTCGTCACTTCCATGATGTCTCGGCCCGCCTTCATGATCAGCGAGGGGTTGGTGGTGACGCCGTCGAGCAGCCCGAGTTCGTTCAGTTCGCGGATTTCCTTGACGTCTGCGGTGTCGACGAAGAATTTCATCGTTGTCTCCCTGAGGATGGGCGGCGGCCCGGCCGCCCCGTTTGTGGACTTTGCTCTAACCGAAAGTCGGGGCAAGGTCACGCGCGATGAACCCGGATTCGCCGAAAAGCAAGGCCGTGCCGGTGCTGGTGCCGATGCCCGCCGACCGTCCCTATTCCTATTCCGTGCCGGCGGGTATGACCGCCGTTCCGGGCTCGATCGTGCGCGTCCCGCTCGGCCCGCGCGAGGTGGCCGGCATCGTCTGGGACGGCGAGGCGGAAGCCCTCGACGCGCGCCGGCTGCGGCCGGTTTCGCAGGTTTTCGACTGTCCGCCGATCGACGCGCCCACCAGGCGCTTCGTCGACTGGGTCGCCGCCTACACGCTGTCGCCGCCAGGCATGGTGGCGCGCATGCTGCTGCGCGCGCCCGAAGCCTTCGACCCGGAGCCGGCTGTCGAGGGCATCGTCGTGACGGACCTCGTGCCGGATCGCCTGACGCCGGCGCGCCGGCGCGTGCTCGAACTCGCCGGCGACGGCGTGGCCTGGACCCGCTCCGGCCTCGCCCACGCCGCCGGCGTGTCGCTGACCGTCGTCGACGGGCTGAGGGCGCAGGGCGTCTTCTCGACCGCGCTCATCCCTCCCCGCCTGGTCGTCGCCCCGCCCGATCCCGGCTACGCTGTCCCCGAACTCACGCCCGACCAGCGCGGCGCCGCCGACGCGCTGCGCACCGCCACCGAAAGGGGCGGTTTCGGCGTCACCCTGGTCGACGGCGTCACCGGCTCCGGCAAGACGGAGGTCTATTTCGAGGCCGTCGCCGCCGCCGTTCGCACCGGTCGGCAGGTGCTGATCCTTTTGCCCGAGATCGCGCTGACCCAGGCCTTCCTCGAACGCTTCCAGGCCCGCTTCGGAGCGAAACCGGCTGAATGGCACTCCGACCTGCCGCCGAAGATGCGCGAGCGCGTCTGGCGCCAGGTCGCCGAGGGCGGCGTGCGCGTCGTCGCCGGCGCGCGCTCGGCGCTGTTCCTGCCGTTCCGCGAACTCGGCCTGATCGTCGTCGACGAGGAGCACGACCCCGCCTACAAGCAGGAGGACCGCGTCTTCTACAACGCCCGAGACATGGCCGTGGTGCGCGCCCGCATCGGCGGTTTCCCCGTCGTGCTGGCCTCGGCGACGCCGTCGCTGGAAAGCCGGGTCAACGCGCTGCAGGGCCGCTACGAGCGCATCGTGCTCCCCGGACGCTACGCCGACGCCGCACTCCCCGACATCCGCGCCGTCGACCTGAGGCGCTC
>DUSC01000154.1 GCA_012842935.1 Hyphomicrobiales bacterium | reverse complement strand
GTCCCGGTCCTACTGCGCGGTCCAGCCGCCGTCGATCGGAATCGCGGTCCCGGTGATGTTGTGGGCGATCGGCGAGGCGAGCCACAGGGTGAGCTGGCCGATCTCGGCCGGGTCCGACATGCGTCGCGACGGCTGCTTCTCGGCGAGCAGCGAGCGCACGCCGGCCTCGCGGTCGCCGCCCACTTCCGCCGCCCGCGCCATCACCTGAGGTTCGATCAGCGCCGTCTCGGTCCAGCCGGGGCAGATGCAGTTGACGGTGACGCCGCCGGAACGGCGGTCGCCCCTGTCGGCATATTCGAGCGCCGCCACCTTGCTCAGCCCGACCAGGCCGAACTTCGAGGCGACGTAGGGCGCCTTGGCGACCGAGGCGACGAGGCCGTGGACGGAGGCGATGTTGACGACGCGCCCGTAGCCGCGCTCGGCCATGCCGGGCAGCGCCAGCCGCATCGTGTGGAAAGCGCCCGAAAGGTTGACGGAGAGGATCGCGTCCCAGATCTCCGGCGTCGCCTCGGCGAGGGTGACCGTTCGCTGCACGCCGGCATTGTTGACCAGAACGTCCGGCCCGCCCCAGGCGGCCAATTCCAGCATCATCTGCTCGATCGCCTCGACCTTGCGCATGTCGGCGTCGAAGAAGCGCACCTCCGGCGCGCCGGCGCCGAGCACCTCGGCGCGGGCCGCCTCGACCTGGGCGGGTTCGGCCAGTCCGTGCAGCGCCACCCGCGCGCCGGCCGAGGCGATCGCCTTGGCGATCGCCAGCCCGATCCCCTGCACCGATCCGGTGACCAGTGCCGTCCTGCCTTCGAGAAACCTGTCCATGGTCCTGCTACTCCTCGGTTGTTCCGCGATGCGGCCCTTCTAGCCAATCCGCACGGCGCTTTCGACAGGAACCTGCCGAAGGCGGAAATCCGCCTTGCGCGCGCGGTCGGTCTTTGGCAAACGGTGCCGGCACAATCCGCGCCGTTCCGCAGAGGCCCCATGTCGGAAACCGTCTCGCCGCTCGCCCCGAAGAAGCAGCCGCGCATGCCCGCGATCGAAGGGGTGCGCATCGCCACCGCCCAGGCCGGGATCAAGTACAAGAACCGCACCGACCTGCTGCTGATGGTATTCGACGAGGGCACGACGGCGGCGGGCGTGTTCACCCGCTCGAAATGCCCGTCGGCGCCGGTCGACTTCTGCCGGCAGAACCTTCCGGGTGGCCGTGCGCGCGCCCTTGTGGTCAATTCCGGCAACGCCAACGCCTTCACCGGCAGGAAGGGCCGCGAAACCACGGCCGTCACCGCCGACGCCGCGGCGAAGGCCGTCGGCGCGAAGCCGACCGAGGTGTTCCTCGCCTCGACCGGCGTGATCGGCGAACCGCTCGATGCCGGGCGCTTCGTCCACCTTCTCGCCGGCATGGCAAGGGAGGCCGAAACCGGCCGCTGGAGCGATGCCGGCAGGGCGATCATGACCACCGACACCTATCCGAAATACGCCACGCGCACGGTCAGGCTCGGCGACGCCGACGTCACGGTGAACGGCATCGCCAAGGGCGCCGGCATGATCGCGCCGGACATGGCGACGATGCTCTCCTTCGTCGCCACCGACGCGCCGCTGTCGGCGGCCGTCCTCCAGGACCTCTTGTCGCGCGGCGTCGGCACGACCTTCAACGCGGTCACCGTCGACAGCGACACCTCGACCAGCGACACGCTGATGGCCTTCGCCACCGGCGCGGCAGCGAAGCGCGGCGCGCCACGGATCGACGACCCCAGGGACCCCCGGCTCGCGGCGTTGCGCCGCGCCTTCAACGCGATCCTGAAGAGCCTCGCCCTGCAGGTGGTGCGCGACGGCGAGGGCGCGCGCAAGCAGGTCGAGGTCACGGTCACCGGGGCGAAGTCGGCGCGCTCGGCCAAGCGCATCGCGCTGTCGATCGCCAATTCGCCCCTGGTCAAGACGGCGATTGCCGGCGAGGACGCCAACTGGGGCCGCGTCGTCATGGCCGTCGGCAAGGCCGGCGAGCCGGCCGACCGCGACCTGCTGTCGATCTGGTTCGGCGACATCCGCCTCGCCCACAACGGCGAACGCGACCCGGACTATTCGGAGGCCGCGACGTCGGCCTACATGAAGCGCGACGAGATCGCGATCCGCGCCGATCTCGGGCTCGGCCGCGGCAGGGCGACGGTGTGGACCTGCGACCTCACCAAGGAATATGTCGCCATCAACGGCGACTATCGCAGCTGAGGACGCGACGATCGGGCCGACCACCACCGAACTGGCGCGCGTGCGCCGCTACGAGGCGGCCGGCTTCCGCGCCTGGCCCGCGGCGTCCGTGTACTATGACGGCACCTGGGTGGTCCGCCTGACCGCCGGGCACCCGGCGAAACGGCTCAACTCCGTCAATCCGCTCGATCCCAGCGACCTGACCGGACTTGCCGAGCGCATCGGGCGCGCGGCGCGGCGCTTCGAGGCCTACGGACGGCCGCTCACCTTCCGCATGTCGCCGCTCTCCGGCGAGCGGCTCGCCGCGCATTTCGACCAGCACGGCTGGAGCCTCTTCGGCGAATCGCTGGTCATGGACGCCGCCCTCGACGAGGCGGCGGTAGCCGGCGCGCTCGACCAGATCCCGCTTCGCGACGTCACCCGCTTCGTCGCCGCCTCGATCGCCGTGCACGGCGCGCCGGCGTCGCTGCGGCAGGGACTGTCGGAAATCATCGGCGCCATCAAGCCGGAAGCGGGCCTGTTCGTCACCGAGGCAGACGGCCGGCCGGTGACGACGCTGATCTGCGTCCACGACGGCGACCTGGCGGGGCTGTTCGAAGTGGCCACGGCGCCGGAGGCGCGCGGCCGCGGCCACGCCCGGCGCACCCTGCTGGCCGCCCTGCGCTGGGCGCGGCACAGGGGCGCGCGGCGGGCCTGGCTGCAGGTCGAGGCGGCCAACGCGCCGGCCATCGGCCTCTACCGCGACCTCGGCTTCACCGAGGTCTATCGCTACCATTACCGCCGTCCGGGAGGCGGCTGATCCGATGTCCGACGCGCCCCAGATCCGGCCCAAGAGACTCCTGATCGTCGCCGCCTGCGCGCTGGTCGACGCCGACGGCCGCGTGCTGATCACCCAGCGGCCCGACGACAAGGCGATGGCCGGGTTGTGGGAGTTTCCCGGCGGCAAGGTCGAGCCCGGCGAGACGCCCGAGGAAGCGCTGGTGCGCGAGCTGAAGGAGGAGATCGGCGTCGAGACCCAGACGGCCTGCCTTGCGCCGCTCACGTTCGCCAGCCATTCCTACGACGACTTCCACCTGCTGATGCCGCTCTATGTCTGCCGGCGCTTCCGGGGCACGCCGATGCCGCTGGAGGTCAAGGCCCTGAAATGGGTGCGGCCGAACCGGCTGCGCGAATACCCGATGCCGGCGGCCGACGAGCCGCTGGTACCGTTCCTGATCGATCTGCTCTGACGAACAGCGTTAACAATTCGTTCAACCGGCGATGCGACAGTGGTGACGGAAGCGGGGCGGTCTAGGCCGGCGGAGCATTCGACATGGACGATGATTGGCGGGTAGATCGCGGGGTACAGCGCGAGACGAACGCATGGCAGGGTTGGAGCCCGGTCCACGTGGCGCTGATGTTCGGCGCCGCCGCCGTGGCGATGGCGCTGCTGCTGACGCCTGTGTTCGACCGCGGCACGGAAGGCTATCTGGCCAGCGCCGACAATCTCGACCGCATGACCACGGGATTGACCGTGCGACGCGGCGGCCCTCAGGTCTATACGGTTCGCAAGAGCGTGCTGCAGCCGTCGCCCGATTCGGTCTGCGTGATCCGTTCGAACGGCGTCCGCCACGGCGAATGCTGAACGTCGCCGCTCATCTTCACGCGGGGTTAATCCTGTCGCGTTAACCTTTGTTTACGGGCAGACGCTATGGTTCGCCCGGAGAAAGAGGATCCACGGTGCGGAACGCATTTCGGAAGTTTCCGGCAGACCGGCGCGGCGCGACTGCGGTCGAATACGCCCTGATCCTCGTCGTGTTGTCGCTGGTGATCATGGGCGGCGTCGGCCGTGTCGCCAACGACCTCGCCTATCTGTGGGGCAACAACGCCAGCAAGCTCAACTCGGCCTGGACCAAACCCGAGAACTGAACCCGGCCCGCGTCCGCTACCTTACAGGAAGTCCTTGAGCGAAGCCGTCGCCGAACCCGGGCGAAGCGGCTTCTGCTGCGATTCGTGCGGCGCCCAGCCCGACAGCCAGACGATCGAGAAGGTGGCGCGCACGCGGCCATCGGCGTCGGCGTGGCGCGCCGCGTAGATCTCGGCCGCGCGGCGGAAGAGTTCGCGTCGCGCCGGCCGTCGCGGGCGTTCCGCAAGCGCGCTGGTCGCGCCCATGGCGCGCAGATCGCGCAGGAGCTCGAGCATCGAATCGTAGCGCACGGTGATCGTGTCGACGTCGGCGACCGGCAGGGCGAAGCCGGCGCGCTGGAG
>DUSC01000153.1 GCA_012842935.1 Hyphomicrobiales bacterium | reverse complement strand
GTGCAGGCCGGTGCCGAACTTGAGGCCGGCGCCGCCGGTCGGCGGGATGATGTAGCCGTCGATGCGGCCGCCGACGTCGAGGATCACCGGCGCCGTCTCCCAGGCCGGCTTCAGGTCGTCGGGCGGATCGAGGTAGACCACCGCCGTGCGCCAGGTGACGAGGTCGGCGGCGAGCTGCGGAAAGAGCTTCAGCACCCAGGCACCCGCCGTGACGACGACGCGGTCCGCGGCGAGCCGTTCGCCGCCGGCGAGCGTGACGGCTCCGGCTTCGGTGTCGACGCCCGTCACCCTGGCGTTCTCGCGCACGTCGGCGCCGCGGGCACGCAGCCAGGCTGCCATTCCGGCGGCGATGCGGCGGCAATGCAGCGCACCGCCCTCGGGAGAGAAGAAGCCGTAGCGGATGGTTTCCGCCTCGAGGAACGGCCAGCGGCGGGCCGTTTCGGCCGCGTCGAGAAGCTCGAACGGATAGCCGCCGGCCTCGAGCCCCTCGCGATACTCCTCGGCCTCGTCACCCGGCTCGCGCGACACGCAGAGGAAGCCACGCGGATCGTGGTGGACCGCACCGAGATCGTCCCAGAGTTCGTCCCAGGCGGCATAGGCCTCCGTGATGGCATGGCCGTATCCGGTGGCGGCGCCATAGGCGCGGCGGATGATGCGATGATGGTCGCCGGATGCGGCGAGCGGGTTGGGGATCGCGCCCTGCTCCAGCAGCGTCACCGCATGACCGCGCTTCGCCAGCGACCAGGCGGTGGAGAGGCCGGCGATGCCGGCGCCGACGACGATGATTTTCATGGCGTTCCCGCAGGCTTGCCTACCGCGACAGGGCGGCGTGCCGACCTTAGCCGCAGGCGGCAACGTGGCAAGGTGCTGGCGGCGCTTTTCACCCGGCCAGGAAAGCGGCTAAGACCGGCGTCATGACCTCGACCGCCCCCGCCTGCCTCGACTTCGACCCCGCGACGCGACGCGTTCGGCTCGACCCGCACGACGACCGCTTCGTCCAGGACCCCTACGGGGCCTACACCTATCTGCACGCCGTGGCGCCGACCTTTTTCTGGGAGGATTATGGGCTCTGGTGTTTCGGCGGCTACGACGCGGTCAACCGGCTGCTGCGCGACCGCCGGCTCGGCCGCGAGCGCCCGGGCGGGTACCTGTCGATCGCGGCCGGCGGCGGCCGCGAGCACCTGGCGAACTTCGACGCGATCGAGGCGAACTCCATGCTGGAGCTGGAGCCGCCGGTGCACACGCGCCTGCGCACGCTGGTCAACCGCGCCTTCGTCTCGCGCCAGGTGGAACGGCTGCGGCCGCGGATCGAGGCGCTGGCGCACGAACTGATCGACGGATTCGAGGCCAAGGGGAGTATCGACCTCCTGCCCGCCTTCGCCGCGCCGCTGCCGATCACGGTGATCGCCGAGATGCTCGGCGTGCCCGTCGCCATGGGGCCGCAGCTGCTCGACTGGTCGCATCGGATGGTGGCGATGTACATGCACGGCCGCACGCGGCAGACCGAGGAGCGCGCGGACCGGGCGGCGCGCGACTTCGCCGCCTTCCTGCGCGGCTATGTCGCCGAGCGGCGGCGCGCGCCCGGCGACGACCTGCTCTCGCTGCTGATCGCCGCCCACGAGGGCAGCCAGAAGCTGTCGGAGGACGAGCTCGTCACCTCGGCGATCCTCCTGCTCAACGCCGGGCACGAGGCGACCGTACACCAGGCCGGCAACGCGATCCGGTCGATCCTGCTCCAGGGGGGCGATCCGCGCCGATTCTTCCTGACGGCGGAGGCGGCGGAGAAGACGGTGGAGGAATGCCTGCGCTTCGACGCCCCGCTGCACATGTTCACCCGCTACGCCTATGGTGAAACCGACGTCGGCGACGGCGTGACGATGAAGGCCGGCGACCAGGTGGCGCTGCTTCTCGGCATGGCCAACAACGATCCAAAGGCCTTCGCGCGCCCGCGGACGTTCGATCCGGAGCGCCCCGACCAGAACAACGTCTCGTTCGGCGCCGGCATCCATTTCTGCATCGGCGCGCCGCTTGCCCGCATCGAACTGCAGGCGGCCTTGAAGGTGCTGTTCGACCGCCTGCCGGGGCTCCGGCTGGCGGAAACGCCGCGCTATGCCGATGCCTATCACTTCCACGGGCTGGAGAGGCTGGTGGTCGAGTGGTAGCGGCGAAGGACCTGCCGTCCAAAAACAAGAAAGCACCGGGATCGCTCCCAGTGCCTCCCTGTTCAGGCCTTTCCGTCGTCCTCGCAGCACCCGGAGGCGCGCGCCGGCGATTGTTCGGACACTGACCGGTCGTCGGGTCGCTTCCACGAGGGTTGCTTCCGCCGGACCGCGCTCCGCGTCCCGAAGACGCCGCGAGCTTTTCCCGCCGTTCGCGTTCCAGACCGCTGGCGGCGGATCCCGCCGGACCGACACCATCGACATCGGCTTTCGCCTCGGTCCGCCTGGCGTCGCGGGGCTCAGGCTTCGCCCTCCTGCTGTGGTCCGCTGTCCGGGCGGAGCGATCGGGCACCTGAGATGACCTGACGTTACGTCCGCCCGGGCCCGGCGACAACCGCGCCCGGCCTGTGGACACAGTGGATAGCGGGCATGGCCGAAGACGATCCGCGGCGGGCTGGCGGTCCGTCACAACCTGATCACATATTCCTTGCGAGTCGTTTCAACGACTTCCCAGGTTCCCTTGAAGCCCGGCCTGAGCACGAAGCTGTCGCCGGCCTTCACCGTGCGCGCCGCGCCGCCCTCCTCGGCGATCACCGAAACGCCCGACAGGATGTGGCAGAACTCCCATTCGTCGTAGGCAATGCGCCACTTGCCCGGCGTCGCCTCCCAGATACCGGCATAGAGGCCGTCGCCGGTATCCTCGACGTTCCAGGTGCGGAAGGCCGGCGCGCCGGAGACCAGCCGATCGGGCGCCGGCGCGCCTTGCTCCGCCTCGACGCCGTTCGTGTCGATCGACAGGTATCGCGGTTCGGTCATTCCGGTCTCCGGCGCTTCTGAAGTGTCGCAGGCGAGACTAGAGTGAATCGATGTCCCGGCAAAATCCCTTCGCCGCCGTCATGGCCATGAAGAACGCGACCTGGGAGCGGCACGCCAATCCCTGGTCGGTGTGGACCCGCGTGCCGCTGCTTGCGCTGTTCGCCCTCGCGGTCTTCCTTCGCGGTCCGCTCGGCATCTGGCTCTGGCCGGTGCTCGGCCTGCTGGTCCTGTGGGCGATCGTCAATCCGCGCGCCTTCCCGCCGCCGGCCTCGACCGACAACTGGGCATCGAAGGGGGTTCTCGGCGAACGCGTCTGGCTGAACCGCGGAAAAATCCCGATCCCGCGCCACCACGCGCGCCGGGCGCTCGGCCTGTCGCTGGCGAGCGCCGCCTGCCTCGTCCCGCTCGCCTGGGGCCTCTATGCGCTCGACCCGTGGGCGACGGCCTTCGGCGCGCTCGGATCGAGCGCGCTGAAGCTGTGGTTCGTCGACCGCATGGTCCGGCTCTACGAGGACATGAAGGACGCCGATCCGGAATACGCGTCCTGGCTGAAACGGCGGCCGTGACGGCCGCCGTCCGTTGTCGCGAAGTCCCGGCCTCAGGCCTTAGCCAGCGCCTGCTCGAGGTCGGCGATGATGTCGGCGATGTCCTCGATGCCGACCGAGAGCCGCACCGTGTCCGGCCCGGCGCCGGCCGCGATCTTCTGCTCGTCGGAGAGCTGGCGGTGCGTGGTCGAAGCCGGGTGGATGACCAGCGACTTGGTGTCGCCGACATTGGCGAGATGGGAGAACAGCTCCAGCCCCTCGACGAACTTGACGCCGGCATCGTAGCCGCCCGTCAGGCCGAAGGTGAACACCGCGCCGGCGCCGAGCGGCGAATATTTCTGCTGCAGAGTGTGGTTGCGGTCGCCGGGCAGGCCCGGATAGGAGACCCACGCCACCTTCGGGTGCTTCGACAGGTATTCGGCGACGTTTTTCGCATTGTCGCAGTGGCGCTGCATCCTGAGCGGCAGGGTTTCGAGGCCCGTCAGGATGAGGAAGGCGTTGAACGGCGAGATCGCCGGGCCGAAGTCGCGCAGGCCGAGCACGCGCGCGGCGATGGCGAAGGCGAAGTTGCCGAAGGTCTCGTGCAACACCATGCCGCCATATTCGGGGCGCGGCTCGGAAAGCATCGGGTAGTTGCCCGACTTCGACCAGTCGAAGGTGCCGCCGTCGACGAGAATGCCGCCGATCGAGTTGCCGTGGCCGCCGATGAACTTGGTCATGGAGTGCACGACGATGTCGGCACCGTGCTCGATGGGGCGCAGCAGGTAGGGCGTCGCCAGCGTGTTGTCGACGATCAGCGGCAGGCCGTGCGCGCGCGCGACGTTGCCGATCGCCTCCAGGTCGACGAACTCGCCGTTGGGGTTGGCGAGGCTCTCGACGAAGATCGCCCGGGTGCGCCCGTCGATGTGGGCGGCGAAATCGTCGGGGTTGCGCGGATCGGCCCAGCGCACCTGCCAGTCGAAGTTCCTGAAGGCGTGACCGAACTGGTTGATCGAGCCGCCGTAGAGGCGTCGCGCGGCGACGAAATTGTCGCCCGAGCGCATCAGGTTGTGGAAGACGAGCAGCTGCGCAGCGTGGCCCGACGCGGTGGCGAGCGCGGCCGTGCCGCCTTCCAGAGCTGCGACGCGCTCCTCGAGCACGGCCTGCGTCGGGTTCATGATGCGGGTATAGATATTGCCGAACGCCTTCAGCCCGAACAGCGAGGCGGCGTGGTCGGCGTCGTCGAACACATAGGAGGTCGTCTGGTAGATCGGCACGGCGCGCGCACCGGTCGCCGGATCGGGCTTGGCGCCGGCGTGGACGGCGAGCGTGTTGAAGCCTGGTGCGCGCTGAGACATCTTTGTTCACTCCCTGGGATGAATGCCTGGATCGCAGGCATTCTTGGCCGAGCGCACCGGCGAATGCAAAGAAGAAAATTGCGCGGAGCGGGGCTCCGGCCGCCTGCGGAACCCAATCGGAGGCGGTTTTCGGCAACGGCGACCCAATCGGGGACTGCGGCAGCGAAGATGCGACGGCCGCTATTTCTGCCGCACGCCGAAGCTCTGGAAGCCGGCGCGCATGACCGGCTTCTTCGAGGACAGCACGCGGCTGTTGACGCCGTTCCAGCCGATCTCGCCGGAAAGCCTTCCGTATTCGATCTTCGGGCAGCGGTTCATGACCACCTTGATGCCGCGGGCTTCCGCCTTCGCCGCCGCCGCGTCGTGGCGCACGGTCAGCTGCATCCAGATCACCTTGGGCAGCGGCGTCAGCGCCAGAACCTCGTCGACGATTGCCGGCACGGCGTCGGAGGCGCGGAAGATGTCGACCATGTCGATCGGTTCCGGTATGTCGGCGAGTTTCGCACAGGTCATGCGCCCGGCGATCTCCTTGCCGGCCTGGCCGGGATTGACCGGGAAGACCGTGTAGCCCTTGTCGACGAGATATTTGGTGACGAAGAAGCTCGGCCGCACCTCGTTGGCCGAGGCGCCGACGATGGCGACGGTCTTCACCTCGTTGAGGATGCCGGCGATGTAGTCGTTGTCATAGGTGTCGTGGTTCATGAGCCCGGTTTGCCGCAGCTCGGCCGATCAATCAAGCCGCATCGCGATTGCCGAGACCTTCCAGGCGCCGCCCTGCTCCTCGAAGCAGAGGTGCGAGTTGTAGTATCGCGCGAAATAGCTCGTGTCCGGTCCCAAGTGCGTTCGGAAGAAGACGGTGCCGCCGTGCGGCGGAATGATGCCGGTCGTCCCGCCCGAGCGTTTCTGCTCGGGCGAGACCGGCACCATCTGGTAGCGTTTCGGCCAGTCGGCCGGCAGCAGCCCCTCGGCGCTGTCGCGCGCGATCACCGAGGCGATCCGCCAACCGTCGAGGTCGAGGAAGCGCAGCTTGCCGTCGAGCTCGACCCAGTCGGGCCAGGAGAGCCTGCCGTAGCTCGCCGTGCAGACGCGGCCCGCCAGCCAGGGCGTGCGGCCGACGGCCGGCTCGGCGGCGAGGCCGGCGAGCATGTGCATGCCGTAGCGCTGCTGGGCGATCGGGTCGGCACTGTCGCTGCCCTTCGACAGGCGTCCGGCCATTTCCAGGGCGCGGGCGGCGGGATGAAGCCCGAGCGAGACGAAATCCCGGTCGAAATCGCCCTCGCCCGCCGCGACGAAGAACTCGACCTCGTCGGCGAGCAGGGTCAGCATGGGCGCGGGGTCGTACTGCTCGCCCCGCTCCGTCCTGACGACAGCCTCGCCGGCCCTGACGAGCGCCTCGCGGAAGGCGGTCAGGCCTACATGGGACGAGTAGCTGTCGTCGGTGTCGAGGACGATTTCCGGATAGAGCGGCGGCTCGATCGTCGAGGGATCAACTTGCTGGGCGGCTGCGATCGGCGCACCGGTCAGCCATCCAGCCAGGATCAATACCCTCAGCCTTGCCATAGCCCATTCCCACTCGTTGCCCGGTCGCGACAATTGCCCGGGAGAACGGCGCCGGCCGGGCGGCAAACGGGCGAGTTAAGGGCGATTCGGCGGCTTGTTCAGGCCGGCAGCGAAATCGTCCCGTCCTCGGCGATCGGAAACGCCGGGTTGTGGGCGACCTCCCATAGATTGCCTTCCGGATCGGCGAAGTAGCCGTACCAGCCGCCCCAGAAGGCGCGGCCGGCCGCCTTGACGATGCGGCCGCCGGCGCGACCGGCCTCGGCGAGCACCGCGTCGACTTCCGACTCGCTGCGTGTGTTGTAGGCGAGATAGACCGGCCCGGGCTCGTCGCCGAAGGTGACCCCGGCATCCGACTCGGCGTCCTTGCGCGGAAACAGGCCGAGGATGACGCCGCCCATCTGGAAGAAGGCGACGCCCACCGTGAAGGCCGGGTGACGCTTCAGCCCCATCGCCTCGTAGAAGGCGACCATGCGGTCGAGCTCGCGCACCGCGATGGTGACGATGGAGATGCGCGGTTCCATGGCTATTCGACCGCTACTCGCCCGTCCATTCCGGCTTGCGCTTGCCGATGAAGGCGTCGATGCCCTCGACGGCGTCGCGCGCCATCATGTTCTCGACCATCACGTGCGAGGCGTGCTCGTAGGCATCGGCCAGCCCCATCTCCGCCTGGCGGTAGAAGGCCTCCTTGCCCATGCGGACGGCCAAAGGAGATTTCGCGGCAATGGTTTGCGCGTATTTGTCGACGACCTGATTCAGGTATTCGGCGGGCACGACGCGGTTGACGAGGCCGAACTCACGGGCCGTGGCCGCGTCGATCATCTCGCCGGTCAGAAGCATCTCCATGGCGTGCCGCGCCTTCACCTTGCGCGACAGCGCCACCGACGGCGTCGTGCAGAACAGGCCGACGTCGATGCCGTTGACGCCGAAGGTCGAGCGGTCGGTGCAAATCGCGAGGTCGCAGCTCGCCACCAGCTGGCAGCCGGCCGCGGTGGCGATGCCGTCGATGGCGGCGATCACCGGCTTGGGCAGGGCGACGATCGACTGCATGAGCCGCGAGCAGACGGCAAACGTCTTTTCGAAGAAGGCGCGGCCGCCGTCGGCATCCTTGCGGTGGGCGTTCATCTCCTTCAGATCGTGGCCGGCGGAAAACAGCTTTGCCGCCGAATCGATGACGACGACGCGAACCGATTTGTCGTCACGGGCCCGGTCGATCTCGTCCTGGAGCGCGGCCATCATCGTCAGCGACAGGGCGTTGGCGGGCGGGTTGGCGAGCGTGATGCGCAGGACTCCGCCTTCGGCATGGGCGTGAACCGGGCCGCTCGCCGCGTCCTTCCTCAGCGCCAAGACTTCAGCCATCCGATCTCTCCCCATGGTCCATTGCGCCGTCGCCGGCTCTTGGCGAAGCGTAGCACGCGAAGGGTTGAAGATCAGCCGCGAAATGGCGAAAGTCTCTTACGTTTACGCAAACGGAAGAGCGCGGGAGGCAGCGATGGCGAAGGTTCTCTACGAGAAGGACGGCCGCATCGGCCGCATTACGCTGAACCGCCCGGAGGTTATGAACGCGATCGACGACGACCTGCCGGCGGAACTCGCCGAGTGCGTCGCCCGCGCCAATGCCGACGACCGGGTCCACGTGATCGTGCTGTCGGGTGCCGGCCGCGCCTTCTGCGCCGGCTACGACCTCGCCTACTACGCCCAGGCCTCGCAAGGACGCGGCCACGACATGACGCAGGCGATGCCGTGGGACCCGATGAAGGACTATGCCTTCATGATGCGCAACACCGAGCTGTTCATGTCGCTGTGGCGCAGCTACCGGCCGGTGATCGCCAAGGTGCACGGTTTTGCCGTGGCCGGCGGTTCCGACATCGCGCTCTGTGCGGACATGATCGTCATGGCCGAGGATGCCGAGATCGGCTATATGCCGGTCCGCGTCTGGGGCTGCCCGACGACGGCGATGTGGGTCTATCGACTGGGACCGGAGCGGGCGAAGCGCATGCTGTTCACCGGCGACAGGATTTCGGGGGCGGAAGCGGAACGCATCGGGCTGGTGCTGAAGGCGGTGCCGGCCGCCGAACTCGACGCCGAGGTGGAACGCCTCGCCGATCGCATCGCCGGCATTCCGGTCAACCAGCTGATGATGCAGAAGCTGGTGGTCAACCAGGCGATCGAGGCGATGGGGCTGAAGCAGACGCAGATGTTCGCCACCATCTTCGACGGCATCACCCGCCATTCGCCGGAAGGGATGAACTTCAAGCACCGCGCCGAAACGGTCGGCTGGAAGGAGGCGGTGCGCGAGCGCGACCTCGGCACCTTCGACTGGACGGAGAACCGGCCGATCAATGCGCCGGGGGCGCAGCGCTGAGGAGAGACCGCGATGCCCAAGCAGATCCTGACGCCGGTGATGGACGCCGCCGAGGTCAACGCACTGATGGCGAAGGCCTTTCCGCAGTTGAACTCCGGCGGCCGTTCCTACGAGGCGGTCGAGGTGCATCCGGGTGGCTGCACGGTCAGGCTCAACGCCGACGAGCGGCATCTCAGGCCGGGCGGCACGGTGTCGGGCCCTGCCCTGTTCACGCTCGCCGACATCGGCGGCTACGTGCTGGTGCTGTCGCATGCCGGGCCGGACGCGCTCTCGGTGACGACCAGCCTCAACATCAATTTCACCCGCAAGGCGGAGGCGGGGCCGATCGACGGCCACTGCCGCATCCTCAAGCTGGGCAAGAGCCTGATGGTCTACGACATCGACATCGTCGCCGGGCCGGACCAGCACACGGTGGCTCATGCCACGGGAACCTATTCGATTCCGCCGAGGGCGCGCGCCTAGCGGGGCTTGCAGCGCTTTCGGGACGCCGATGGGTCACTCATCCGGATCAAAATAGCGACAGGAATATACGGTATCCATATACCGCATTTTCAACTATCTGTTTTTGCTGTATTTTTTACCGAGACTTATGGATTTCGGCGCTTGACCGTGGCCTTGCCCTCCCCTATAAGCCCACCCGGAACAGCGGCCTTGCGGGCCGCCGTTTCGTTGTTGGGGTCAGCTACCCCAACCCAAGCAACAAGAAACGCCCGTCCGCGGCCTTCGGGAAGCGCCGGGTCCGAACCGAAGGCAGAACCATGACAACCTTTTCGCAGAAGCCTGCGGACGTGGTGAAGAAGTGGGTGCTGATCGACGCCGAGGGTCTCGTCGTCGGCCGTCTCGCCACCGTCATCGCCAACCGTCTGCGCGGCAAGCACAAAGCCACCTTCACCCCCCATGTCGACGACGGCGACAACGTCATCGTCATCAACGCCGACAAGGTGGTGTTCACCGGCAAGAAGTTCACCGACAAGGTCTACTACTGGCACACCGGCCATCCCGGCGGCGTCAAGGAGCGGACCGCGCGCCAGCTGCTCGAGGGCCGCTTCCCCGAGCGCGTCGTCGAGAAGGCCGTCGAGCGCATGATCCCGCGCGGGCCGCTCGGCCGTCGCCAGATGAAGAATCTCCGCGTCTACGCCGGCGCCGAGCATCCCCACGCCGCCCAGCAGCCCGAGACGCTCGACGTCGGCAAGCTGAACTCCAAGAACAAGAGGGCCTGACCATGGCTGATCTCTCCTCGCTCGCCAGCCTCGGCACCGCCGCCCCTGCGCAGGCCGCCGCGCCGGTCCATGTCCAGAAGCTCGACAAGTCGGGGCGCGCCTATGCCACCGGCAAGCGCAAGGACGCCATCGCGCGCGTCTGGGTGAAGCCCGGCTCGGGCAAGATCGTCGTCAACGACAAGGAGTTCGCCGCCTATTTCGCGCGGCCCGTCCTGCAGATGATCCTGAAGCAGCCGATCCTCGCCGCCAACCGCGACGGCCAGTACGACATCGTCGCCACCGTCACCGGCGGCGGCCTCTCTGGCCAGGCCGGCGCGGTGCGCCACGGCATCTCCAAGGCGCTGACCTACTACGAGCCGGGCCTGCGCCCGGTGCTCAAGAAGGGCGGCTTCCTCACCCGCGACAGCCGCACCGTCGAGCGCAAGAAGTACGGCAAGGCGAAGGCCCGTCGCTCCTTCCAGTTCTCGAAGCGCTAAACCGCTCGGCGAAGCCGCGCACCGATCGAGGCCGCCTGCGGGCGGCCTTTTTCGTTACAGGCCGGTGCCTCGCCGGCCCAATTCGCGACATGTCCGGGCAAAGACCGGCCGTGCACCCTGCAATTCGTGTCAATTCCTTCGCATTTCGCGGAAAAACAGCGATTTCCGGGCGGCACGGTTCGTGCATGCCTTCCAACCACACAGGAGACGGGTCGAAACGAGACAGGCCCGGCGAAAAGTCCTGGCGGAGGGCCGTGCGTGATCGTTTCCCTGCAATATCTGCGTGCCGTCGCCGCGCTGATGGTGGTCGCCTTCCACGCCAGCGAGAAACTCGGGACGATGGCGGGCAACGACGACGCCCCGACCTTCACCCTCGGCCTCGCCGGCGTCGACATCTTCTTCGTCGTCAGCGGTTTCATCATGCTGGCGACGACGCGCGGCAAGGACATTACGGCGGCCGAATTCGCGCGGCGGCGGTTCGAGCGGATCGTGCCCCTCTACTGGCTGCTGACGTCGGTGATCCTGCTCGTCGTCGTGGCGCGGCCAGGCCTGCTCGCCACGGCGACGTTCGACGGCGCCCACGTCGCGGCGTCATACCTCTTCCTGCCGTGGCCGCATCCGGCGCTCGACGCGCATCTGCCGCTCCTGGTGCCCGGCTGGACCCTCAACTACGAGATGGCCTTCTACGTGCTGTTCGCGGCGAGCCTGCTGGTGCCGGCAGGTATCCGGATACCCGCGCTGATCGGCGTGCTCACCCTTGCGGCCTGCGCCGGCCTCTTCGTGACGACCGACACGATACTCGCCTTCTACACCGATCCGATCATCCTCGAGTTCGCCGCCGGACTCGCCCTGGCGAGCGTCTGGCAGCGGGGCCTCTCGATGAGCCGCACGAGCGCGCTCTGCCTCGTCGGCATCGGCGTCCTGTTGCTGCATCTCGGCAGCCATTCCGACCTGCCGCGCATCGTCTGGGCCGGAATCCCGGCACTGCTGATCGTTACCGGCGTCGTCCACGCCGACAGCGGCAAGGACCTGCGGCCGATGCGCCTGCCGATGCTGCTCGGCGATGCCTCATACTCGATCTATCTTTCCCATGTGATCGTGCTGCCGGTGCTGGCGAAGGCGTGGATCGCCGCCGGATACGACGCCGCCGGCGCGCAGGGTCCGGTCTTCCTGGCGCTGGCGCTAGTCGTCTCCGCGCTCGTTGGCGTGGGGTTCTACGGCGCGGCCGAACGGCCGCTGATGCGCGCCTTCGCCGCCCGCCGGCGCCGTCTCGTAGAAGAGGCCGCCAACCGCGAACACCGCGACGCCAGGCTGCGTCGCCCGACGGCCGCGATGGAAAGCCCTTTGTAACCTGGCGAGCGTAAGGACGGAGCGAACGGCAACGCGGGACGCCGCCATGAACATCGCTTTCCTCGGCACAGGCTTCGTTGCCGACTACTACATGACCACGCTCGCCAACCACCCGGAACTCAGGTTGACGGGGGTCTTCGACCGTTCGCCCGAAAGATTGCGCCAGTTCACCGCATTCTACCGCGTTCGCGCCTATGACAGCGCCGAGGCGCTGATTGCCGACCCCGAGGTCGCGATCGTCGTCAATCTGACGACGCCCGAAAGTCATTTCGCCCTGTCGAAGGCAGCCCTGGAAGCGGGCAAGCACGTCTACTGCGAAAAGCCGCTGGCGATGGATGCCGGCGACGCGGCCCGCCTGATCGCGCTCGCCGACGAAAGGAAGCTCACCGTCACGACGGCACCCGCCAACGCGCTGAGCGACGCTCACGGGCTCGTCGCCTCGCTTCTTTCAGCCGGCCGGATCGGCACGCCGCGGCTGGTCTATGCGGAGATGGAGGACGGGCCGGTGTTCCGCGACAAGTGGGCGACATGGCGGTCGCGCTCCGGCGCGCCATGGCCGGGCCTGCACGAGTTCGAGGTCGGCTGCACGCTGGAACACGCCGGCTATGCGCTCTCCTGGCTGGTCTCGCTGTTCGGTGCGGTGGAAAGCCTGACTGCCTTCTCCGCTCTGACCTTCCCGGACAAGGGTCCCGGCACTGAAGGGTTGCATCTTGCCCCCGACTTTTCGGTGGGCTGCCTGAAGTTCCGCTCAGGCCCGGTCGCACGGCTGACGTCCGGCCTCGCCGCGCCGAAGAACCGGGCGCTCACCATTCTCGGCGACCGCGGTTCGATCGTCGTCGCCGACCTCTGGGACAACCGTTCGGCGGTCTACCTGGAGGACGTGTCGGCTCCGCGCCGCCTGAAGGCGCGTATCGGCAACCGTCTCGAGGCGAAACTCAGAAAATTCCTTCCGGCCAAGCCACAGGCCGGCCGAAAGGTGCGCTATCCCGCCGCCGGGACCTCGCCGGCCCTGCCCGGCTACCCCTCGCAGATCGACTTCTGCCGCGGCATCGCCGACCAGGCGCGAGCAATTGCGGCCGGACGCCAGCCCTTCTTTTCCGGCCAACGCGCCCTGCACATCACCGAACTGGCGCTGGCGCTGAACAATGCCGGCACGGCGGCCGCACCCTACCTTCCGGCGAGCCGTTTCTAGCGAACCGGCAGCGACCGACCGGCGGGCGACCTTTCCGGGCAAAGGCGCCCAGAGGGTCGGCTCCCGCCACGGTTCCGGCACGACGAGCCTGCCCCTCAGCGTCGGCATTGCCTCACGCAGGGACAGCGACTGCCAGGCCGTGCTGCATTCCGCCGGAAGGGGGTAAGGGGCCGCAACGCCGACGTCGGCGCGGAAACGGAAGCGGCCACAATTGGCCGGGTCGCCCCGCGCCTGCACCTGAACCGCACCCGGTGCCTCCACGCAAAGGATTCCTTCGGCGGCGGGTGTGGCGCCGACACCCTTGCCACGACACGCCGAAGCGACGCCGAGCGGCCCGGGCAGGGCCACGCTCTCGCCGCGTCCTTCGATACCGCAGAGGGTTATCAGCATGTGCCCGACGATCGCGCGTCGACGGACGCCACCAGCGAGACGACGGCGAAACGCGGTTCGAGCAGCACGACGACGAGCGGCATCAGCCCTTCATAAGGGAAGGCATCCGCGTAGACGATCTCCAGCGGCACGATGTCGTCGGGCGTGCCTTCGCGGATGTCGATTTCGGGCTGAGCTGCCATAGGGGATCGGCCTTCAAATGGAGGTATTCGGCACGCCGTCGTTTGCGCCGATCGACGCCGGCCGGTCCTACCGCACGAAGCGCACGGTCTCGATGATCTCCAGTCCGGCGATGCTGTCGGCGATCGGCATGACGGCGGACTGCGTCTTGCCGTCGCGCACCGCGCGCATCACCGCCTCGGCCTCGAAGCGCAGGCCGACTCCGTCGAAGGCATGGGAACGGATTTCCCGCCCCGGGAGCGGCAGGCGCGCGGCGACGCGCGACAGAAGCGAGCGGCCGCCGCCGCCAAGTGCAGCCTTCGCCGATGACTGCGAAAACAGCGTCAGCCGCTGCGCCTTCAGGAACGGCGCTTCCAGCCGCAGCGCCCCTTCGCTGCCGATGACGATGAAACGGTTGTCGCCGTCGCGGTCGAAGCCGCAGGAAAGGTGCGCCTGCGCGCCTTCGAAGGCGAGGCGGAATTCGGTACGCACGTCAACGCCGGACGCTCCGATGCGAGAGGAGCCGGAGACCGATGTCGGCCTGCCGAGGAAATGGATGGCGAGGGACAGCGGATAGACGCCGAGATCGAGCGCCGCGCCGCCGCCGAGTTCTGGACGGAAGAGCCGTCCGTCGGCAGCCTCGGTGCGACGGTAGGCGAGTTCGGCGCGGATCTCGCGCACCTCGCCGATGCGCCCCTCCTCGACGAGGCGCTTCGCCTCGCGCACCGCCGGCAGGAAGCGCGTCCAAAGGCCCTCCATGGCGAAGATGCGACGCGCCGCGGCGGCATCGGCGATACGCCGCGCCTCGTTCGCCGAGACGGCGAGCGGTTTTTCGACGAGGACGGGCTTGCCGGCCTCGATCGCAGCCACCGCCTGATCGGCGTGGACGGAATTCGGCGACGCGACGTAAACGGCGTCGATCTCCGGATCGGCAAGGAAACGGTCGGGATCGGCGAAAGATCGCGCCACGGCGAACTCGGCGGCGAAGGCGGCCGCCCGCCTCTCGTCACGCGAGCATACGCCGGCGAGCCTGACGTACGGCAGGAGACGGAGATCGGCGGCGAACTGTCGCGCGATACCGCCGGTCCCGATAATTCCCCAGTTAAACGTCCTACCGATCATGTCGCTCCGCATGGGCGGCGCCCGCGTGCCGCTGCACCGGTCAGGCGCCACGTTGTCTACCGCCGGGGTCGCATTTCCATCGATTATGTCTAATAAAGGTTTCTTCGAAATTGAGAGGGAAGCAGCCCATGCCGGCATCATCGATCGACCATGCCTTCACCGCAACGAAGAACACCGGTCGGGCCGGAGACCCGACCTACGCCGGTGCGCTGTCCTTCATGCGCCGCCGCTACACAAAGAACGTGAAGGGCGCGGACGCGGTGGTGTGGGGGATCCCGTTCGACGCGGCGGTGACCAACCGGCCAGGCGCGCGATTCGGTCCGCAGGCGATTCGCCGCGCCTCCGTGATCATGGACAACGACCCGCAGTATCCGTTCCAGCGCGACCTGTTCGAGCAGCTGGCCGTGGTCGACTACGGCGACTGCCTGCTCGACAACGGCAACCACCAGAAGACGCCGGCGACGATCGAGCGCGAGGCGGCGAAGCTGCTGCGCTCGGGTGCCTTCCTGCTGTCGCTGGGCGGCGACCATTTCGTCACCTGGCCCCTGCTCAAGGCCCATGCGGCGGTGCACGGGCCGCTGGCGCTGGTCCAGTTCGATGCACACCAGGACACCTGGTTCGACGACGGCAAGCGCATCGACCACGGCTCGTTCGTGGCGCGCGCAGTCCGCGAAGGCATCGTCGACCCCGACCGGTCGATCCAGATCGGCATCCGCACGCACGCGCCGGAGGATTTCGGCATCAGGATCCTTTACGGCCACGAGGTCGAGGAGATGCGCGCCTCGGACATCGCCTACGCCATCACGGAGCGCACCGATGGGCGCAAGACCTACGTGACCTTCGACATCGACTGCCTCGACCCGGCCTTCGCGCCCGGAACGGGGACGCCGGTCGCGGGCGGTCCGTCGTCGGCGAAGATCCTCTCGGTTCTGCGCCAGATGACGAAGGTCGACATTGTGGGCGCCGACGTCGTCGAAGTGGCGCCGGCCTACGACCACGCCGACATCACCGCGATCGCCGGCTCCGCGGTCGCCATGCACTATCTCGGCCTCCTCGCCGAGCGAAAGGCACGCGGTTGAAAAGGGCTGTCGTGGCCGTCGCGCGGCTCGATTCATCGAGCCGAGGTTTCGCGCGAACGCGTTGAAGCGTCGATTCAACCGGTTGCGGAATTGATTCCGCTGCCGCGGGCAAATATCTGAGGCGCGACGCTTTTATTCGGGAGCAGCGGCCATGGCGGCGAAAATCTTCATCGACGGCGAACACGGCACGACCGGGCTACAGACCCGTGCGCAGCTCGCCGGGCGCCGAGACATCGAGCTGATCTCGATTCCGACCGATAGGCGCAAGGACCCGGCGGCGCGCGCGGAATTCCTCAACGCCGCCGACATCGCCATCCTTTGCCTGCCCGACGACGCGGCGAAGGAAAGCGTCGCACTGGTCGGCGGCGGCAAGACGCGCATCATCGACGCCTCGACCGCGCACCGCACGGCAGACGGCTGGGTCTACGGCTTCGCCGAAATGGACCGCGCCCAGGCCGCCGCGATCGCCACGGCGAAGACCGTCGCAAATCCGGGCTGCTGGCCGCAGGGTCCGATCGCGACGCTTCGCCCGCTGATCGCCGCCGGCCTCCTGCCGGCCGATTTCCCCGTCACGATGAACGGAATTTCCGGCTATTCGGGCGGCGGCCGCCAGATGATCGAGGACTACGAGGCGAAGGGCGAAGACGCGCCCGAATACCTTCCCTACGGTCTGACGCTCAAGCACAAGCACGTGCCGGAGCTGAAGAAGTACGCCGGGCTGGCGCGCGATCCTCTCATGCAGCCGGTGGTCGGCAACTTCGCGCAAGGGATGCTGACGGCGGTACCGCTGCAACTCGGAAGCCTCGCCCGCGTGCCGACCGGCCGCGAGTTGCACGCGGCGATCGCCGACCACTATGCCGGACTGACGGACAGCGCCGTCGAGGTGGCACCCTATGCCGAGATCGAGCGGACCCCGGAACTCGACCCGGAGAGCTACAACGGCACCAACCGCATGCGCCTCCACGTCTTCGCCAACGACCAGCGGGCGCAGGCGGTGCTGATCGCCGTCTACGACAATCTCGGCAAGGGCGCCTCGGGCGCCGCGATCCAGAACCTCGACCTGATGCTCAAGGGCGCCTGAACGCTCAGCTGATCGTCTTAGCCAGCCGCGACAGGAGCGCGGCGAGTTGCTCCTGTTCCTCCCCGGTCAGATCTCCGAACCATTCGGCGATCGCCGTGAAGTCGCCGGCATTGCGGTCTTCCCAACCCCGGGCGCCCACTTCCGTCGCCTCGAGGCGACGGACCCGGCCGTCCGCCTTGTCGGCGACGATACGCAGCATACCCTTGCGCTGAAGCGCAGCGGCGATCTGCTTGACGTTCTGGTGGGTGGTCGACATCGCCTGCGCCGTCTCGCCGAGGGTCGGCCGGCCTCGCGCGCGCACGATGGTGAGCAGGAACCCCTGCTGGGTGGAAAGCCCGTCTTCGCGGAGCCGCTGGTCGAACAGGTACCGCATCCGCTGGGCGACATAGGCGATCAGACGAAAGCAGCGCACGGCTTCTCCGGCTTCCCCTGCGATCCGGTTCTCTTCGAAGGTCAAACCTGTTTCGGACTTGATTCGGTCGGTCATTTATGTAATATATTACCTTTATACCCCATCCGCAAGGACAACCGCCATGATCTGCCTGATGCCCATGTGCGCCTACCTCTCGGAAACCTCCCGCATGATCCAGATCTACAAAGCGTTGCGCGAACGAGGCGCCGCGGTTCGGATCGCCACCCACGGCGGGGTGCACGAAGCGCTGCTGCGCTCGGAGGGAATCGACTACGACATCGTCGGCCCGCCCATGAGCGCAGAGCGCGGGCATCGCTTCGTCCGGGACAACGTCGGCATCGGCGATCCCGCACAGAGCATGTACTCGCCGGAAGAGATGCGCACCTATGTCGCCGCCGAAGTCGACTACTTCCGCCGCCACGATGTCCGCGCCGTCGTCATCGGCTTCACGCTGACCGCGCTCCTGTCGACCCGCGTGGCGGGCATTCCGGTCATCACCGAACATGCCGGCGCCTTCCTGCCGCCGCTCTTCGAGCGCGGTCTGCTGCCGGCGCCGTCGCGACCGGTTCAGCCGATCTTCAAATACCTTCCGACCTCGCTGGCGCGTTTCCTGATGAACAAGGGCCTCCCGCGCCTGAAGCTCTATCTCGGCGGCTTCGACGCGCTCGCCGACGAGCTCGGCGTGGCGCGGATACCGAGCTTTCCCGCCCTCCTTCTCGGCGATCTCTCGCTGGTCACCGAAGCACCGGAAGTCTACGACATCAGCGAGGAGGAGATGCTAGCCTGGCGGCCAACGGGCGGCGCCTACTGGCCGTCCACGCGGTTAGAATACACCGGCCCGATCTTCGCGGAACTCGACGTTCCCATCCCAGCGCCTGTCGAGACGGCGCTGACCCGCATGGGACCGCTCGTCTACGTGGCAATCACCTCGGCGCCCGCGGAGTTGACGCGCGCCGTGGTGCGCGAGGCGGCGAGCACCCGCGCGGAAATCATCGTCGCCGGGACGGTGCACGACCTCTCCGATCTCGCCGGGCCGAAAGTCACGGTCGGAAGTATCCTGCCGAGCCACAGGATCATGCCGCGCGTCGATCTTGCCATCACCGCAGGCGGCCAGGGCAGCGTCCAGTGCGCCATGGCGGCCGGCACGCCGCTGATCGGCATCCCGCCCCAGCCCGAACAGGACACGAACGTCCATCTTCTCGAGCGCAAGGGGGCGGCGCGGACACTGATACAAGACGCGGTCGGCAAGGGAAAACTCCCCGCTCTCGTCCGCGAAATGCTCGCGGAGCCATCCTATCGACGCGCGGCTGGGACGATCAAGCTGGCGTATGCGCGACGCGACGGCCCGACCCTCTCGGCCGAGGCGATCCTGCGTTACCTCGCCGACGACAGGAGGATGGTGGCATGAGCGCGACGTTGCGGCCCCGTGCGTCCGGCGAGGTCATCCGCGGTCGCGAGCCGGCGTCGGCGGCAACGGCCGCACTTCCGCAACAGGCCGACTTCGCCGTGCCCATTCGGAGCGCAGCGGTCGCAGCGCTGTTGCTCTACGCGATGCTCGTCGTGCTTTACCCGCCGGCGCTCACAGGCCGGATCAGCATCCCCACGGCGCCTACGTCGATCATCGATGTCTTCGACCTGGCCATGGCGGGAACCATGCCGACATGGCTGCTTTTCCCCGTCGACATCGGCATCGGCGAAGGCACGGCACGCCTCACGGCGGCGCTTGTGCAC